>NZ_JBUEDD010000019.1:0-69865 GCF_054955055.1 Paenibacillus sp. J5 | reverse complement strand
GGCTTCAGCTTGGGCTGTATGGGGGAGTGAAGCGGAACGAAGAAGCTGATTCCGAACCTCCACGGTCCCCCATGATGAATGCGATAGCCGCAACCCTGCGCTGCGCTCTCGACTATCGCTTGTAGAAGCTGACAGCAGTATCATCAAGCAGCAGCACTCCATCCTTGCGGAGACGGCGCACCCGGCTAAGGATGATCATACGGGGGGCTAACGCCCACAGATGCCAGCTAATGAGGCTGATCATCGCCGATTCGTTGATCCAGGGGTAAGCTAGCGCCAAGGCGCACAGACCAATCCATAGTAAGTGACGGTGCAGTCTGCGAAACAACTGATGCTCGACCATAGCGATCGGTAGATAACCGATCCATGGCGCTTTATACCGCCAACCCCAACGACGATCCTCAGGCTCCTCTACTCGTATCATCGTTAGCCTAATAATGACCCAATGCAGCAGGTAGATGGATAATCCGCTTATGAGCCAGATGATTAGGCCGATATAGCCATACAACATTATCTGAAATATGCCTAAACCGGAGACAATGAGGGCATAGCTTGTTAAAGCTTCATTTTGGATATGGATTTTCTTAATGAGTTGGTAATGATAGATCGTAGCGTTCTCGTTAAGCTCTTCTAATCGCTGCACGTTGTTGCCCCTCCAGCTTGCTCCAGAGTCATATAGTATACATATCGGACGAAGGGCGGTTTAACTTTATGGTGATGAAGGAGGATGATGCGGGAACCAATTGTAAAATAGATGAATACGATGTAAAAAATCGCCCACAACCATCGATTCTTGTATGAAATCCTCATGAATCAGCTAGGGGCAACGAGACCCTTATTCAATTAATATTGAAAATCGCTATGAAACAAGTATACTTTCCTATCATTTGTGCCATAATGAAGGTATGCAAGACTATGAATAAAGGACGGGATAAACGATGGAAGAGGAATACCGTCAGACATGCTGCATCGTATGCAACCAGGAGAAGGATGAGGGAATATTTATTATGTCTGAATTCATCTGTGATGCGTGCGAAGCGGAGATGGTCAGAACAGATGTAAGGGATGCGAAATACCCTTTCTTCATTCATCAGCTACGGCGTATCTGGCTGCAAAAAAATGCATGATGTGCATAGAAGCAGACGTGATCTTCTCTTGTTCCCTTCGGTGTCTTCTGCGGTGTAAGAGTGAAATCTCTTGGGCGGCAGAAGGCTCCGAAGGGTTTTTGACGTGGTCAGGCTACACAATTTGCATCAATGATGCAGGAGGATATGGTAAAATTTAAATACTACTATGATATGTTGCATGATTAGAGAGGCTGATAATGAAGATGAATTCCTGGCATACTCCTTTGTTCGATATGTTATCTCAGCACGCTGCATTGAATCCGCTCAGCTTGCATGTGCCCGGTCATCAGTATGGTCACGTATTGCAGCAGCTTCCTCCTCAGGTGCGCGCCAGCTTTGAGAGCATAATGCGCCTGGATGTGACGGAGCTGTCGGTTACAGACGATCTACATCAACCGGAAGGAGCCATTCACGAGGCTCAGCAATTGGCAGCACAACTGTATGGCGCGGAGGAGACCTATTTTCTGATTGGAGGGAGCACCTCTGGCAATTTGGCGCTGCTGCTGAGCCAGTGTCCGCGAGATGCCATCCTGATCACACAGCGCAATGTTCATAAGTCGATTTTGAATGGCATCATGTTATCCGGCGCTCAGGCGGTATTTCTCTCTCCACAGCTTGACGCTGCCACTGGGCTGCCTACCGTACCTGCCTTGGCTGATCTGGAGCAAGCATTGTCCCTGTATCCGCAGGCAGCGGCTGTCCTATTGAGCAGCCCCAATTATTATGGTCAGGGTGTACACCTGCAAGCCTATGCCGAGCTAGTGCATCGCTATGGCATTCCGCTGCTCATCGATGAAGCGCACGGCGCCCATTACGGACTTCATCCGAAGCTGCCGGGGGGAGCCGTGAAGGCGGGAGCAGATGCGGTCGTACAATCGACACATAAGACGTTGCCTGCACTGACGATGGGTGCGATGCTTCATATCCAAGGGCCGCTTATCGATCGAGGCAGGCTGAGGCAGACACTAGCGGCCATTCAGTCTTCAAGTCCATCGTACCCGATCATGGCATCGCTTGATGTCGCCCGAGCAGCCTGTGCGCATCAGGGGGCGACGTTGTTTGACCGTGCGCTGGCCGTCTCCATCAGCCTCCGCCAAGCGATATGCGAGCAGTTGCCCTGGGTGGGGGCAGTGGCGGGGGGCTTAGGTGCATCATGTTCCGTTCCAGAGGATGGGCAATCCAACGATCAACCACCGTCTGCGCAGGTACAACAAGCGGCAGTGGACACGGTCGATCCTCTACGCCTGTGCATCTATGATCGCACGGATGGCATATCCGGCTACGACTGGCAGAAGCAGTTGGAGCGCGAAGGGATATGGGCGGAGATGGCAGATACGCGCTACTGCGTGTTGCTCATTGGTTTATCCGTTGGCGATGCCGAGGCGAGCCGTATGCTGCGGGCACTACATGCGATCTCCGAGCGATGTCGATTGAAGGAACGATGGATTGAGGCAGCGAGTGATCATGCTTCAGAGACAGCGGCGGAGAGTATAGAGGCAGCATCTGCTGTGCCAGCGAGCCGCCAGAAGCAGATGTATGGCGGAATGGCTACGATATGGAGCGCATCTCCCTCTCGCATCTCTGAGCCTGTACGCTTGTCGTGGCTTGACCGTTCATCAGAGGCTACGGAGCAGGTGAGGCTGCAGGATAGTGCAGGGAAAATTTGTGCAGAGATGATCACGCCTTATCCTCCCGGCATACCTATATTGTATCCGGGCGAGCGACTTACTCCAGAGGTGATTGCTGTTATTAGCAGTCTAGCGGGGCAGGGAGCGAAGTTCCAGGGGGCATCTGATCCGACTATGATGCGTATCAAGGTGTATTAAGTGGCTTGATGTAAATGGGAGGATTGCAGCGACCCAGCGATTCATCGTTTACCGGGACGAGCGGCTTTGTTACAATAGATGAGATACTGAAACGATTAGGAGCATTGGCTTTGAACGATAAACGAATGGATTCAACCCATGTCCAGCAGTTGTCCACGCTGTCCGGGCTGCGATTACCTTCGGGATGCTTCATTACGGTGGAGGGTGGAGAGGGTGCAGGCAAGACGACGCTGATCAGCGAACTGGAGCACCGTCTGAGTGAGGCTGGCGTTCCGGTGGTAACGACGAGAGAGCCGGGAGGAATCGCGATCGCGGAGGAGATTCGCGGCGTTATTCTAAATGCTCGCCATACGGCGATGGATGCAAGAACGGAAGCGCTCTTGTATGCCGCCGCGCGCAGACAGCATCTTGTAGAGAAGGTTGTGCCTGCATTACAGCAGGGGGCTGTTGTCATCTGCGATCGTTTCATCGACAGCAGCTTGGCGTATCAGGGCTATGCCAGAGGGCTTGGCATGGAGCCCGTGTGGGAGATTAACCGCTTCGCTATAGGCGAGACGATGCCGGATCTGACCTTATGGATGGATATTGAGCCAGCGCTAGGACTGCAGCGTATTCATCGCGATGGGGCACGGGAGCTCAATCGTCTTGACCTGGAGGGACTGCGATTCCATGAGCAGGTTCGTGAGGGCTATCAACGGGTATATGAATTGTATTCGGAACGGATCGTCCGCCTGGACGCGTCACTATCTGCCGAGCAGGTGCTGGAGCAGGCGATTGCAGCTGTTATCCAGAGATTCGCAAGGTAGTGAAACCGTTCCTTCCATTAAAGGTTTTTCTACGTCTCATGTCTAATTATATATAATAGTAGAAAAGCGTAGATACTACGTCGTACAGCTCCATGAGGGCGAAGTGCACGTAACCGTTATAGAGGTCGCAGACGCGGATAACAAGTCGATACGAGGGAGGGTTTACGATGAAATTAGTGATCGCGATTGTGCAGGACAAGGATAGCAACCGTCTGTCGAATGCGCTCGTGAAGGAAGGATTTCGCGCGACCAAGCTGGCCAGTACAGGTGGATTTCTGAAAGCGGGCAATACGACGTTTATGATCGGGATTGAGGATGAGCGGGTGTCTGAGGTCATGCATGTCATTCGCTCCAATTGCAAAATACGCGACCAATTAGTCACCCCGGTTACGCCGATGGGAGGCACTACGGATTCCTATATTCCTTTTCCTGTCGAGGTGCAAGTTGGCGGAGCTGCTGTCTTCGTCGTCCCAGTAGAACGATTCGAACATTATTGATCGGGTGTGACGGTAGAGATGAAAATTAACCCCGGTTTTCGACCGCTCGGTCAGGAACGGGCGCGGGCGGATCTCAGCTCTCGCCCTTCCAATCCGATGAACTTTGCAGATGTGATGGGGCAGCAGGACCATCTGAGAACCCAGGAACAGCTCCAGAAGAAGCTGCAGGACATTCATAACCAGGGCGAGCGGCTGACCAAGTCCATGACCGTGCGCGAATTGACCGTGTACAAGCAGATGGTCAAGAGGTTTCTGGAGGATACGCTGCGGCGCGGCGTAGGCCTCAAGGAGACGAAGGGCTGGGATCGGCGCGGACGAACCAAGCGGTATAAGCTGCTTGAGGAGATTGACGCTGTCCTGATCAGCATGGGGGAGGAGCTGCTGGAGACGGAGCAAGGCAGGATTGAGCTGCTGGAGCGGGTCGGCGAGATTAGAGGTCTGCTGATCAATTATTTTTTTTGAGGAGCAGTACAAGCGATGTCATTCCAGAACATTGTTGGACAAGAAAATGCGAAGCGAATATTGCAGCAGGCGCTGGAGCGCAAGCAGGTATCCCATGCTTATCTGTTCAGCGGCCCGTCTGGCACGGGGAAACGTGCAACTGCAATGGCATTTGCCAAAGCGCTGTTCTGTGAGCGTAATGGAACGGATGCGTGCGGGGAGTGTCTGTCCTGCCGCAAGCTGGAGCATGGTAATCAGCCTAACCTGCTGCAGATTGCTCCAGACGGGGCAACGATCAAGATCGATCAGATTCGAGAGCTGCAGCATGAGCTATCCTATCGGCAGCAGGGACAGGAACGCAAGGTCTATATTCTCGAAGGAGCCGAGAAGCTGACGCTTCCAGCCGCCAACAGTCTGCTGAAATTTCTCGAAGAGCCCTCGTCTCCGATTACTGCCCTTTTGCTCACTGATAATGGGCAAGCGATTCTGCCTACGATTCGCTCCCGATCCCAGATCGTTCCCTTCCATCCGATGGCTCCTGCTGAGCTGCAGACGGCGTTGTTGAACGAGGGGCACCCGCCTCAGCTTGTCCGGGTTGCTGTTCATCTGGCCTCCGGTATGGATGCATGTCGGGAGATTATCCAACAAGAGGGGTTTGCAGAAACGAGAAACGTAGTGATACAATTAGGCAAGGAGAGCTTGACAAAGTATACAGCGGCTATGGTGACGCTGTCACAGAATGTATTCAAGTCAGGCTCCAGCCAGCAGCCAGAGCAGTTGATGTCGATGCTGCTGCTATGGTACAAGGATATGATTCACTATCAGACCGGCAGGGAAGATGTGATCGTCTACAACGACCAGTTGGAATGGATACGGAATCATGCCTTTGCGCGTTCGGCTGAAGGTTGGGTGTATTGTATGGAGTCTACGTTGGAGGCTGGCAAGCGGATCCGTGCGCATGTGGCGCCGCAGTTGGCCTTCGAGCAATTTCTGGTGAACCTTCAGGAGGGCAGAAGCCTTGTATAATGTTGTAGGTGTCCGCTTTAAGAAGGCGGGTAAAATATATTATTTTGACCCTGTAGAGCATGCAGTGGAGAAAAACCAGCATGTCATTGTCGAAACGGCAAGAGGGATTGAGTATGGAAAAGTCGTAGTCGGACAAAAGCAGGTGGAGGAGGAGGATGTTGTTCTTCCCTTGAAGAAGGTGATCCGAATCGCAGGAGACGCCGACGCCAAGGTGATGGAGGAGAACAGAAACGCTGCCAAAAATGCTTTTACTACCTGTATGGGCAAGATTCGCGATCATCAGTTGAAGATGAAGCTGGTGGATGTGGAGTTTACGTTTGATCGCAATAAAATTATTTTTTATTTCACGGCAGAGGGCAGAGTGGATTTCAGGGAGCTGGTGAAGGATCTTGCCAGTGTGTTCCGCACACGAATCGAGCTGCGCCAGATCGGCGTCCGTGATGAGGCCAAGATGCTGGGAGGCATCGGGCCGTGCGGCAGAATATTGTGCTGCTCCTCCTGGCTTGGTGATTTTGAGCCGGTGTCCATCAAGATGGCGAAGGATCAGAACCTGTCGCTCAACCCGACCAAAATATCTGGTCTGTGCGGACGGCTGATGTGCTGTCTGAAATACGAGCATGATAATTATGAGAGCATTCGCGAGGAGCTGCCGGCTACCGGCAAGGTCGTTATTACCTCGCTTGGCGAAGGAAAGGTTACGGGCATTAACGCTTCTGCGCGGACGGTCTATGTTCAACTGTTCGAGACGGGAGGCAAACCGAAAGAGCTGCCTTTTGATGATGTTGTGGTAAAATAATCGACGATTTTGCGCGGTACTCTGGGGTGGGGACTTGGAGAATCATAATTTATTCAAACGAATGGATCAATTAGAAACACATGTCGGCGGGCTGCACACCGAGCTTGGTGAGATGAAGCTATTGATTAAAGCGCTACTTGAAGAGAATAAACGCCTCAGCATAGAAAACCAACAGCTTAGAGACCTGTTCAAGCGTGAATCCCTGCATGTGGTCGATGAAGCCTCTGTTGAAGAGGTGGAGCAGGCTCCACAGATGCAGCAAGAGACATCTGACGGCAGTGCAGGCTTCACCAGCAGGGAGACGCCCGCGGTTGGTGAGGGACATGACAATCTGGCTCGGTTGTATCATGAGGGTTTTCATATTTGCAATGTATATTATGGACATCTGCGCACGGAGGGAGACTGTCTGTTCTGTCTCTCATTCCTGAACAAGGATTGATGACAGGAAGGTTGAATCCGGTGCAGACCCCTATTACTTAATAGGTAGGTTGAAGAAGACCCCATGTGTGGGTCTTCTTTCAATTCGATGCGCAATTGGCGGCATATCGCCTTCAATTCATCCGTTGCGCATGGTGGAGGAGGAGCATGGATATGGAGAGGGTGAAGGCAGAGCTGCTGCCGTCGGAGCGGCTGGATGATCTGTTAACCCACGAGTTGCATATTATTCAGAGCCCGGAGGTATTCAGCTTCTCAATGGATGCCGTGCTGCTGGCCAGATTCGCCAGTGTACCTCGCAAAGGTCAGATCCTTGATCTATGCACGGGCAACGGGGTCATTCCACTGCTGCTGAGCACACGCACCCAGGCGAGGATCGATGCGGTGGAGATTCAGCCGCGGCTGGCCGATATGGCGCGGCGCAGTGTGCAATGGAACGGACTAGAGGAGCAAATCCGCATCGTTCAGGGGGATCTGCGCAGCTATCATCTGGAGCAGGGGTATGGGGTTTACGATCTGGTGACAGTCAACCCCCCTTACATGCCAGCGAGCACTGGCGACCAAAATTCAAATGAGCATATGGCCATTGCCCGCCATGAGATTCACTGTACGCTGCAAGAGGTCGCGGCAGCGTGCTCGCGCCTGGTGCGGACTGGCGGCAAGGTCGCTATGGTGCACCGACCGTCGCGGCTCGCTGAGATTATCGATGCGATGAGAGCTGTGCGGCTGGAGCCCAAGCGGCTGCGCATGGTGCATCCGCATGCTGAGGCTGAGGCCAATATGGTGCTGATCGAGGCTTCGCGGGATGGCAAGCCGGAGCTGAGGGTGCTGCCGCCGCTCATCGTGTATGATGCCAATCATCGTTATCAGCAGGAGCTAATGGAAATCTACTACGGGCAAGCGTCTCAAGAAGGCTAGCCGAAAGGATGAATATACGGTGGTAAAGGTGCAAAAGAGCTTTCAGGCCGGTCACGAGACGGGAACGCTCTATCTGGTTGCTACGCCTATCGGCAACCTGGAGGATATGACCTTCCGGGCGATTCGAACGCTGCGTGAGGCAGAGCTGATCGCGGCCGAGGATACCCGTCAGACTCGCAAGCTGTTGACACATTTTGAGATCGCAACCCGTCTGGTCAGCTATCATGAGCATAATAAGCAGGCCAGCGGTCAGGAGCTGATTCGCCTGTTGACGGAGGGCATGACGATCGCTCTGGTTAGCGATGCCGGCTTGCCTGCCATCTCTGACCCCGGCGCAGATCTCGTCCGTGAAGCTGTGGAGGCGGGTATCCCTGTCGTGCCAATCCCTGGAGCGAATGCAGCGCTCTCCTCCCTCATTATGTCCGGGCTGCCGACCGAGCGGTTTACCTTCGCCGGCTTCCCGCCGCGGGATAAGAAGCCGTTGCTTCTCTGGCTGGAGGAGCTGCGGAGCCAGCGTGGCACACTGCTGCTCTATGAATCGCCCCATCGCTTGAAGAAGACCTTGCAGGCGATGCTGGAGCAATGGGGGAACCGGAGACTGGCGATGACCCGTGAGCTCACGAAGAAGCATGAGGAGGCTGTACATGGTACGGTATCTGAATGCCTGGAATGGCTGGAGGAGCACCCGCCCCTGGGGGAATATTGCCTCGTGGTCGAGGGAGCGGACAGCGATGCGGCAGCGACTGGCGAGCAGGGGGCGGCATGGTGGTCGGATATGACGATCGAACAGCATGTCCATCACTATATGGAGCAGGCCCCGGGCCAAAGCCGCAAGGAAGCGATGAAGCAGGTCGGTAAGGATAGAGGGCTAAGCAAGCGGGACATCTATAATCAGATTATGATTAAAGAGGATGATACGGAAACGCAGCATTAGGAATGGGACGAGTGTACGTAACGAGTGTACGCCGTGCGCAGCGGCCTGATGGGACAACGGACGGCAAGGTCAAGCAGGAGGAATACCTACTTGTCCTTGCCGCCCGTGTCATTGTCACGCTGCTGGCGCACAAAAAAAGACCTTCCTGGCCGGGTTCTAGCACAGGAAGGCAACAAGGAGTATAAAAAGGTTAGAATTAACAATGTTGATTTTTTTATTATAACTTATTTTTTTTAATTTGTCACAGGTGTAGGCAATTCTGCTAAACATTCATGACAAACTATTTTTCCTTTGAAGTAGGTAACATTCTCTGCATTGCCACAGAAGATACATGCAGGCTCATACTTTTTCAGCATGATGCGCTCGCCGTCTACATAAATCTCCAGTGCGTCCTTCTCACCTATCCCCAATGTACGGCGAAGCTCGATTGGAATAACTACCCGGCCCAGTTCGTCTACCTTACGGACAATACCCGTTGATTTCATCATGATCTATCGTTTCCCCTTCCAAACGGTTTCGTCATTATTCGACAAAAAACTACGTTTTCTGTTATCTATAATACCAACCTTTCCCATAATAGTCAACCCAAATTTTATCCCGAAAATGTGTTAAAATCTACTAATGTTACTATAAATATAACGAAATTCACGAAATATATGGGCAGAATTAGCGATAACAGATGGAAATGAAAGCTCGACACTATTCGACATAATGCATTATACATTGTCGAAATAAAGCCGAGTATCTACTGTAATTGTCGACATGTGACATCTTGTATTGTACAAATTTTTTACAGCTACGAATATAGGGAAATAGTGGAAGCTTGAGAAATAAGGCTTAAGCTTGCATTTTGACTGAAAATCCAACATGATACAGACAGATGGTTTAATATGCCAGGCCTATGCTTGCGCGACTAGAGAGGTGACAAGAATGACACAGGAGCATCAGCTACCCGAAGAGAAAGTATTCAAAGATCCCGTACACAAATATATCTACGTGCAGGACGAGCTGATCTGGGATTTGATCAACACGAAGGAGTTCCAGCGGCTGCGGCGCATCCGACAGCTCGGCACCTCCTACCTTACATTTCATGGCGCGGAGCACAGCCGTTTCTCCCATTCGCTGGGTGTATATGAGATTACCCGCAAGATCATTTCACAATTTGAACGCAACGGGTATGCCGATTGGCCGCGCGAGGAAAAGTACGTATCCCTCTGTGCAGCACTGCTCCATGATCTGGGACATGGCCCTTTCTCCCATTCCATTGAGCAGGTCTTCGATCTGCACCATGAGGGCTGGACATGTCGATTCCTGCTGGAGGATACGGAGGTCAATCGCGTGCTGCGGCGTGTGTCGGAGGATCTCCCCGAGCGGGTGGCCGCTGTCATCCGCAAGACCTATGACAAGCCAATCGTCATCAGTCTCGTATCCAGCCAGATGGATGCGGATCGAATGGATTATTTGCTGCGGGATGCTTATTTTACCGGGGTCAACTACGGCACGTTCGATCTGGAGCGCATCTTGCGTGTGCTGCGGCCTCATCAAGGGAAGATCGTCGTGAAGGAAAGCGGCATGCATGCTGTTGAAGATTATTTGATGTCCCGGTACCAGATGTACTGGCAGGTGTACTTCCATCCGGTCACTCGCAGCTCTGAGATTATATTGCGTCAAATATTCAGGCGGGCGAAGGAGCTGTACCACGAAGGCTATCGCTTCACCTATCTGCCGCGTCCCATGCAGCGGCTGCTCATGGACGAGCTGTCACTACAGGATTATTTCCTGTTGGACGAGGCGATGGCGCAGACGGCATTCATACAGTGGACGGAGGAGGCAGATCATCTGCTGTCCGATCTATGCCTTCGTTTCCTTCATCGGCGATTGTATAAATATATAACCATGGATCAAGAGGATGAAGCATTGTGGCATGAGATTCGCTGTGATTTTGCCGCTGCCGGATTGCGGCCGGAGTATCATCTGGAGATTGACTTCCCGTTCGATCTGCCCTACGATGTGTACCAGCCTGGCAAGGCAGAGGGGGAGGAGAAGCCGCCTATCCTGCTCTTGGGTATGAATCATCAATTGTCTGAAATATCGGGGAAGTCTGACATTATTCGGTCTATTACAGGGCTTCATCTTGGAAAATATCACCTATATTACCCGGACGATCTGCTACGTGCCCATGCGAACAAGCTCCGTCCCTCCATTCGCGAGTTGTTCGGTGTATAGCTTGTATTTATAGAAGAAAAGGGGTTTTAACTTTGTTGATTGATACACATGCGCATCTGGATTCCGCCCGTTTCGACAATGATCGTGAGCTCGTCCTGCAACGAGCCAAAGAAGCCGGAGTGGAGCGAATATTAAATGTTGGATTTAACCGGGAGACCATCCCTTCGACAATATCTCTAGCAGAAGCCCATGATTCGATCTATGCGATTGTCGGATGGCATCCAGTTGACAGTATTGATATGCAGCCCCAGGATTTGGACTGGATTCGAGAGCTATCGAGTCATCCGAAAGTAGTAGCAATTGGTGAAATTGGATTGGATTATCACTGGGATACGTCCCCAAAGGACGTGCAGCATCGTGTATTTAGAGAGCAGATAAGATTGGCAAAGGAGGTAAATAAACCAATCGTTATTCATAATCGCGATGCCCATGAAGACATTGTGCGCATCCTGAAGGAGGAGCGCGCGGATGAGGTCGGAGGGGTCATGCACTGCTTCTCTGGAAGCTGGGAAACAGCCAAATTATGTCTGGATATGAACTTCTATATTTCCTTCGGCGGACCGGTGACATTCAAGAATGCAAGGGTACCCAAAGAGGTCATGGAAAGGGTTCCAATCGATCGTATATTGATTGAGACAGACGCTCCTTATCTCGCCCCTCATCCGTACCGCGGCAAGCGCAATGAATCGGCTTATGTACGTATGGTGGCGGAGGCCGCAGCAGAAATTAAAGGGATAACTTTGGAAGAGATTGCTAAAATTACGACCCGAAATGCAGAGCTTTGTTTTCGTCTACCTCAAAAATAGAAAAGAATCTGAGAAATAAAGACCTATGGGGTGATAAAACTCAATTTGTTCGGTGAATTTGCATTAATATTGCGAGTTTTTCCTGAAAATTCGTTTAAATCGCATTTTTAATGATCTTTACAATGGGCCACGAAAGAGGGTATGATTTTTCTCAGAGCTTGAATATGTATTGGATTTCCAATTTTGCTTAATTCCTTTGTTCGGTCTTACGGCGTGTCCGAAATCGTGCAAAGGAAGCGGGGGAACCATTGTTGTTCAGGGGTGAATTTGGTACGTGTCCGGAAACCTTCGCATCCGGTTCGAACCGATAGGGCGACTCTCTTGCCCGAACCCGTCAGCTAACCTCGTCAGCATGTAAGAGAGAGATCAACCTCGTGCCCACAATCCATGGTGAATACAACTTGCCTGGAAGCCACGAAACAGATCCTCTGTCGCGGGCTTCTTTTTATTTTTGAATATCTATTCAGAGGGCGACATAGGGTTAATCATGGAGGTGGGGAATCGGCGAGCTACTAGGAATGCGTGCTTGCACGCTAATCTACAATAGTCGCGTCATTTGAGATCATGCGTAACAGTTGACGGCGGGGCTATGAAGGAGGACCGAGGAAGTGGGCATGTTCCAACTCAAGGATACCCATGATAAACGATCATCCAGCATGTCTTTCGCATTGCGATGGAAGCATGAAAATTTGCGTTTGATTGTTCTAAGTGCTATTATCTCAATCGCTATGACTTTCATGTTACTGGTGTTGCTGTACGGTACGGCTTACAAGAGCGTATCGCTCGTAGTCAATGGACAAGAAACCGTTGTTTCGACGAAACAGTGGGTCCTGCAGCGCCTGTTGGATGAACAAGCTATTACAGTCGGGGAACACGACAAAATCTCGATGCCGCTTGATGCGGACATCAAGGACGGGGCCCGGATTGTAATTGACCAGGCTATACCGGTGACGGTTAGGGCAGACGGTACAACGAAGACATTCTACACCACAGAAAGAACCGTGAAAGCGGCGATCGAGGATTTGAATATTTCGCTTTCAGACGACGATAAGATCATGCCTGCCTTGACAGAAGAGCTAGAGGCTAATGAGACCGTATCGATCGTTCGTGTAGATAAACAGGTTGCCAAGACAGAGCAGTCGGTGCCGTTCGAAGTGGTGAAGAAGAATGATCCGACGCTCGAGGAAGGCAAGGAGAAGGTCGTACAGGCCGGCAAGGAAGGTCTGCTCGTGGAACAATACGAGAAGGTCTATGAGGATGGTCAGCTCGTATCAGAGAAGCTGGTTACGAAGACCATCGAGTCGAAGAGCGTTGATCAGATCATCGCCATCGGCACGAAGAAGAAGCCGGAGGTTATGGTTGCTTCCGCGGACGCAGGTACTGGCGCAGCGCAGACCGTAACCAAGTCAGGCGTTACCTTCAAGGCGAAGAAGGTGCTCAAGAGTGTAACACTGACCGCTTATTCGGCGGGTGTAGCTTCGACGGGCAAGGATGAGAGCCACCCGCTGTATGGCATTACAGCCTCGGGAGCGACGGTGCAGGAGGGACAGACGATTGCTGTCGATCCTGATGTCATTCCCATGGGCTGGTGGGTATACATCGAAGGGGTGGGCTTCCGCCGGGCAGAGGATACCGGAGGAGCTATTAAGGGCAACAAGATCGATGTTTACTTCGATAGTGAGTCCCATGTGAAGAAGTTCGGTCGCAAAAAAGGGCATACCGTGTATGTGATTGGCCCTAACAAGCCCAAATCGAGTTAATACCGGCGGTGCCTCAAGCTCTGCAAGACTTTTTATTGACTGTGCTCTAATCATATCGTAATTTCGATGCAAATATGTCATGATAAGAAGAGGCGATGCCTCTTCTTTTTTTGATTGATAATTAAAGCTTAGACGGACAGAGGGAAGGTTCAAATGATTAAGGAAGTTATCGTTGTAGAGGGCAAGGATGATACGATTGCGATAAAACGAGCGGTCGAAGCCGATACGATCGAAACGGGCGGCTCTGCGATCGGGGAGGCTGTGCTGCGTCGAATCGAGCTGGCTATGGAGCGGCGGGGGATCATTATCTTCACCGATCCCGACCATGCCGGAGAGCGTATCCGCAAGATCGTAGCGGCCCGGGTACCAGGCTGCAAGCACGCCTTTCTCGCGCAGGAGGAGGCGCTGTACAAAGGGGATATTGGCGTGGAGAACGCCTCGCCTGAGGCAATCGTGCGTGCGCTCAGCAATGTTCGGACAGAATATACGGAGCAGATGCAGCCGTCCACGCCGCAGATCGAGTGGAGTGATCTGGTGGACGCCGGTCTGCTCGTTCACCCGGATGCGGCGCGCAGAAGGCTGCTGATGGGCAATCTGCTTGGCATCGGATATGCCAACGGCAAGCAGTTCTTCAAGCGATGCACCATGTTCCGCATCTCGGCAGAGGAATTTGGCGCTGCGCTGGCACAGATGGAGGAGACGCTGGGGCAATCAGAACAGGATTAAGGGGAGACAGGGATGAGCAAGCAGGTGGGACAGGATGCTGCGCTTCAGGTGGCTACACCGAAGCGGACGAAGGAGATTATTGCAAGGCACGGATTCTCGTTCAAGAAGAGTCTGGGGCAAAACTTCTTGATCGATCAAAATATTCTCGATAAAATCGTGGCGGCTGCTGAATTGGACAAGACCAAGGGGGCGCTGGAGATCGGGCCTGGCATCGGCGCGTTGACCCAGAAGCTGGCCGATGCGGCCAAGGTAGTGACAGCGGTCGAGATTGATAACCGTCTGATTCCGATTCTCTCGGAGGTGCTGGAGGGCCAATCTCATGTGGAGGTCGTCCATGGCGATGTGCTGAAGCTGGATCTGCGGGCGCTGATGGAGCGGCGCTATGCAGATACGACGGGGGTCAGCGTAGTCGCCAACCTCCCGTATTATGTGACGACGCCGATCCTGATGAAGCTGCTTGAGGAGCGGCTGCCGCTTGAGCATATCGTGGTGATGATTCAGAAGGAGGTGGCCGAGCGGATGGCCGCACGGCCAGGAGGCAAGACCTATGGGAGTCTCAGCGTGGCGGTGCAATATTATTGCGAGCCGGAGCTTGTCTGTACGGTGCCGCATACGGTATTCATCCCGCAGCCCAACGTAGACTCGGCTGTCATCAAGCTGTCGCTGCGCAGCGCGCCGCCCGTACAGGTCAGTGACGAAGCGTTCTTCTTCCGCGTCGTGCAGGGGAGCTTTGCGCAGCGTCGCAAGACGCTCAGCAATAATCTGGGCGCGCTCGTGGGCAAGGAGCATCGCGAGGCGCTCCAGCAATTACTCAACGGCTGCGGAGTGGACCCTGGACGCCGCGGCGAGACGTTGAGTCTGGAGGAGTTCGCGCGCATCAGCGAGGCGCTGCTGGAGAGCGGTCTTGTTGCACAGATCAATTAATATTTAAGATCACCAATCCGGCTATTTGCCCATAGGATAGACGAAGAGGTGATCTATTCATGAAGCCAGGCGATCTGGTCGTGCGCCATTCCTACGGCGGCGATGTGTTGTTCCGTATCGAAGCTGTTCGTAATGCGTCCGCGATATTGAGGGGGGCGGATTACCGTCTGCTGGCGGACGCCCCGATGAAGGATTTGTCGATTGTAACCCACCCTGAACTGACGGATGCATCCAAGCAGGTTCGCATTAAGGAAGCCCAGACAACAGACCGGATACAGCAGCAGCAGCTTCATCAGCAGATGAGCTGGATTGACCGTCAGAGCCAGCCGGGACAGCCCTCCTATTTTGAGGTGCCAGGTGTGGTGCTGCATCTCGATGGCGATGCCAATTATATGAAGAAGAGCATGCAGCTCTATTCGACGATGCGCGTGCCTGCGCATGGCATCTATGTGCATGAATCGCGTATGGCGGAGATGGTTCATCGTCTGCTGCCGCAGGTGAAGCCGGACATTATCGTCATTACCGGTCATGACGGCGTATTGAAGCATCGCAACCCGCAGAGCGGATATTACAGCCTGGGCGGCTACAAAAACTCCCAAAATTTTGTTAATGCCGTGCAGGTTGCCCGGGATTATGAGAAAAGCATGGATGGACTCATCGTGATTGCAGGTGCCTGTCAATCCCATTACGAGGCATTGCTGCATGCGGGAGCGAACTTTGCCAGCTCGCCTGGCCGTATCCTGATCCATGCACTCGATCCGGTCTATGTGGCGATCAAGGCGAGCTATACGCCGTTCAAGGATACGATCAATCTGCCGGAAGTGATTAGCGGAACCATCAGCGGCATGGATGGCGTAGGCGGCATTGAGACACGTGGTCGATACCGGTTGGGACTGCCCCGTCCCAAGGCGCAATCGCAGCCGGCGGCAATGCCTTATTCAAGCATGCAGGCATAGTAAGAGGGCTGCATTCGACCTGCTGCCGGCTGAGCTGGGTTGTCTGTAGCCCAAGCAGCAGAAGAGTTAGCTTTCCTGGGACGAGGAGCTCGTTTCGGGAGAGCTTTTTGCTATGCGTGTTCAAGCGCGCCGATGGAATCTTGTTCTGGGTTGGCGTCTGCTTCATTTTCATTGGTATCGCAAGAAAAAATAAA
Organism: Paenibacillus sp. J5; assembly: GCF_054955055.1. NCBI lineage: Bacteria > Bacillati > Bacillota > Bacilli > Caryophanales > Paenibacillaceae > Paenibacillus > Paenibacillus sp. J5. The sequence continues at coordinate 53,467 of NZ_JBUEDD010000019.1, read as the reverse complement.
AAAAGTTCATTGACAAAAACTTTAGAATACTGCTATAATATTTCCTTCGTTTGACAAGCCCCCTCTTTTTGGGTATAATGAATAAGGAAAGAGGTGGTTGTACACAATGGCAAAAAACGCGCTGTTGGAAATCAAACGCAGTTTGGAAGTCCATGTCGGGTCAAAGATCAGCCTTCGTGCTAATGGTGGCCGAAAGAAGACCATTGAACGTACCGGTGTGTTGGAAGAAATCTACCCCTCTGTTTTTATCGTCAAGCTAGACCAGGATCAGCATGCCTTCAAGAGAGTGTCCTACAGCTACGCAGATATTCTGACGGAGTCTGTCGAGGTAACGGTATGTAACGATGATGGACAAGTCAAGATCAGCTACCTGCAATAACATAATGCCTGCTATCGACAGTACAGAGTTATTTCCTCTGTACTGTGTTTTTTTTGTATATAGGGGTTTGGAGGGCAAAGCTGATGTCCATTGCGAATAGCGGAGGAGGACACAGCGCATTCTAAGCCTGAGCGCAACTGTGCTGAATTATTGCGCCGGAGAGGAGGGCTTGATTCCTGATGAGCAGAAGAAGGCGTTCTGTCATGTCGGAGAACCTGAAGTATGAGCTGGCGAAGGAGCTTGGCTTTTACGATACCGTTCAGAAGGAAGGCTGGGGAAGCATCCGCGCCAAGGATGCCGGCAATATGGTCAAACGCGCCATCGAGCTTGCAGAGCAGGCGGCATCCAGAACACCCCGGCCGTAATAAGGCCCCATACCTTGCTGTAAGCTTGAAAGCTAGGATGGACCCGCTCAGTATGCTGAGGGAATCCATCTTAGCTTTTCTTGTGCCCTTTTGTTATAATATGTGAAGTTGTAATTGATGACGAGCGGGTGACAAACATGAAGATTTATGAAAAAGCTCCAGCAAAGATTAACTTGCTGCTCGATGTGCTGCGCAAGCGTGAGGACGGCTTCCATGAGGTCGAGATGATTATGACGATGGTCGATCTCGCAGATCGGCTGGAGATGGAAGAGCTGCCACGGGATACGATCATTATATCGAGCCAGGCAGGCTACATCCCCCTGGACGAGAAGAACCTGGCCTTTCAGGCAGCCAGACTCATTAAGGAGCGCTACGATGTCCGCAAGGGAGTCTACATCCATCTGGATAAGAAGATTCCAGTTGCTGCCGGGCTCGCCGGGGGCAGCAGTGATGCGGCAGCGGCCTTGCGTGGACTGAACCGGCTCTGGGGGCTCGGAATCTCGGAGGAGGAGCTGTGCAAGCTAGGCGCGGAGCTGGGGTCCGATGTGCCCTTCTGTATCACGGGCAGGACGGCTCTGGCGACAGGCCGGGGCGAGAGGCTGCAGCGAATCAGCAACCCCCCGCAATGCTGGGTTGTCCTGGCCAAGCCGCCGATCAATGTATCCACCGCTGATGTATACGGCCGGCTGCGGGCAGCCCAGTTGGACAAGCATCCGTCAACAGCGGATATGCTGGACGCGATTGAGCGCGGCTCCTTCAACGAGGTGTGCGCTGCGCTAGGCAATGTGCTGGAGACGGTCACGCTGCCGCTCTACCCTGAGGTGGAGCAGTTGAAGGAGAGCATGCAGAGGCTGGGCGCAGAGGGCGTATTAATGTCGGGCAGCGGTCCTACTGTGTTTGGTCTGGTATCCAAGGAAGCGAAGGTAGCTCGCATCTACAATGGGCTGCGCGGCTTCTGTAAGGAAGTGTATGTGGTAAGAATGCTTACATGATACTAACGTTCTTCTTGTAAAAACCCGTATAAAAATGTTATATTGACATTATAATATTCGGGTTCTGCGGGGGGAGAGGTTATGAAGAAGTTAAAGAGAAGCGCAAGACTTGTGGAAATGACACAATATTTGTTAGCCCGCCCCCACACGTTAATATCGCTTACAGCATTCGCCGACCGCTATCAGTCTGCCAAGTCGTCCATCAGCGAGGATCTTGCCATTATCAAGGAAGTCTTCGAGGACGAGGGAATAGGTCAACTTCACACGCTGGCTGGAGCTGCGGGCGGTGTGAAATATATACCGATGATGGAGAAGTCAGCCGCGCTCGCAATCATGAAAGACATTTGCCGCCATCTGGAGCAGCCGGAGAGAGTGCTGCCTGGCGGCTATTTGTATATGACAGACATGCTGGGGCAACCGGCGATCATGAATGACGTGGGTCGGATGTTTGCCACGATCTTCGCGGATCGGGAGATTGATGTCATTATGACGGTAGAGACCAAGGGCATCCCGCTCGCTTATGCGACGGCGACCTTCTTGAATCTTCCGGTTGTCATCGTGCGCAGGGACAACAAGGTGACGGAGGGCTCTGCGGTCAGTATTAATTATGTATCCGGGTCGAACAAGCGCATTCAGACGATGTCTCTGGCACGCCGAGCGCTGAAGGAGCAGTCGCGCGTGCTCATCATCGATGATTTCATGAAGGCCGGAGGAACGGTCCAGGGAATGATGGATCTGCTCTATGAATTCAATGCGACGGTGGCGGGTGTCGGTGTGTTTGTGGAGTCGGGCGAGATCGGCTCGGAGGAGCGGTTGTTCGAGGATTACGTATCGCTGGCCAAATTGACGGCTGTTGATATGAAGACGAAGCATACGTCGGTCGTGCCGGGTAATTATTTTTCATCCTAAACCATACTAAGGAGGATACACATGTCGCGATTAAAGGTTATTTCCACTTCAGAGGCGCCCGCAGCGATCGGGCCGTACTCCCAGGCGATCCGTGTAGGCGATCTGCTGTTCACGTCCGGACAGATTCCGCTTGATGTAGCTGGACAGGTCGTGGAGGGTGGCGTTACAGAGCAGACGCATCAAGTATTCCGCAATTTGCAGGCTGTGGTGGCGGCAGCAGGTGCGTCGCTTAATGATGTTGTCAAGGCAACGGTATTTATTCAAGATATGGATCAGTTTGCGGCGATTAATGAAGTGTATGCCCATTATTTTGGTGATCATAAGCCTGCACGTTCTACGGTAGAGGTTGCACGTCTTCCAAAGAATGTGCTTGTCGAAATAGAATTAATCGTATCGATACCTGTCGAATAGCATCGAAAAACCTTTGTATGGAAAAATAATTATAAATTTGGTACTTTATTTTCCAGAAAAAAGAAGGATTTCGATCTGCCATGTGGAAGTATACACCAAGTCTTTGAGAGGCAAAGGTGGTGAACACAAGTGCAGATTACCGATGTCAGACTTCGCCGTGTGAATTCTGAGGGGAGAATGAAAGCGATCGCTTCCATTACCATTGACAATGAATTTGTTGTTCATGATATTCGTGTCATCGATGGTAATAACGGAATGTTTGTTGCAATGCCAAGCAAGCGGACTCCAGATGGAGAATTCCGTGATATTGCGCATCCGATCTCCTCAACCACCCGCGAAAAGATTCAGGCTGCCGTATTAGCTGAATACGAGCGTGCGGCAGTGGAAGAAGAAGCAGTGATTGAAGAAGGTGCATAATGTAAAGGTTATGGGGTATTAGGGAAAGGAGCCGTGCGCGGCTCCTTTTTCCTTGTGTAAGGGGGCTTCGTCGGGCCGAAGATTAGAATAAACTCAGATTTTTCATAAAGGACGAGGGTGGCCCCGATCTGCGGCTGAAAGTGGGCGGACAGACGTTTACACGGTGCTGCGGATGCGATATAGTAAGGTCGACATAGGTTATATTGGGAGGAATCGCAATTGAAGAAGATGGCGATTGTGCTTGCTGCAGGGCAGGGTAAGCGGATGAAATCGAAATTGTATAAAGTGCTTCATCCGGTATGCGGAACACCGATGGTGCAGCATGTTTTGGATATGGTGCAGGAGGCTGGATGCGAGCGCTCCGTTGTAATTGTAGGACATGGTGCAGAGATGGTGCAGTCTGTCTTAGGAGACAAGGCCGAATTCGTGCTGCAAGCAGAGCAGCTTGGAACCGGGCACGCAGTATTGCAGTCCAGAGAGCTGCTGGAAGGTGAGGCCGGGACGACGATCGTCATCTGTGGCGACACGCCGCTCGTCTCCAAGGAGACGGTGCTGGCTATGCTGGCACTGCATGAATCGAGTGCAGCAGCAGCGACAGTGCTCACAGCAGAGCTGCCTGATCCCACCGGCTATGGCCGCGTTATTCGCGGCGAGGGCGGTGAGGTCGAGAAGATCGTGGAGCATAAGGATTGCAATCCCCAGGAAGCAGCGGTCAGGGAGATCAACACCGGTACCTATTGCTTCGATAATCAAAAGCTGTTCGCAGCGCTTGCCAAGGTAACGAACAGTAATGCTCAAGGCGAGTATTACTTGACGGATGTCATCGGTATCCTGCAGCAGCAGGGGGACATCATCCAGGCGTATTGTACGCCGGATGCGGATGAAGCGATTGGTGTAAACGATCGTGTGGCGCTGGCAGAGGCGGAGCGCAGTATGAGAGCCCGAATTATGAAGCGTCATCTGCTCAACGGTGTGACGATTATCGACCCGGCGGCGACCTATATTGAGAGCAGTGTGGTCATCGGCGCCGACTCAGTCATCTACCCAGGTACGGTGCTGCGTGGAGCGACCTCGCTTGGCGAGGATTGTGTTATCGGGCCGCATGCGGATATTACGGATACAGGGATAGCAGATGGAAGTGTCATCCATCATTCGATGCTCAAGGGCGCACAGATCGGCTCGCGCTGTACGATCGGGCCTTATGCCAACCTGCGTCCAGGCTCTGTGCTAGGCGATGGCTGCAAGATCGGAGACTTCGTGGAGCTCAAAAATGCGACACTTGGTGACGGCAGCAAGGTGTCCCATCTGAGCTATGTCGGCGATGCAGTGGTCGGCAAGGATGTCAACATTGGCTGCGGCGCAATTACGGTCAATTATGACGGCTATAACAAATTTAAGACGGAGATTGGCGATGGCGCCTTCATCGGCAGCAATGTCAATCTGATCGCCCCTGTACGGGTCGGTGATGGAGCCTATGTGGTGGCGGGTTCGACGATTACACATGATGTCCCTGACAGCGATCTGGCGATTGCCAGAGAACGCCAGGTGAACAAGCCAGGCTATGCGGACAAGATTCGCAGTCGCGCCAAGGCGAAGAAGGAACGCCAGAATTAATAAAAAAACTCTCATGTTTATTCTCGGCTTGCCAGGGTAAAAATATAGGAATCCAAGCTTGACCACAAGGAGGTTTCCTAGCATGAATACAATGCTGCAAGTCGAGAAACGCACGGCTACAACCAAGGGTGAGCTGCGCAAGCTGAGACAAGAGGGGAAAATTCCGGGTGTTATCTACGGCAGACAAGTGAAGGAGCCGACCCCGCTGGCGGTTGATGCGAAGCAGGTTCAACATATTTTACGTACTGCTCCGAATGCGGTGCTGGAGATACAAGTGCCTAACGGCGGTACACAGCCCGTGATGCTGGGCGAGCTACAGCGAGATCCGCTGTCCAGACAGATCGTCCATGTTGATTTTCATCAGATCAATATGAATGAGGAGGTGCGGACGGCGGTTCGCGTCGAGCTTGTCGGTGAGGCGCCGGGGGCTAAGGAAGGTGGAATCATGCAACTGCTTCAACATGAGCTGGATATTCAATGCTTGCCCAGCCGTATTCCCGAATCCATACAGGTTGATATAACACAGCTTCAGATTGGCGAGAATCTGTTGCTGGAGCAGTTGCAGCTTCCTGAAGGCGTCGAGGCCAGGGCCGATGGGGACTTGGTCATCGTCACGATTCTGGCTCCGCAGAAGGCGCTTGATGAGGCAGAGGCTGCCGAGGCGGCTGAGGCTGCGGAAGCCGCTGCTCAGCGCTCTGAGGAAGCGAAGATGGAGGACATCAGCTCATCCTCGTAATAGAAGCAGCGCAATAAAGGGGCTGGCCCGCATGGGGCCGGCTCTTTTATTGTGCTGCTTGTGGAGGCTGCGATTCTATTAATAGCCCGGTCGCGATACAAAGGTAAATTGAGTGCGTGGGTAGAAAATATGATTAACCTTGACATAATTCGGACAGTATTGTTCAATGAACCCAATGTCTGTATGACATCCGATGGAATAAACCTGAATAGGGATGAGATGCTCCATATGATCTTTAAAGTGAATATCTTCGTACAATAGCTGTCCATGGAAATATAGCTCTTCTGCTTGCCCGAATTCGTATATAGGCATCTTAGCCATGAATATCACCTCATATAGAAGACAAATAGAAACAGGTAAACGTTGCATTAAAAAAAAATAATTTATATAAGGGAGATTGTCAGCATGAAATGGATTGTAGGTCTCGGAAACCCGGGGATGTCCTACCAGGGAACACGGCATAATGTAGGCTTCATGGTTGTCGATGAGTTAGCGAAGCGCTGGGACATTAAGCTGAACCAAAGCAAATTCAAAGGGCTTGCAGGAGAAGGTAATGTTAGAGGCACCAAGATTATCCTGCTTAAACCGATGACCTATATGAATCTGTCCGGCGAGTCGGTGCGTGCGCTGATGGATTTCTATAAGACGGATCTGGACGACGGATTGATCGTATATGACGATCTGGACACGGAGCTGGGACGAATCCGGCTGCGTTACCAGGGCAGCGCTGGGGGGCATAACGGAATCAAGTCAATTATCGCCCATGTCGGCACACAGAGCTTCAACCGGGTGCGGATGGGCATATCACGACCTCAGCCAGGGGAGATCATCTCGGATTATGTGCTCTCTAACTTTGCCAAGCGTGAACAGCCGCTTCTGCAGGATATGATAGCCTACGCTTGCGATAGCATCGAGTATGCCTTGACGCATCCATTCGAGGAGACGATGGGCAAGTTCAACCGTTAGTGATGCGTTGAATGACCTGCTATTGGGCATACTGGAGGTATAACCGATCTCCAGGAGGAATAAAATGGCTGTTAATTACGTTTGCCGTCACTGCAAGACGCCGCTCGGCACCCTATCCGGGCAGGCCGCCACAGAAGCCCGGACAGGGTTTCATTTCTTGACCCCTGAGGAGCGCAGCGATATAATAGCGTATAACCAAAATGGCGATGTGACCGTCAAAGTGGTCTGCGACTATTGCAGCGAGGCCATTGAGGCGAACCCTGAGCTGCTGCTGGTCTCTAATCCATTGCAGTAGATTGGGAATTAAAGATAGAATAAAACAGAAATTTACAGCATGATGACAGCTTTGCCATGACCTTAGGCAAAGCCGTTTACGCTGGCAAGCAGTTACGCGGCCGCTGCTCCTGACCCGTGCGGTGGCTGCCGTTTTATGTTGATGGGATGGAAGACAATAGCGGCAGGGAGCTGTATTAGGTCGGTACAAGAAACGAGGTGCCAACAGGATTGAAAGCGTTAATTGAAGCTTTTGCAGCAGATCAGGATGTGCAGCACATCATTGCGGGCATCCGCCAGGGAATGAAGGAGCAGATGGTATCCGGCCTTACAGGCTCCGCACGCCAGGTAATGGCGAGTGTGATGAGGCAGGAGCTGGACCGACCGCTGCTGATTATGACCCATAATATGTTTGCTGCCCAGAAGATTGCTGAGGATCTGCAGGAGTGTCTGTCTGCGGATGATGTATTGTTATATCCCGCTAATGAACTGGTGGCTGCTGAAGCGGCGATCTCCAGCCCGGAGACGCTGGCAGAGCGCATTAATGTGCTTGTTCGGTTGTCCAGAGGCTTTCGCGGGGTTGTTGTCGTTCCTTTCTCCGGGGTCAGACGCTATCTGCCTGCCCGAGAAGTCATGAGCGATGCGCAGATCGCCGTTAAGGTCGGCATGAATCTGCCAATGGAAGAGTTCTTGAAACGAATGGTAGAGCTTGGCTACGAGAGAGTCGATCGGGTGGAAGCCAAGGGCGAGCTAAGTGTACGCGGAGGTCTGGTTGATTTCTATCCATTGACGGAGCCTCATGGCTACCGACTGGAGTGGTTTGACGATGAGATTGACTCGATCCGAACCTTCGACCCGGCAGACCAGCGTTCGATTGACAAGCTGAATGAATATGTCGTCCCGTTATGCAAGGAGATTCTAGCAGATGAGCAACGCCAGCTTGCGGCTGCTCAGCATGCGCAGAGCTTGCTAGAAGCGCAACTGGAGAAGATGTCTGACCGGATGGCGAAGGACAGGATGCGAGAGGAGATCGGCGCGGAGATTGAGAAGCTCAAGCAGCAGCTCTATTTCCCGGAAATCTATAAATATATCTCGCTGCTCTACCCGGAGCGCCAGACCTTGCTGGACTACATTGCCGAGGACGCTATACTGATTATTGATGAGCCGACCCGCATCATAGAGACGGCGCGCCAATTGGAACGGGATGAGGCGGAGTGGGCTACTCATCTGCTGCAGAATGGCAAGTCCCTTCCGGGTTTTGTATTGTCTCGCAACACGGATGAAATTTTATATACACGATCTTTCCCTACCGTGTTCATGTCGTTATTTCTTCGGCAGATTCCACATACCCAGCCACAGAATATCGTCAATTTTACCTGCAGAGCCATGCAGAATTTCCATGGCCAGATGAATGTGCTCAAGGCGGAGATGGATCGTTGGAAAAAATCCGGTGCAAACGTTATCATGCTGGCGGGCAACGCCGAGCGTATGGATCGTATGCGGCGTGTGCTTCAGGATTACAGCATTGATCCGCCTGTACTGCTTGAGGGCAACCTGCAGACCGGGTTCGAGCTGCCGTCTGTGCATCTAGTCGTCATTACCGAGGGCGAGATGTTCTCGCAGAAGCAGCGTAAGGCTCGCCGCGTCGATAAGAAGATAGACAATGCGGAGCGGATCAAGAGCTATACCGAACTGAAGGTGGGCGATTATGTCGTTCACCAAAATCACGGCATCGGTAAATATCTGGGTATCGGCACGCTGGAGATTGGCGGTATCCATAAGGACTACCTGCATATCCTGTATGCCGGCGGCGACAAGCTGTCTGTGCCGATCGACCAGATCGATCTGATTCAAAAGTATGTCGGGTCCGAGGACAAGGAGCCGAAGGTCTACAAGCTAGGCGGCAACGAATGGGCAAGAGTGAAGAACAAGGTCAAGTCGAGCGTGCAGGATATAGCCGACGATCTGATCAAGCTGTATGCTCAGCGGCAGGCTTCCCCTGGCTTTGCATTCGGCAAGGATACGCCTTATCAGCAGGAATTCGAGTCGATGTTCCCCTACGATGAGACACGCGATCAGTTGCGTGCGATCGAGGAGATCAAGAAGGATATGGAGACGCCGAGGCCGATGGATCGTCTGTTATGTGGAGACGTAGGCTATGGCAAGACCGAGGTGGCGGTGCGAGCGGCCTTCAAGGCGGCTATCGAGGGCAAGCAGGTGGCGGTGCTTGTGCCGACGACGATCCTGGCGCAGCAGCATTATGAGACGTTCCGTGAGCGCTTCTCCGGCTATCCGTTCAATATTCAGGTGCTTAGCCGATTCCGCTCGCGCAAGGAGCAGACGGAGACGATGAAGGGTCTGAAGGCAGGTACAGTCGATGTGGTCATCGGTACGCACCGGCTGCTCTCGCAGGATGTCGTCTTCAAGGACCTGGGCATCCTTATCGTCGATGAGGAGCAGCGCTTTGGGGTATCGCATAAGGAGAAGCTGAAGAAGCTCAAGACCAATGTGGATGTGCTGACTCTGACGGCAACACCTATCCCGCGGACGCTTCACATGTCGATGCTTGGCGTGCGTGATCTGTCTGTTATCGAGACGCCGCCGGAGAACCGGTTCCCTGTACAGACCTATGTGGTGGAGTACAGCCCTTCGCTGGTGCGCGAATCGATCGAGCGCGAGCTGGCGCGCGGAGGACAGGTGTACTATCTGTATAATCGTGTGCAGGGCATCTATCAGATGGCCGAGAACATTGCTGCACTGGTGCCGGGAGCCCGTGTGGCGGTTGGTCACGGTCAGATGTCGGAGCAGGAGCTGGAGAAGACGATTCTGGATTTTCTCGATGGCGAATCCGATGTGCTGGTCAGCACAAGCATTATCGAGACGGGCGTTGACATTCCGAATGTTAATACGCTCATTGTGCATGATGCGGATAAGATGGGACTGTCTCAGTTGTATCAGCTTCGCGGCAGGGTAGGCCGTTCCAACCGGATCGCCTACGCGTATTTCACCTATCAGAAGGACAAGGTGCTGACCGAGGTGGCGGAGAAGCGGCTGCAATCGATTAAGGAGTTCACGGAGCTAGGATCGGGCTTCAAGATCGCGATGCGCGACTTGTCGATCCGCGGTGCAGGCAACCTGCTAGGTGCGGAGCAGCATGGGTTTATCGCCTCTGTCGGATTCGATCTCTACTCCCAGATGCTGGCGGAGGAGATTGCCAAGCGCAAGGCCGAGATGTACGGCGAGCAGACGGTACAGGTTAAGGAAGTCCAGACACAGATTGATCTCAGCATGGATGCGTATCTGCCATCGGATTATATCTACGATAGTATTCAGAAGATTGAGATTTACAAGAAGGTGGCGGTCGTGCGCTCCATCGAGGAGAGCGAGGATCTGCGCGAGGAGCTTGTGGATCGCTTCGGAGACTTGCCGCCAGCGGTTCATAATCTGCTGACAGTGACCAGGCTGAAGGTGTATGGTCGTCACTATGGCATAGAACAGATTAGTCAGCGCGGCGAGGAGCTGACCGTTCGTTTCGCTGAGGCGGAGAGCGGCAATCTGGACAAGAAGAAGATCGATCAGCTCTGCAGTCAATATGACAATCGAATCAAGCGCTTGAATCAGCCGCAGGAGCTGGGCATCATCGTGCAGTTGCGTGGTCAGGGGCTGGAGGATGAGTCCAAGTTGGCTATATTAGAACGGTTTCTGATACAATGTAAGGAAGCCATCAAATCGAAAGGGGAACTACAGGATGTTGCAAAATAAAAGCAAATCGTCTTGGCGCAGTCTCGTGCTGCTCATTGCGGCTGTGCTGATCGTCATGACGGTTGCTACGGCTTGCGGCAAGAAAAGCGAGACCAGTACCGAAGGAGGCACAAAGGAGCCAACAACGCAGACCGGCGGAGAAAAGCCTGCGGATAACGGCAATGTGATCGCGACCTATAAGGGCGGTACGGTAACGGAAGCGGAATTCAACAAATACGCGACGTTCTTCGGCTTCATGAACCAGCAATACGCGATGATGCTCAGCATCCCGCAATACAAAGAGCAGTTCCTCAAGGAATATGTCGGCTACAAAATTTTGTTCGCAGACATTGACGACACCACCAAGAAGGAAGCGGACAAGGATGCGGATGAATTCGAGAAGCAGTTCTCCGAAGCGATTGAAAAGCAACCGCAGATGAAGGAAGCGATGGATAAGGCTGGACTGACTCTAGAAGAAACCAAAGGCTTCTACCATCTGGTGGTTTCGGTGATGAAGGATGCCGAGAGCAAGGTGAAGGAGGAAGCAATCAAGGCGGAGTTCGATAAAGACCCAGAGGGCTTTACTCTGGTAGAAGTGCGCCACGTGCTAGTCGGCTTATCCAAGGATGACGGCAGCGAACGCAGCAAGGAAGATGCGCTCAAGCTTGCTAACGAAGCGAAGGACAAGCTGAAGGGCGGCGCAGCCTGGGATGAGATCGCCAAGGAATATTCTGATGACCCAGGCTCTAAGGATACTGGCGGGTTTTATGCATCCAAGGAAGTGAAGAGCTATGTGACTGCATTTAGGGAGGCATCGTTGAAGCAGCCGCTGAACGAGATCGGCGAGCCGGTGGAGACGGAGTTCGGCTACCATGTCATCCAAGTCGAAAAACGTCAGTCGCAAACCTATGAGACTATGGTCGAATCAACCAAGACATCGTTGCGCCAGCAGTTGGCAAGCACCATCATCTCTGATTTCATGAGCAATGAGCTGCCAGGGCTTCTGGAGAGCGTCAATCTGCCTCAGGAGCAGCCCGCAACAGAAGCTCCGTCCTCAGACACGGAGGGCACGAAGGAAGAGGCTCCAGCTACGGATGACGGAGCGGCAAAAACACAATAGCAATGAACAGAAGGAGAAGCTCTCAGGGGCTTCTTCTTTTTTTTGGCAATCCACGATTAGAATCTCAGGGGAAAATGCAACGCCTCTTCATAATGTTACTTATATGTAACTTTAAATAACTTTCTCTAATGTTAAATGATTGAAAACTTCATTTTCAAGACTTAAATCATCCCATTTTTGATTGAAAATTGATTAAATATAACCAAATGGGTTTTTTGTGTTAATTTAGTTGACATTAAATATTTCCGCACTCTATAATAAACACGAAATAAAGAAACATCCATTAATAACAATGTTCGGAATTAGAGAAAAATTGTAGGGGAGTGGGACGATGGGGAAAAATCGGGTGTTGGTATGGGCATTGTGTGTCTTGACGGTGTGTGTGATGCTCACGGGCTGTGGAAGCGGCAGTGGAGGGACGGGGAATAACAAGCCTGCTTCTACGGATGCCATAACTGGGGGAGATGGTGCGGATGGAGGAGATGAGGATGTTATTAAGGTCGGCATTCTCCATTCTCTGAGCGGTACGATGTCCATCAGCGAAGTATCTGTCAAGGATGCGGAGCTGATGGCGATTGCAGAGATCAATGCAGCCGGGGGCGTGCTGGGGAAACAACTGGTTCCTGTGCTGGAGGACGGCGCATCCGATTGGCCGACCTTCGCTGAGAAGGCTCGCAAGCTGCTGTCCGAGGATAAGGTGGCGACTGTGTTCGGCGGCTGGACGTCTGCCAGCCGGAAGGCGATGCTGCCGGTATTTGAGGAGCTTGGCGGGTTGCTCTGGTATCCCGTGCAGTACGAGGGACTGGAGGCCTCGCCGAACATCTTCTATACCGGAGCGACGACAAATCAGCAGATTGTTCCCGCTGTGACGTGGCTGCTTGAGAATCGGGGCAAGAGGTTCTTCCTGCTCGGCTCTGACTATGTCTTCCCGCAGACAGCCAACAAGATTATTAAGGAGCAACTGAAGGCTGAGGGAGGCGAATGGGTCGGAGAGGAGTATACACCGCTAGGACATACCGATTACAGTACGCTGATCGCCAAGATTCAGCAGGCTAAGCCGGATGTTATCTTCAACACGCTGAACGGGGACAGCAATGTAGCCTTCTTCAAGCAGTGGAAGGATGCGGGGATCTCCGCCAGTGATATAACCACCCTGTCCGTGTCGGTCGCTGAGGAGGAGATTCGCGGGATCGGAGTCGACGTGCTGGCAGGCCATCTGGCAGCATGGAATTACTATCAGACCACCGATACGGAGGCCAATAAGGCGTTCGTTGATCATTATAAGCAGGCATATGGGGCTGACCGCGTCACTGCTGACCCGATTGAGGCCGGTTATACGGCCGTCTATCTATGGGCTGAAGCTGTGAAGAAGGCGGGCACAACCGATGTCGCAGCGGTGAAGGAGGCGGCCAAAGGACTGGAGTGGGATGCTCCGGGCGGCAAGGTTACGATAGACGGCGACAATCAGCATATCTACAAAACAGTTCGCATTGGCGAAGTGCAGATGGATGGCCAGTTCAAGGAGCTGTGGAATTCCGGCGAGCCTGTCAAGCCCGACCCGTACCTGAGTGGTTATGAGTGGGCGGCCAGCTTGGGTACGCCTTAGACCCAGCTTGACGTACCCCCGGTACGCCTGCGAGAACGTGCCTGACCAAGAACGGAAATTCGGAGAAATCTGCTCCCGTCGGAGTTAGAAGACACACCCTGGACCCGTTACGCAGCCAAACACCGCGCGCCCAGACAGAAGCCAAGGCCTATAGGCTGCGATGCGCACAGCACTGGATGGGGCATGCACATGATAAGAGGTGATCGGATGGAACTTACAATTCTCCAATTGTTCAATGGCTTGAGCGTTAGCTCGATCCTGCTGCTGATTGCACTGGGACTGGCGATTACATTTGGCTTGATGAATGTTATTAATATGGCGCATGGCGAGTTGATTATGATCGGCGCGTATGCGACGTATATCACACAACAGATGTTCGCGAGTTATCTCCCTCCCTCCTTATTTGATAGCTACTTCCTGCTGGCAGTTCCGGTCAGCTTCCTCATCGCTTTTCTATTGGGTCTGCTGCTGGAGAGCACCCTCATCCGTTTCCTCTACGGGCGCCCGCTTGATAGCCTGCTCGCCACCTGGGGAATTGCGCTCATGCTGCAGCAGTTGGCTCGCACGATCTTCGGCGCACCGAACGTAGCGGTCAAAAGCCCCGCCTGGCTGGAGGGCGGCCTCAAGCTGATGGATGGCGTCGTCCTCCCTTACAAACGGTTATTCATCATCGGGCTTGTCGCTGTCACGCTCCTTGCCATGTTCCTCTATATCTATCGCAGCCATGCCGGACGGAGAATGCGGGCGGTCATGCAGAACCGCGATATGGCGGCCTGCCTTGGCATATCGACCCGCCGAGTCGATGCGATGACCTTCGCGATCGGTTCGGGAATCGCGGGGATCGCAGGCTGTGCGCTGACGCTGCTCGGCCCGATCGGGCCAGCGCTTGGGACGTACTATATTGTCGATGCGTTCATGGTGGTGGTGCTTGGCGGCGTCGGCAAGCTGGCGGGCACGATCTTCGGCGCGCTCGGCATCGGCCTGACGAATACGATGCTTGAATATTGGACGACGGCCTCGCTGGGCAAGGTGCTGGTCTTTCTCGGCATCGTCGCCTTCCTGCAATGGCGGCCGAAGGGACTGGTCGCGATGAAGTCAAGAGCTCTGGATTAGTACGTGGCGAAAAGGCGATGAAGGATGCCCTTGAGCGGGTTTGAAGACACGTCCTAGCAGCAAGAGGGTAACAAATACAAATGAGGTGATGGGATATGGCGCAGAGAAGTCCACTTACACCACAACGTATCTATATATTAATCGGATACGCGGCTGCTGCTGCCGCGCTGTTCTCCGCTCCGCTTTATATGAGTGATTTTCGGTTGAACCTGCTGGCCAAATTTTTGGCCTTCGCCATGGTGGCGCTCGGCCTGGATCTGATCTGGGGCTATACCGGCATCCTCAGCCTCGGACACGGCGTATTCTTCGGACTGGGTGCGTATGCGATGGGAATGTATCTGAAGCTGGAGGCCAGTGGAGGAAAGCTGCCGGATTTTATGAACTGGAGCGGACTCACACAGCTTCCGCTATTTTGGAAGCCGTTCGAGAGCTTCTGGTTCGCCGCTGCCGCCGGCATCCTGCTGCCGGTTCTGCTCGCGCTGCTCCTGGGCTTCTTCACCTTCCGCAATCGGATTAGAGGCGTCTATTTCACCATTCTGACCCAGGCGCTGGTTCTTATTACAACGACCCTGTTCATCGGGCAGCAGGCATTGACAGGAGGGACGAATGGCCTAACCGGCTTCAGCACCGTGCTCGGTGCTCCGCTCGGTGCGCCGGAGACGAAGCGGCTGCTATACTGGGCAACTGCGGCGCTGCTGCTGGCGATGTTTGTTCTATGCCGGTATATTGTTGCCAGTCGACTTGGCAAGGTGCTCCGCGCGATTCGCGACGGGGAGAACCGGGCGCGGTTCATCGGTTACAATCCTGCGATCTACCAGATGTTTGTCTTCTCGGTATCTGCCGTGCTGGCTGGTCTGGGTGGCATGCTGTTCGTGCTCCATGTCGGTATTATCTCGCCGTCTATGATGGCGATCGTCCCCTCGATAGAAATGGTGCTGTGGGTAGCGATTGGCGGCAGAGGTACGTTGGTTGGCGCAGCGCTGGGCGCGATCGTGCTGAATTATGCCAAGAGCGTCTTCAGCGAAACATATCCCGATGCCTGGCTATTCTTCCTGGGCGGGTTGTTCGTAATCGTGGTCGTCTTCCTCCCCAAAGGGGCGGTAGGCTTGATAGGTAAATGGAGATGGCCAAAAAGGAGGCAGAGCCCGTATGAGCAAGCTGAGCATGAACCACCCGTCCGTCATTCTGCAGTGTAAGGAGGTGTCGGTGGAATTCGACGGCTTCAAGGCAGTGACCGGCATGAACCTGGAGCTGGAGCGCAAGGAGCTGCGATTTCTGATCGGGCCTAACGGCGCGGGCAAGACGACGATACTTGATGTCATCTGCGGCAAGGTGAAGCCGGTGTCTGGCAAGGTGCTGTTCCAAGGGACGACAGACCTTACGAGGCGCAAGGAGCATCAGATTGCAGAGCTGGGCATTGGCCGAAAGTTCCAGGCACCATCCATATTTCCTACACTAACCGTGCTCGAGAATCTGGAGATTGCCATGCAACAGCGGCGTGGCCTGTTCGCAACCCTAAGGGCGAGGCTGACGACGGAGGAGCGAGAGCGGATCGGTGATCAACTGCAATTGATAGGGTTGGAGCGCCGATCAGCTTGGCGGGCAGGCGGCCTGTCTCACGGCGAGAAGCAGTGGCTGGAGATCGGCATGATGCTGTTGCAGGAGCCGGAGGTGCTGCTGCTCGATGAACCGGTGGCGGGCATGACGGATAAGGAAACGGATAAGACAGGGGAGCTGCTGCATCACATTGCGGCGCAGCGTTCAATCGTTGTCGTAGAGCATGACATGGAGTTTGTTCGAAACTATGCAAGTAAAGTGACCGTCATGCACGAGGGGAGGCTGCTCAAGGAAGGCACGATGGAAGAGGTGCAAAGAGATGAGCATGTCGCGGAGGTCTATCTCGGCAGAAAGCGGGTGGATAGCCATGCTAGCCGTTCGACAGCTTGAAGCCGGGTATGGAGAGAGTGTTATATTGCGTGAGGTGTCGCTGCAGATCAAGCCCGGTCAGGTGGTATGCTTGCTCGGGCGCAATGGGGTCGGAAAGACGACGCTAATGAAGTCGATTATGGGGCTGATCAAGGCGCGCAGAGGGAGCGTAGTCTACAATCAGATGGATCTGACGCGGGCCGCCCCCGCTCGGCGTGCACGCAGCGGTATCGGCTATGTGCCGCAGGGACGGGAAGTGTTCGCGCAGTTAACCGTGCATGAGAATATTCTGCTCGGGCTGGAGGCCTGCAAGCAGCGGACGAAGACGATCCCGGAGGAGGCGATCGCCCAATTTCCGGTGCTCCCTACAATATATGCACGGCGTGGGGGAGACCTCAGCGGCGGTCAGCAGCAGCAGCTTGCCCTGGCGCGGGCGCTGGCCTCCAGCCCGGATCTGCTGCTGCTCGATGAGCCGTGCGAGGGCATTCAGCCGTCCATTGTGGACGACATTCGCGATGTCATTCGATCCATTAAGAGCGATGGGAAGACAGCCATTCTGCTGGTGGAGCAGAGCCTGGACTTCGTCAGGCGTGTCGGTGACTACTTCTATATATTGGAGAAGGGATCCATGGCTTGGGAGGGGGAACGGGATCATCTGACGGAGGATGTCGTTCGGCGCTATCTAACTGTGTAAACTCCCGGACGTTATCCCACATGTTTAACCCGGCCACAGGAGAATGAAGAGGATAAAGAAAGTTCCATGATGCATCGATTCAATCATCGAATGTACAATATCGATCGTGGCTTCATCATAGAAAGGGGGCGCCCAGCATGTTCTGGGTAGCCCCCTTTATGAGTTTATGACCAACGAGTAGCGCTGGAACTGGCAGATTCGAAGGACAATAGCAGGATCAGAGCGAATAGACTAATGACAGATTTTCTCGTTTCTACCTATTGGTCAGAACAGAGAATTGTCATATTGGAGTGTTAGGGAGGAATTTTGTTGTGGGGAATCTCAGAAAAAAGGATTATATCCTCTTCTTCATTGTTGCCTTTTTAGGTTTAGCTGTAAATGT
Source organism: Paenibacillus sp. J5 (assembly GCF_054955055.1). Taxonomy (NCBI): domain Bacteria; kingdom Bacillati; phylum Bacillota; class Bacilli; order Caryophanales; family Paenibacillaceae; genus Paenibacillus; species Paenibacillus sp. J5. Next base: position 35,823 of record NZ_JBUEDD010000019.1, on the reverse strand, counting down.
AACAAGTGGGTCGGGCCAATCCATCATTTTAATTATTGGAAAAATATTATTGGCCTCCGTCTGCGTGAGTGCTGTTTTCGGTACTCTCACCAATCTGCTCTTTAGAAGAAGAAATACCTGAACAAGTTTCTGGCCAGCCATTTCGCCATTTAATTATGGACATGTATAAGATATTGGGAGGGGATGAATACTATGGTCAGATTCGAAAAGAATTCACCGGGCTGAGCTGGATAGGTCATTGGACATGCTTCTTATGTCTCCCTGCACCATCTGGAGCTGAGCCGATTCAAGCTAAGCCTGGCTGCACAGAGGGTCGCCTCTTGTAGGTGTCTATCTGGCTTGTCTTATCAGCGGAATACAAATTTTTGGCGAAAGTGGGGCAACATGAAATGAAAGCAACAGGAATCGTTCGTCGTATCGATGATCTCGGCCGAGTGGTCATTCCCAAGGAAATCCGCCGGACGCTGCGCATCCGTGAAGGCGACCCGCTTGAAATTTTTGTCGATCGTGATGGAGAGGTTATTCTGAAGAAGTATTCTCCAATTGGTGAACTGGGGGATTTTGCGAAGGAATACGCCGAGTCGCTATTCGAGAGTACCAACCATATTACCATGATTTCCGACAGGGATTCGATTATTACGTTGGCCGGTGCTTCCAAGAAGGAATATCTGGACAAGCAGATCGGGCAATTGCTGGAGAATTGTATGGAGAATCGCAGGACAGTGCTTGAGGCGGGCAGCACAACTCAAGAGCTGGTGAAGGATTTCAGCGAGACGTACACCTCTCTTGTGGCTGCGCCTATCGTAGCAAGCGGCGACCCGATCGGTACGGTAGTGATGGTCAGTAAGGATGAGTCCGTGAAAATGGGCGAGATGGAAGTAAAAATGGCGGAGACGGCTGCCGGTTTTCTTGCAAAGCAGATGGAGCAGTAGCACTGCTCTAGATAGGTTGAAGCATGAAAGCTTCCACAGCGGGGAGGTGCTAGAACGGACCACCAAGCTGAGGAAGCTTTTTGGCATGCAATGACGTTGTTGACGGAGGAGGGGACGCATTAAGCCGGGGCAACGACCGCGGTGTATTGCGGCTCAGGAGGACGAGCTCCATAGCGGGCGACATGATCCAAGCGGACGGTTCCCTAAAGATTGTGCTGTGCGACAAGGGATTCATTGTGAGTCTAAAGGACTAGGTAATAAGTCTTATTTGATCGTGTGATGAAGGGGTTGCAGGTGGAGTACAGTCTGAAGAGACAGAGAAGCGTGCCAGGCGGTTATGCAGTATAATGGAGAAATGTGAAGCCGGATAGTTGAGTAAGCGGCAATTGGACTCCAGTGCTGCAGATAGGCAGGTGCTGCGGAAGCAATGAGCACAAACAATCGATTAAAGCGTCCCGACCAGCACAATCAGGATGGGATTCCAGGGATGAACCCCGGCGGGGAACAACAGGAGCCAGCCGCCGCAAGCGCTCAACGCGAAGCGGGCAGTAAGAGCAGCCAGTGGCTGCGAGGGGCGGCATTGCTCGGCGGTGCGGCGCTGCTCAGCAAGGTGCTGGGCACGCTGCAGAAAATCCCGCTCCAAAACCTGGCAGGCGACCGGGTATTCGGCATCTATAACGCGGTCTATCCGATCTATCAGTTGTTGCTGTATCTGTCCACAGCCGGAATCCCTGTGGCGGTCTCCTTGATGATTGCCAGACATCATGAAGCAGAGGATCAAGAAGGGATGCGCCGCGTGCTCCATGCCGGACTGCTGTTGCTTGCTTGTGGAGGTCTGCTCGGCTGTGGCCTGATGTGGTGGTTGTCCGGGGACGTCTCGCATTGGCTGGGCGATCCAGATACGCTCTGGGCGATCCGAATGGCCTCGCTCGGCTTGTGGTTCGTCCCAGCGGTCGGTGCGCTGCGTGGCTACTATCAGGGACAGCAGCAGATGCTGCCCTCTGCTGTATCCCAGATCGCGGAGCAATCGTTGCGGGTAGCGGCGATCGTCGGCATGCTCCTGCTCGGCCTAAGCGCTGGCTGGTCGGAGAGCGGGATTGCTGCGGGAGCTATGGCGGGCAGCGCCGTGGGTGGAGTCGCCGGGCTGGTCGTGCTGTTGATGTGGGCGCGCGGTACTGGGCCGGGGTCCGCGTGGCCTGCTGGCGGAGCAGCCCGGCGGGGAGCGGAACGCGCGGCCGATGCGAGCGGCCAGGAAGCCCGGGCTGCCATCACGCGCGGCGCGGAGTATGGCAGGCAGAGAGGGGCATTGCCCCCGGAGCCTTCGCCTTCGGAGCCTTCGCCACTGGCAGCCCGCCAGCACAGTGCAGCCGCCGCGGGTGAGCCTGGCGTGCAGGCAGGCGACCATGGCATCGCCGCCCAGCCAGGCACAGCCCAGCCGAGCGCAGCCGCCCTGCCGGCAGCGGCTCTGCCACAGGGCGGCCGCCTGCTGCGCCGCCTGCGCGCCCAGCCGCTGCTGGCGGAGATGCGCCGCCTCGCGCTGCTGGCTGCACCAGTGGCGATCGGCTCGCTGGCGGTGCCAATCGCGGGCATCGTCGACGCCATCACGGTGCCGCGCCTGCTCGCCCGCGCCGGGGCGAGCGGGGCCGAACTGATGACCCAGTTCGGCCTGTATAGCCGCGGCCAGCCGCTCGTGCAACTGGTCGTCATGGTGGCGGGCAGCGCAGCGGCGGCGCTCGTCCCGGCGCTCGCTGCGGCGCGGCAGCGCCAGGATCTGCGCGCAGCCGCTGTCCAGGCGGAGCTGATGCTGCGCCTGACCTGGTGGCTTGGCGCGGCAGCGACAGTCGGCCTCGTCTGGCTGGCGGAGCCGATCAATGTCCTGCTCTACGCCGACAGCCAGGCCACTGTGGCCTTCGCGTGGGTGAGCGCCACCGCGCTTGCCGGCGCGCTCAACGCTGTCACCGCAGCGCTGCTGCAAGGGCTGGGCCGCGTGCGCCTGCCCGCGCTGCTGCTGCTCGTGGCCGCGCTGCTGAAGGCGCTGCTCAATGCCGTGCTCGTGCCGGCATACGGCATCGAGGGCGCCGCCTATGCTGGCGTGCTCGCGCTCAGCGCCGCGGCTCTGCCCGGCGCTGTGGCGGCGGTGCGCGCCGCCAAGGCGCATCTGCCCGCCCGCATCTACGTGGCGGGCACACTGGGGGCGCTCGCGTGCATGGCCGCGGCGCTATGGCTCGTCGAGCGCGCGTATCACGAGCTGCTCGGAGAGCTGCCGCTGCGCATCGCAGCGGCCATATTGGCGCTGACGGGCGTAGCCGTCGGCGCCGCTGTATTCGCCGCCGCGCTGATCGCAGGCGGCGGCCTCAGCGCGCGCGAGCTGCGCGCGCTGCCCGGCGGCGAGAAGCTCGCCGGGCTGCTGCGCCGCATGCGTCTGCTGCGGCGCGAAGAATAAGAGAGGGAGATGAAGCGATGGAACCGTTCATCACAATTGTCGGGCTGGGCTCTGGAGACGCCGACCAGCTCAGTCTGGGCGTATGGCGCAGACTGCAGCGAATGCAGGAGCGCTATGTGCGCACCGGGGAGCACCCGATGCTCCGCCTGCTGCAGGAGGAAGGATTGGCGTACCGAACCTTTGATTACATATATGAGCAACAGGAATCATTTCCAGACGTATACGAGGCCATCACGGAGGAGCTGCTGGAGCTGGCTGTGAACCAGGCCAGACAGGCAGCGGGTGCCGGAGCAGGACAACCGGAGGGCATCCTGTATGCCGTGCCAGGCCATCCGATGGTCGCCGAGCGCACGGTGCAGCTACTGCGGGAGCGCTGCGCCGAGCGCGGCGTGCGGCTGGAGATTGCCGGAGGGCAGAGCTTTCTTGACCAGGCGTTCATCTCGCTGGGCTTCGACCCGATCGAGGGCTTCCAACTGCTCGATGCCAGCTCGATGAAGGCATCCCAGCTCCAGCCCGGTCTCCATACGTTGATCGGGCAGGTGTACGATACCTATACGGCCTCCGAGGTGAAGCTAACGCTGATGGAGGTCTACCCGGATGATTATCCGGTCGTCATCGGACACGCGCTGGGCGTGCCTGGCGAAGAACAGATGGTGACGGTACCGCTGTATGAGCTTGACCGGGTGCAGGGCTATGGGAACCTGTCGCTGATCTGGGTCGCTGCGAGCAGTGATGCTGGGCTTCGCGGCCGCTCATTCGATAGACTGCATGAGATTGTGCAGATACTGCGAAGCCCGGAAGGCTGTCCGTGGGATCGCGAGCAGACGCATCAGTCCATCCGCAAAAATTTTATCGAGGAAACCTATGAAGCGATTGAGGCGCTCGACAATGATGATCCTGACGGCATGCGCGAGGAATTCGGCGATGTGCTGCTGCAGATTATGCTTCACAGCCAGATGGAAGAGGAGCTTGGCAGCTTCTCCGTCTATGATGTCATCGAGGAGCTGAATGAGAAGCTGATCTTCCGCCACCCGCATGTATTCGGCAGCATGGGGGCTGATAATGCAGAGGAGGCATTGGTGAACTGGGAGCAGATGAAGGCGGAGGAGAAGGCGAGGAAGGGGCGCGAGCGGCGTGATTCCGTGCTGGACGGCGTACCGCCGATGCCGGCGCTTATGCGGGCGTACAAGCTGCAGAAGAAAGCCTCCAAGGTCGGATTCGACTGGGATCAGATCGATGACGTGTTCGCCAAGGCACAGGAGGAGCTGGCAGAGCTGCGTGAGGCGGCGGCTTCGGGCGACCCGGAGAAGACAGCGGGCGAGCTGGGCGATCTGCTGTTCGCGGCAGTCAATCTATCCCGATTCGTGGATGCGGACCCGGAGGAGGCGCTGGAGCGCACCAATCGCAAATTTATACGCCGATTCTCGTATATTGAGGAGCAGCTTCGTATAAACGGCAAAACTTTTGACCAGACTGATCTAATAGAAATGGATCAATGGTGGGAGGAGGCGAAGCGGCTTCGGGAGGACGGCTGAGAGCAAATATAGAGACTGGCTTTGACTCTGCGCGCAAAATCGCGCATACTGTTATGAGAAGATGAGCCTTGGCACAGCTTTGAGAGGTACAGCGCGTCATACAAGCTTATATTTTTTTAAAAGTTAGGCCATGTGCAGGATTTTCTTCCCATAGGGAAGAATAGTATCCTTCAGGTAACATCTTCAGCGTTAATCTTACTAGAGGCCGCCAAGAGCTGCCATATATTGATTTAATTAATAGGAGGAAAACAATATGAATAAAACGGATCTGATCAACAATATCGCGGAGAAAAGCGGGCTGTCCAAACGTGACGTCGAAACGGTGCTCAATGGTTTTCTGGGCGAAGTGACCGATGCGCTGTCCAGCGGCGACAAAGTTCAATTGATTGGCTTTGGCACATTTGAAACTCGCAAGCGCAGCGGACGTGTAGGACGCAACCCGCAGACTGGCACCACCATCGAGATTCCGGAATCCAACGTGCCCGCGTTCAAAGCCGGTAACAAATTAAAAGAAGCTGTAAAGTAGGACATGCGTCTCGATAAATTTTTGAAGGTTTCGCGCATTATCAAACGCCGCACTGTGGCCAAGGATGTCTCGGAGCAGGGGCGCGTGTGGATTAATGGTCGTGAAGCCAAGCCTAGCAGCACAGTCAAGCCCGGTGACGAGCTGAAAATTCAATTCGGGCAAAAGATTGTCACCGTGCGTATTGAACGTCTGGCGGAATCGACGCGGAAGGATGAGGCTGAGCAGCTCTATACGATGCTTGCTGAAGAAGCGATCCCGCGCACTAATCCGCTAGATTGGTAGTTTATTGCAGTTATTATGGAGTCGGCCCTGCGGGTCGGCTCTTTTGTTTGGCTCTCTGGGTGTTCTAAGCCCTGTCCCTCCATCATAAGCTAATGGTGGAAGGGGGGGACCAAGCTATGAATGACCAAGCCAAGAACAAGCGGCAACAGGAGCTGAAGCTGTTCAATCGCAAGCTGCTGGAAATCTCGGGCGTCAGCAATGTAGAGAGCTTTGACAACGAAGAGTTTCTGCTTGATACCGACTTCGGCTTTCTGGCGATCAAGGGGCAGAACCTGCATATCAAGCATCTGAACCTGGAGCAGGGGCTCGTTGCCATCGAGGGTCTTGTCCATTCGCTCGCCTATCTGGACGGGCAAGGGGCAGGCACCAAAACAAAAGGGTTGTTCGGAAAGCTGTTCAAGTGAATCTGAGCGTGCAGTTCGAGACGTTGGCCATGATGCTGCTGTCCGGCATAGGTATGGGAATCGCCTTTGACAGCTACCGGGTCGTGTCGAATCGACTCCATATCGGCCGAATCTGGATTCCTATTATGGATTTGTTATACTGGTTGGTGGCAACGCTCCTCATTTTTCGTGTATTGCTGGCGAAGAATGACGGGGAAGTACGAATCTACGTATTTCTAGGACTCCTAATAGGTACTGGGTTCTATTTTTGGCTGTTCAGTTCAACAGTCATCTCTTTTGTGGTATGGTTAATAGAAACATTACACAAACTGTTTCGGTTTCTTATTCGCTGCTTCCAGCTACTGGTCATTCGGCCGCTGCTGCTGCTGTACAAGCTGGCCAGAGTGCTGCTTGGATTCGCGGTGGCACTGTCGCTATTCACGATCAAGCTGATCGGCCAACTGCTTCGCCCATTCTGGCTGTTGTTATGCTGGCTCCTCAGACCGGCGATTCGGCCGATATGGCGGAGAATCGAACCATGGTGGCGGCGTCTTGATCTTGCGGGGCGCTTCATTCGCGGGTGGGCACGATGCAAGACGCTTTGGAAATCTTGGTTCAGGGAGGATTAGATGCATGAGGACAAGCGCAACGGTCAAGGCCAAGACAACTGGATATGAAGGCTCCAAGCGGCGATTGAAGTTGTGGCTGGTCTTTGTGGTTCTATTCATGAGCTGGGCCATCTATACGATGATCAATCAAGGATACAGCAAGGACAAGACGCAGGAGCGTTATCTTGCTGCTCAACATAAACTCGATGAAATCAAGCAAGCGCAGGATCAACTGCAGCATCGCGTGAACATGCTGACAGATCCTGAATATATTAAGGAGCTGGCACGCAAGGAATATGGAATGATCATGCCAGGTGAGCAACAAATCCAGGTATCAGGCCCATAATTGGCGTCATTTACGCGGCTGTCAGTTGACCTTGCTTTGGCGATTCGGTTATAATCACCGTAATGGAGGTTGGCAGTAATTTTTGGTAATGTCAGGAATATCGGTGCCATTCGGGCTGATTGCTCGGGTGTTTCCTCTGTCTGCCCCCAATATTTCATCACTTTCAGTTAAAGCATCTATTCCACTGCGTGGCGTCCGCTGTTATAATATAAGAGACAGCAGTCGTTAACGCCTGCTTCGCAAAACTTTTAGGGAGGAACATTTTATTCTATGGCAATTGAAGTGGGAGCCAAATTAGAGGGCAAAGTGACAGGCATAACGCATTTCGGGGCATTCGTCGATTTGTCAGGAGGTGTCACTGGGCTCGTTCACATTTCGGAAATTGCCGATAATTACGTCAAGGACGTCAAAGATCATCTTAAGATTGACGATGTTGTCAAGGTAAAAGTGATCAACGTGGACAAAGACGGAAAGATCGGACTTTCCATTAAACAGGCGATTGATCGTCCGGAGGGACACCAGCCGCCGCCACCGCGCGAGCGCACTGGCGGAGGTGGAGACCGTTTTCCACGTGGTGGAGGCGGAGACCGTGGCGGACGTCCGTTTAAGTCAGGCGCAGGCAAACCGTCTTACGGCAAACCTTCATTCGAGGATAAAATGTCGCGATTCTTGAAGGATAGCGAGGAGCGCATCTCTTCCCTGAAGAAAAGCACGGAATCCAAGCGCGGAGGCCGTGGAGCTAAGCGAGTCTAATAAGGATCATACAGCAGAACCGTATTCGGTTCTGCTTTTTTGTTGTTTCATGAGCAGTTGTGCCTGAGGCCTCTGTCATTCGCGAATCACGACAGCATATGATGTTATACCTTGTAGCAATGGAGCATGAGAGCAGAAATGTGCTGGATGGCGACCAGGTTCGTGCGGCCGCGCAAGCATAATGCGTCAATTTATAAATAGACCACAAACTTTCCCTGACGTATCCTTCTCCTCCGACAGTATCGGACGCCAACTCGCAATGTCCCCTTCATACAGCGCCACGTTTTTTGTAGAAGGCGCAGCCGCTTCCAGCTACGTGCTGGATACGGCAATCCCTTGCCCCTGCTGGGTCTGACATGGAATTCGTCATGCTCTGCGGCCCGTCGTTCCCTTGTCGGAAAAAACTTTTGGACGAGCTACGGGTTATGACAAACTTCATAATGGCTGACTCCTATAATTAGATTCACAAAAGCGCAAACGGAAGCAGCAGCCTGAAAGGTGCTTCACCGTTTCGCGTGCAGAAAGCGCAAACGGAAGCAGCAGCCTGAAAGGGTGCTTCATCAGTTTCGCGTGCAGAAAGCGAAAACGGAAGCAGCGAGGCTGAAAGGTGCTTCACCAGTTTCGCGTGCAGAAAGCGCAAACGGAAGCAGCCTACGGCTTGTAATCTTTCATTTCAAAAACACGGAATGGTGGTGCCAAATTTATGGACAAGCATAACCTGGTATGGATGCCCGGCGCAAAACGTGAGGGTGCGCTGCATGCGGCAATAAAGAGAGCTCTGGATTGGGTGGGAACGCTCCGCTGGGTGCAAATAATTGCAGCCAAACGATGGACGCTGCTGCTGACGGCGATCGGATTTTTGCTGGGGCGCGCCATCATATTGGAATCCCTGTCCCCTTTTGCCATCGCTTACTTCGCTGTTATCTACTTCTTACGTCGAGATGCCTACCGTCTGGTTGCTATCGCATTGGTTGCCGGCAGTTGGCTTGCTGCCTCTCCAGCGCCATTATGGATCGCGCTTCAGCTTGCGGTGTTCTTCTTAATCGTCAAAGGGCTGGAAGCGTATGAACGTGCCGAGCTGAACTATGCCCCGCTGCTCGTCTTCATCTCCATCATGCTCGTGCGTCTGTTCAATGTGGTCATACATGACGTTCTTGGATGGTATGAGCTGATGATGGTCGGCGTAGAGGCAGGGCTAAGCTTTGTGCTGACACTCGTCTTTATTCAGGCGGTTCCTGTCTTAACGATGACCAAACGTTCCAATTCCCTCAAGACTGAGGAAATTATATGCCTGATGATCATGCTGGCCTCCATTATGACAGGAGCTGTCGGCTGGATGCTATACGGAATGTCTATCGAGCATATTATGTCGCGCTACTTGCTGCTGGTGTTTGCGTTGATCGGTGGAGCGCCTATGGGCGCTTCGGTAGGCGTAATCGCAGGTCTCATCTTGAGCCTGGCGGATATGGGCGCGATCGTGCAGATGAGCTTGCTTGCGTTTGCTGGTCTGCTGGCTGGCTTACTGCGTGATGGAGGCAAATCAGCGGTAGCGTTCGGCATGCTGCTTGGTACTTCTATACTATCCATATATATTGGAAATCAAACCGATATTCTCGCCTCAACCTGGGAATCCGCCGCCGCTGCGCTGCTGTTTCTCTGTACGCCCCGAGGCGTCCTGCGAACGATTGCCCGGTATGTGCCAGGGACAACGGAGCATACGAAATCCCAGCATGAATATGCCAAGCGGGTACGCGATGTGACCGCTCATCGTGTGACACAATTCTCTGAGGTGTTTCGCCAGCTTGCGCGCAGCTTTGGGCCGCTTGCGCCGACATTGGAGGATGCGGAGAAGAAGAAGGACGAGGAGATTTCACATTTTATGAACGCTGTGGCCGAGAAGACATGCAGTAGCTGTCACCGCAAGAACTTATGCTGGGAGGGGAAATTCTATCAGACGTACCGTCTGATGACCGATATGATGCATACGATCGAGGAGGGGCGCCGTCCTGGTGTGAAGGAGGTGCCGCGCGAGTGGTCTTCACACTGTGTTCGCCCAAAGCAGGTGCTGAATGTCATGCAGCAGCAATATGAGCTGCACCGGCATGATCAACACTATCGCAAGCAGCTCCAGGATGCCCGCCAGTTGGTGGCGGAGCAATTGCAGGGCGTCTCACAGGTGATGGAGGATCTGGCGAAGGAGATTAAGCGGGAGGGACAGGAGCTGTATCTGCAGGAGGAGCAGATCCGGGAGGCGCTGGAGGGGCTGGGCCTCTCCATTCAGAGCGTGGATATTATATCGTTGGAGGAGGGTAACGTGGAGATTGAGGTTGCCCATACATTTGGCAAGGGCTATGATGAATGCCGCAAGATTATTGCCCCGCTGCTAAGTGATATTCTCGGTGAGCACATTGCGGTCAAGACCGAGCGCTATCCCGAGCAGAGCGGCCACCCGGCCACTGTACAGTTTGGTTCAGCGAAGGAATATGAGGTGGACACGGGGATCGCCGGGGCAGCCAAGGGCGGCGATCTGCTATCCGGCGACAGCTTCAGCACAGTGGAGCTGGGCAATGGCAAGTTCGCCGTGGCGATCAGCGACGGCATGGGCAATGGCGAGCGAGCGCGGCTGGAGAGCAGCACGGCGCTGTCGATATTGCAGCAACTGCTCCAATCAGGCATGGACGAGAAGCTAGCGATCAAATCGGTCAATTCCGTGCTGCTGCTTCGTTCGTCCGATGAGATGTATGCCACAGTCGATGTGGCGTTGATCGACATGTACACGGCGAAGACCACCTTCTTGAAGATCGGCTCCACACCGAGCTTCATCAAGCGTGGCAATGAGGTCATTATGGTCACGGCGAACAATCTTCCCGTCGGCATCCTGCAGGAGATCGATGTGGATCTGATCCGGGTGCAACTGCAGCCTGGCGATACGCTCATTATGATGACCGATGGCATCTATGATGCGCCGGGGCATGCAGTGAACAAGGAAATATGGATGAAGCGCGTCATCCAGGAAATTGAAGACGAGCAGCCACAGGAAATCGCAGAACGGCTGCTGGAGACGGTCGTTCGCCATCATGAGGGCGAGATTATCGATGATATGACGGTGGTGGTTGCCCGGATCGAGAAGCACCAGCCAGAGTGGGCCACCTTCCGCTGGCCGGGATTATCACGCATCGAACGGCCGCGAACCGTTAGCTGACAGTCAGGGGCGGGTTGTTGCATAGCACGGGTAGTGGAGGAGGATCGGCATACACCCGGCGCTGATGCAATGCCTGCCCTGCGCTCTGTCTGGCTCGCCACTCGCTTAGCAGCCTCCGCAAGTCCCCTGTCTAGGGCGTATCTGAAAACTCTGAACGGAACAGATCTGGTCGAATTTTCGTTCCAGGCAAGGCGCTTTTTCGCAGACATACCGGGGGTACGCCTGCGAAAAAGCAACGCAGCATGGGGCGAAAAGGCGGGGAGAGATGCCCTTGAACGGGTTTTCAGACACGACCTAGCTTCTATGAGTCTATCGGTATTATCCCTCTCCAAGTCTCCCCCAATTCTTCTCTCCTTCTCCCACGGCTTGTGTTCGAGCTGCGAAACACGGCTACGACCGTTTACATCGCTCTGCATTCGGCAATACTGATAGAGTGCGAGTCATAGATTGGTACTGTGAGGAGGAGAAGATGTGAAGCAGATTTTATTAATTACAGATGGCTACTCCAATGTCGGAATGAATCCGGTGACTGCCGCCGCGCATGCCTATGCGGAGGGGATCACAGTGAATGTAGTAGGTGTGCTCGACCAGGGCGATCTGGGAGAATCGGGCGCAACCGAGATTAATGAGATTGCCAAGGCGGGCGGTGGATTAAGCCGCCTTGTACATACGAAGGAGCTGGCGCGTACCGTTCAGATGATGACGCGCAAGACGGTCATGCATACGATTCAGAGCGCGGTTCACAAGGAACTGAAGCATGTGCTGGGCGATGGCTCGCTGGAGGCTCTGCCTCCCGATAAGCGGGGCGAAGTGGTGAGGGTGATGGATGAGTTAGGAGAGAGCGCACCCTTGCGTGTGGCGCTGCTTATCGACGCCAGCGCCAGCATGAAGTCAAAGCTTCAGGCCGTAGAGGAGGCGATCAAGGACTTGATGCTCAGCCTGCAGTCCCGGCAAGGCGACAGCGAGCTGTGCGTGTTCCATTTCCCAGGGGGGCGTAGCGGAGAAGACAGTGCGCTGGATCTGGGCTGGACGCGCAGCCTCAAGGATATTCCATCGCTATTCTCCAGGCTGCAGATGCAGGGCACGACGCCTACAGGGCCGGCGTTGATGGAAGTCATTGATTTTTACCGCAAAGATGATTATGGTAGAGGGAAGAATGATGAAACGGATGGACGAAGAAGTGGACGGGTCGGCTAAGCTGCAGTTGGCCGCTGGCACGGTGCTGCATGGCAAATGGCATGGCGGACGCTATGAGATTGAGAAGCTGCTAGGGGAAGGCGCCAATGGACAGGTCTATCTGGTGAGGCACGGCAGTCGGCACTACGCGCTAAAGATCGGTGCCGATGCTGCTGACCTGCAATCTGAAATTAATGTGCTGCGGGCGATATACGGACGGACAAGGAGCGGCTCCGAGTCGTTCCTGGTACAGGTCGATGACTTCACACATGCATCCGGCCGCGATTATTGCTTCTACATGATGCAGTATATTCAAGGAAGAATATTGACCGATTATCTCCATCGCGAAGGCTCGGATTGGTACGCGCTCATTGGACTGAACCTGCTGCGGCAGCTTGGGGAGCTGCATGAGGAAGGATGGGTATTTGGCGACCTGAAGCTGGAGAACGTACTTATCGCGAGCTACGGGCGGGTGCACCTGATTGACTATGGTGGCGTCACTGCGATGGGCAAGAGTGTGCGGCAATTCACCGAGCTGTATGATCGCGGCTACTGGTCGGCAGGCTCGCGGCGCGCCGATCCAAGCTACGATCTGTTCTCGCTTGCGGTGCTGCTCATCCAGGCTGCCGAGGGGGCCAAGCTGAAGCGGCTGGCTCAGGAACGCCGCCGCTCTGTGGATGCACTGCTGGCACTGGTGGCGGAGAGCATGCTCATGCGACCGTTCAAGCTATGGTTTCAGCAGGCGCTGAAGGGAGAATTCGAGAGCGCTCAAGAGGCAGCCTCCGCCTGGTCGGCGCAGCATCGCAGCAGAAGCTCATTCCAGCGTCAGCGTTCTTCCATGCGCTGGCTGGGAGGGGCTTTTGTCGCTTCGGCTATTGCTGCCGCCACCGCCGCCATCTGGTATATCCAGCTATGAGCGGGTTGCGTAGGCGGGCAGTCAGCGGTGCAGCCTCGGTCGAGCTTCCCCGGCCGACTTCTGCTAGTCGGCGGGCGAACGGCAAGCCGGATCATCCCGGCGGTTCACTCGCTTGCATCACGGCTGCAATGGCTATCGATACTACATATAGAGAGGGATGGAACCATGATGGAATTGGCGGATCGAGTCCGTAGCGCGGCGCGTGAGGAAGGACTATGGAAGGCGGGCGATACCATCATCGTCGCACTGTCCGGGGGGCCCGACTCGACCGCTCTGCTTCATCTGCTCTGGATGATGGCTCGCGAGGAGGGAATCACCCTGGAAGCGGCCCATGTGAATCATGGCTTTCGGGCAGAGGAGTCCGCACAGGAGCGGCAGATGGTCGAGGCATGGTGCGCAGAGCTGGGCATACCGCTTCATGTGGCAGAGCTGAACCTGCCGCAATACATAGCGCGTACAGGGATGAACGCACAAGCCGCCGCCCGCGAGCAGCGCTATGCGTATCTGCATGAGGCCGCTGCCGCCAGCTTGGCCCAGCGAATCGCGCTCGGTCACCATGCGGATGATCAGGCGGAGACGGTGCTGATGCGGGTCATTCGCGGGACAGGGCCCGGAGGCTTGGCAGGCATGCCCGTCAAGCGTAAGGAGAATAACGTGGAACTTATCCGTCCTCTGTTGCGTATTACCAAGGCAGAGCTTATTGCTTACTGCAATCATTACCAGTTGCCTTATTGTATAGACAGCAGCAATGAGAAGCGCCATTACTTCCGCAACCAGATCCGGCTGGAGGTACTCCCGTATCTGGAGCAGATCAATCCGCGGCTGTCTGGCTCGCTCCTGCGGCTCGCCGATATGGCGCGCGAGGATGACAATTATATGGAACACCAGACTGCTGCCATTATGGCGGAGAAGGTGAAGCTGGAGCCCCATGCTGCGATGATGGATCGGCAATCGCTGCTGGAGCTTCATGTTGCTTTACAAAGGAGATTGATTAAACTAATATTAAACTATCTTGTTAAGGAAAATGACGCCATTTCATATGATCGTATCGAGGCTATTCGTGAAGCTGCCGCACAAGGCGCTGCCGCAGGCGGCAATCTGGATGCGGGTGGGGGCGTCCGTTTTGCTGTTGATTACGGGGTATTAATCTGGCGGAAGGACAGTCATCAAGAGCCTTCGGCTCCTTATGCATATCCGTTGTCTGCCGATGCTGGCAGCTTGCTGATTGCACAGACGGGAGAGAGGCTAGCGCTGGATGTGCTGCATCAAGCCGAGCAGGGACTGCCGGGTGGACCCGCCTCGCGGGCTGAAGCGTGGTTCGATCTGGAGGCAGTTGCCTTCCCGCTTGTTGTACGCAGTCGGCGACCAGGGGATCGCATGGAGGTGTTGGGACTAAACGGCACAAAAAAAGTGCAAGATATGTTCGTGGACGCAAAGTGGCCGCGCTACAAGCGGGAGACCGCTCCGATTCTATGCGATGCTAATGGTATCATACTATGGATTCCCGACTTGCGTCGTTCTCCGCATGCCCTTGCAGGGAGACAGACCTCCAAGGTATTGCGCATTCGGCTTGAGAAGACGCCTATGGAGCAGGATCGTTAATTTGCCTGCCGCTCGAATGTACATCTGATTTTGCACATAAGTTGGATTAAGCTATTACGAAACAGGAGGTCGCAGCATTGTTGGACGATATACAGGAGATATTATATGATGCCGGGCAGATTCAAGACAAAATCAAGGAGCTTGGAGAAACGCTAAGCCGAGATTTCGAGGGACGTAATCCGCTCGTCATTTGCGTCCTCAAAGGCGCGTTTATTTTTATGGCGGATCTGGTGAAGACCATTACAGTTCCGTTGGAGATCGATTTCATGGCCATCTCCAGCTATGGACAATCCACCAAGTCGTCCGGTGTTGTCAAAATTATTAAGGATCTTGACGTATCGGTGGAAGGAAGAGATGTCCTTATTGTGGAAGACATCATTGACAGCGGATTGACCCTCAGCTATCTGATTGATGTGCTGGAGCGTCGCAACTCCAAGTCAGTCACGGTCGTCACCCTGTTCGATAAGCCGACTCGGCGTACCGTTGATCTGGAAGCCGACTATACGGGCTTTAGCCTGCCAGATGAGTTTGTGGTTGGCTATGGACTCGATTTTGCGGAGAAATACCGCAATTTGCCTTTTATTGGCGTACTTAAACCGGAAGTCTATGCAAAATCATGATAACTAACCGCCGTAGATGCCCATCCTCCATGCGTTCTATTGAGATGGAATGTCATGCTATGGTAAAATACTTAAAGCGTCTTGAGAGGAGGTAAGGGATGAATCGGATCATCCGTAACACGGGGTTTTATTTGATCATCTTTTTAGTGACCGTGGGTATTGTCCAGGCAATAAGCAGTTCCGGCGATACCGCCGTCGAGCTAAGATATGACCAGTTTCGGCAACAGATGGTGAGTAACAACGTTGCGACGCTCACATTGAAGTTCGACAAATACACGTACTACGCTAAGGGGACCTTTCGCACCAAGCCAGCCAATAATGCTTCAGACCAGTTCTATTCCCGCATTAATGTGGAAGAGTTCGCGCTGAAGGAAATTAATGATCTGGCAATCAGCAACAATGTAGAATACAAGTTTGATCCGATGGAAGGCCAAAGCTTCTGGCTGACGTTTCTTACGTCCATCGTTCCGTTTGTGATTATTTTCATCCTGTTCTTCTTCTTGATTAATCAAGCTCAGGGTGGCGGCGGCAAGGTCATGAACTTCGGCAAGAGTCGTGCACGCCTGTATAATGAGGAGAAGAAGCGGGTTACCTTTGAAGACGTCGCAGGGGCGGATGAGGAGAAGCAGGAGCTCGTTGAAGTGGTCGACTTCCTGAAGGACCCTCGCAAGTTTGCCGCCGTCGGCGCCCGCATCCCTAAGGGCGTGCTGTTGAACGGCCCTCCGGGTACCGGTAAAACGCTGCTTGCCCGTGCGGTTGCAGGCGAGGCAGGCGTTCCATTCTTCAGCATCTCTGGTTCCGACTTCGTCGAGATGTTCGTCGGTGTCGGTGCATCCCGCGTTCGCGACCTGTTCGAGAATGCGAAGAAGAATGCGCCATGTATTATCTTTATCGACGAGATTGATGCCGTCGGACGTCAACGCGGCGCAGGTCTTGGCGGCGGTCATGACGAGCGCGAGCAGACGCTGAACCAATTGCTCGTCGAGATGGATGGCTTCGGCGCGAACGAAGGCATCATCATTATCGCAGCTACGAACCGTCCGGACATTCTTGACCCGGCATTGCTGCGTCCAGGACGCTTCGACCGTCAGATTACGGTGGATCGCCCGGATGTGAAGGGTCGCGAGGCTGTACTGAAGGTACATGCGCGCAACAAGCCGTTGGCCAAGGACGTTAAGCTTGATGTGATTGCGAAGCGTACTACAGGCTTTACAGGCGCTGACCTGGAGAACCTGTTGAATGAAGCGGCGTTGCTTGCAGCACGGCGCAACAAGAAGGACATCGCGATGATCGAGATGGATGAGGCGATTGACCGCGTCATCGTCGGTACCGAGAAGAAGAGCCGTGTCATTAGTGACCGCGAGAAGCGGATTGTCGCTTATCATGAAGCGGGCCACACAATTATCGGCTACTTCCTGGAGCATGCCGATGCGGTACACAAGGTAACGATCATCCCGCGCGGACGCGCAGGCGGATATGTCATTATGTTACCTAAGGAAGATCGGATGCTGGTTACCAAGCAAGAGCTTCTGGACAAAGTCACCGGCTTGCTCGGCGGCCGCGTTGCAGAGGAGCTGTTCATCGGTGAGATTGGTACGGGCGCTTACAGCGACTTCAAGCAAGCGACCGGTATCGTCCGCTCGATGATTATGGAGTATGGGATGAGCGACAAGCTCGGACCGATGCAGTTCGGCAACTCGCAAGGCCAGGTATTCCTGGGTCGTGATCTGGGTCATGAGCAGAACTATTCTGACGCTATTGCCTATGAGATCGATCAGGAGATGCAGTCGATTATTAACGACTGCTACACTCGTGCCAAGGAACTGCTGAACGAGAAGAGCAAGGAAGTTCATCTGATTGCTCAGACGCTGCTGGCTGAGGAGACACTGGAATTCGAACAGATCAAGCGTCTGATCGATACAGGCTCTCTGGCTGGAAGCACGGAGGGGGAGACTCCGCAGGAGTCCCATGCCGAGCCGATCGTGGATGAGGTGGGCGACGTTACTGTGCGCATCCAGACACGCAAGGATGAAGAGGCGCCTGCTAATGGAGACATCCCGGAATCGAAGCCAGGCGACGATGACGGAGAGAATAATAAAGCTTAATTGGTTACGATGCTGCCCTTCACTGGAGGGCAGCTTTTTTTTGATTGTAAGGAATGATTATTTGCGGTTCACCTTACAAGGTCTTCCGTAGTTTCGCGAAATCAAGCCTTGCCCCGTTAAGGACGGCATCAGCCATTCTACATCGGTATCAAGCTGCGCTTGTGAAATTTATTACACGCATTCAGCTATAAGGCAACGTAGCGGAACGATTAAGCAAGCTAGGGGCAACATATTCGGTAGTGGCGGGCTTTGAAGCTTGTTGACAGGGTAGTCTGCGTTGTGTAAATTAAAGTGTAACTTCATCAAATAGTCAAGCTTTGGCTACACTAGGGAGAGCGCCTTGGCGCAGCCTGATGACATACAAGGAGAGGGTTTGCCGTGGAAGCATTGGCATTGGAACGCAAGGAGCAGCAGAATCGCGAGCTGCGCGAACGTCTGCTGGAATTGAAGAAGGAACGCAACGCCATTATACTGGCTCATTATTATCAGCGCGATGAAATTCAGGAGGTTGCCGATTTTCGCGGGGACTCCTTCCTGCTCGCCCAGAAGGCTGCCGAGACGGATGCGGATACGATCGTATTTTGCGGCGTTCATTTTATGGGAGAGAGCGCCAAGATTTTGGCTCCGAACAAGACTGTGATTATCCCGGACGAGCGAGCCGGTTGCCCGATGGCAGATATGGTGAATGTAGATGGACTGCGCAAGCTGAAGGCACAGCATCCGAATGCGACCGTTGTGACGTATATTAACTCGTCCGCGGAGATTAAGGCGGAGACGGACATTTGCTGTACGTCTGCAAATGCAGTCAAGGTGGTCAACTCGGTCGAGGGCGACGAGGTGATCTGGGTGCCGGACAAGAATCTGGGCCATTACGTCCAGCAGAAGACCGACAAGAAGATGATTATCTGGGAAGGCTACTGCAACACGCATGATATGTTGACCGTCAAGGATGTTGTCGAGATGAAAGCCAAGTACCCGAACGCGGAATTTGTTGTCCACCCCGAGTGTCGTCCTGAAGTTGTGGAGATGGGCGATTTTGTCGGCAGCACGACTGCTATTATTAAATATTGCAAGGAATCCCCGAACAAGGAATTTATCGTTGGCACAGAGGACGGTACCGGCTACCAGCTTCGCAAGGACAGCCCGGACAAGACCTTCCATTTTGCAACCAAGTACCTGGTATGTCCCAATATGAAGGTCAATAATCTGAAGAAGCTCGTGAAATGTCTGGAGACGATGCAGCCTCAGATTTATGTTCCGCCTCATGTTGCCAACCAAGCAAGGCTATCCCTGGAGCGCATGCTGCAAGTGAAGTAGCATGCGCTACTTCCTTGTAGGAGGAAAGCGAATGATTCCCAGATATTTAGTAGACGTTGCGCTGGATGAGCTGCCGGTAGTCGAGAAGGATGTCATCGTCATCGGTGCTGGAATCGCAGGCTTGTTCACTGCCATTCAAGCTAGTGAAAATAATAACGTACTTATGATTACCAAAAAATCGGTCATGGACAGCAATACCCGGTATGCACAGGGGGGAATTGCGGCGGTCATCTCCGAGGACGATTCTCCTGCTTACCACCGTCAGGATACGCTGATTGCCGGAGCAGGATTATGCAGCCATGATGCAGTAAGCGTGCTGGTGCACGAGGGGCCGCAGGGCATCGAGGATCTGATCCAGATGGGAACGCAGTTCGACCTGGAGGACGGAGAATACGCCTTGACCAAGGAGGGCGCGCATAGCCAACGCCGCATTCTGCATGCGAACGGGGATGCGACAGGGTACGAGATTGTGCGTGCGCTATCAGAGAAGGCGAAGACGCATCCGAATATAGAGGTATGGGACGATCACTTCGTCATCGATCTCATCACGACCGATGGAGAGTGCTGTGGTGCGCTGGTACAGAAGCCGGATGGACAGAAGCTGTTCGTTCGCGGCAAGGCAACTGTGCTCTGCTCCGGTGGAGCCGGACAACTGTACCGTTATACAACCAATCCAGATGTCGCAACAGGTGACGGTATCGCGATGGCTTATCGCGCAGGCGCCTACATACAGGATGTGGAATTCATCCAATTCCATCCAACTTCATTATGCTATCCGGGTGCTCCACGCTTCCTGATCTCGGAGGCTGTGCGTGGCGAGGGCGCTGTGCTTCGCAATATCAAAGGCGAGCGCTTCATGGAGAAATACCATGAGCAGCTCGAGCTTGCGCCACGCGATGTCGTCGCGCGAGCCATCGTCAGCGAGATCGAAGCGACACGTTCGACCTTCGTCTATCTGGACGTCACCCATGAATCGGCGGAGATGGTCAAGCACCGTTTCCCGACGATCTATGAATTTTGCCTAACGTATGGGCTCGATCTCACGACGGATTGGATTCCGGTGGCTCCGGCGGCGCATTATATGATGGGAGGCGTCAAGACCGATCTGCATGGAGAGACGAATGTCAAGCGTCTGTTCGCCTGCGGCGAGGTATCTTCGACGGGTGTGCATGGCGCTAATCGGCTGGCGAGCAATTCGCTGTCGGAGGCGATCGTATTCGGCAGACGCATCGTGCAGCGCATTAACGAGCTGCAGCTACCAGAGAGCTGCGCAGCGGTGATGGAGCGCGGGCCGATGGAGGAATGGCGGAGCGCATCGTCTATTCAGGCTTTCGTTGAGAAACGGCTGAAGCTGCAGAAAATTATGGTTCGTTATGCGGGTCTGAGAAGAGATGCCAACGGGTTAATGAAAGGGTTGTCCGAGCTGAAGCGACAACTGCCGATTTTTCAGACCGTATTGACCAAGCGGGAGGAGTATGAATTCGCCAACCTGCTCACTTGTGCGTTGCTGACGACACAGGCCGCGCTGGAGCGGGAGGAGAGCCGGGGGGCGCATTACAGGGAGGATTTCCCTGAGCGCGATGATCTGCTATGGCGCAAGCACACTGTCCTTCACCGGGAATACGGGGTAACAGAGGAGCGAATACAGGATGCATGAGCATGAGTTGGGGAGTTATAATGAGGCGCTGCGACAGCAGATTCGTAGCTGGCTGGCTGAGGATGTCGGCTCGGGCGATATTACGACAGAGACTACGATTGCGCCCGGGCATCAGTCGACAGCTATCATTCATGTGAAAGAGGATGGCATAATCGCCGGGCTGCCTGTGGCGGAGCTGGTGTTTCACATCGTAGATCCCGAATTACAGTTTCGCAGATGTGTTCTGGAGGGTGAAGCTGTCAACAAGGGAACGGTGCTGGCCGAGGTGGAAGGGAGCACGCACAGCCTGCTCACGGGCGAGCGGCTCGCCCTTAACCTGCTCCAGCGGATGTCAGGCATAGCCACCCGCACCCGGCAATATAAGGCAAAGGTAGGGGAGCGGCCTGTGCGGTTGGTGGATACGCGCAAGACGACCCCTGGACACCGGATGCTGGAGAAGTATGCGGTGCGCGTCGGCGGCGGAGCGAACCACCGCTTCGGGCTGTATGATGCGGTGATGATTAAGGATAATCATATCAAAGGAGCAGGCGGTATTCGCCAGGCTGTTGAGGCGTCGCGTGCACGTATTCCGCATACGATGAAGATAGAGGTGGAGACGGAGTCGATCGCTCAGATCGAGGAAGCGCTGGAGGCTGGAGCTGACATTATCATGCTCGATAATATGTCCAATGAGCGGATGCGCGAAGCGGTGCAACTGATTCGCGGCCGCGCGCCGCATGTAGTAATTGAAGCTTCGGGCGGCGTCAATCTGGAGACGATCGGCGGCATTGCCGATTGCGGTGTGGATGTTATCTCTGTGGGAGCGCTGACCTATTCATTTCCATCGCTCGATATTAGCCTTGATCTGAATGGCAAGAAGGGCGGGGCGGAGCAATGATCCTTGTTGTGGACGTCGGCAATACCAATATGGTGCTGGGCGTGTACCGCGGCCAGGAGCTGCTGCATCATTGGCGGCTGGGCACGAATCGCTCGACCACGGTGGATGAGTACGGCATTATGATTCACAATCTGCTGCAATTCGCTCACTTGGACATTCGAGAGGTGAAGGGAGTCATCGTCTCATCCGTCGTACCTCCGCTTATGCGGACGTTGGAGCAGTTATGCGAGATTTATCTCAAGCGGACGCCGATCGTAGTGGGGCCTGGAGTGAAGACCGGCCTGAACATACGGTATGAGAATCCGCGCGAGGTAGGCGCTGACCGAATCGTGAACGCGGTAGCAGGCATCGAGAAATATGGCAAGCCGCTTATCGTCGTTGATTTTGGGACGGCGACGACCTTTGACTACATTGACGAGGCAGGAGATTATCTGGGCGGCGCGATCCTTCCAGGAATCGGCATCTCTACCGAGGCGCTGTACCAGCGCGCAGCCAAGCTGCCGCGCATCGAGCTTGTGAAGCCGCGCAGCGTCATCGGTCGCAATCCCGTTACATCTATGCAGGCCGGCATTATATTCGGCTATGCAGGTCAAGTGGATGGCATCGTGCGGCGAATCGAACGCGAATTTAACGTCAAGCCTTTCGTCGTGGCGACGGGCGGGCTGGCTGAGCTCATCGCCAGTGAGACGGAGACGATCCGTCAGGTGGATCCGCTGCTGACCCTGGAGGGGCTGCGTCTCATATATGAGCGCAACCAGGATTGATCAAGAAGAGGCGCCTTGGGGCGGCTGATCGCCACAGGCTGCACATGTAGATATAGAATGACAATAGTGCGACGAAGGAGGGATTATAGTGGGCAACAGCAAGGATTATCTTGTCCGCGGAACCGCTCTTGGCGGCAAGGTGCGCGTGTTCGCAGTGCGCTGCACGGAGCTGGTGGACGAATTGAGAAGACGCCATAATACATTGCCGACAGCAACGGCTGCGCTTGGCCGGACGGCTGCGGCAGGAGCCATGATGGGTGCGATGCTCAAGGGCAAGGAGAAGCTGACGATTCAAGTCAAGGGAGACGGCCCGCTGGGGCAGATCGTTGTCGATGCCAATGCAGATGGCGAGGTCCGCGGCTATGTCGATCATCCCGATGTTCATCTGGCGAGCAATGCGCAGGGCAAGCTCGATGTGGCGGGTGCAGTGGGCCGCACAGGCTACCTGCATGTGATCAAGGATTTGGGCCTGCGCGATCCGTATCGGGGCAGCATCCCGCTCGTCTCGGGCGAGCTGGGTGAGGACTTTACGTACTACTTCGCCACCTCCGAGCAGACCCCCTCTGCTGTCGGATTAGGTGTGCTTGTCGATACAGATGGCTCGGTCATACAGGCGGGCGGTTTCATTATCCAGTTGCTTCCCGGGTTAACCGATGCGGACATTACGCAGTTGGAGCAGCGTCTGTCAGCGATGCCGCCTGTAACCTCCCTGCTCGATCAGGGCGAGTCCCCGGAGGGGATGCTCGAATTCATAGCGGGCGGCGATGTGAAGTTCATGGACACGCTGCCGATCGTATTTGCCTGCAAGTGCTCCCAGGAACGGGTGGGTGCCACGCTGCTCAGTCTAGGTGAGCAGGAGCTGCAGCAATTAATTGATGACGATGAGAAGGCGGAAGTCGTCTGCCATTTCTGCAATGAAGTGTACACGTTTGACCGTGACCATCTGCAGGCGTTGCTGAACCAAGCCAAGCCTGATCCGATTCACTAATAGAGAGGATCAGGGCTGAACATGAATAAGGCGGCGATGTGGAAAGGTTTGATCGCCCTACAGGCGATCTGTATGATCGTGCTGACGGTCGTGGTCGTTGTCAAGGTCGTACCGGATAGAGATAAACAGGACGACCCGGCGGCTCCCCCGGACCACGCGGGCAGCGAGAGGCTGGACGACAGCGATATTGCGGCTGTTGTTGGCCAACGGTATATTACCGTGAAGGAGCTACGGGATGCGCTTGTGAAGGAGTATGGGGATCAGATGCTGAATAAGCTGATGGTTCGCCAAGCGATTGATCTGGAGTCCGAGTCGCTCGGTCTTGAGGTTACAGAGCAAGAGATTCAGGAGGAGCTTCACGAGCGCTCTACCGGTTACGGCGGCGAGGCGGAGTATTTGAAGGCGATGAAGGATCAACTGGGCTTGACGGAAGATGAGCTCAGGCTGGAGATGCGATACCAACTGCTGCTGGAGAAGATTGCCACGAGGCAAGTCATTATTACAGATGAACAAGTAAAAGACTATATGAATGCTCATCCAGATATCTTTGGACCACAGGAGCAGGTTCGGATCGCCTGGATTGTGACCTCCTCGGAGCAGCTCGCCCGATTGGTGTTGGAGCAGCTTGAGGCAGGCTCGTCATTTTCCGTATTGGCACAGCGGTTCTCCGAGGATGAGTATACAGCTAACGATGGCGGAGAGATTGGGCTCGTGGACAGAAATGACCCGTTCATCGAGCGAGCCGTGATGGAGGAAGTTAGCCGTCTTCATGTCGGACAGATCGCAGGCCCTGTCACAGTCAAGCAGGGCTATGCCATCGTCCAGCTTCAAGAGCGCCAGCAAGAGGTAGAGCTGGACGAGCAGCGCCAGGTGGAACGCGCCCGCAAGCAGCTTGCGCTTGAGGAGGCCGTTCCGCTCGGTGAGATGGAGAACATCCTGCTAGATAAATATGGCGCGACTGTATACCAGAGTTAAACTCGCTATTGACAATTACTATTGACCGTTGTTAATATTAAAATAGTTAAAAACCAACTGAACCAGTCGGATTAAGGAGGCCTTTTAGCATGGCTAGAATTGTACAGAACGTAACCGATTTGATTGGCGATACACCGCTTGTTCGTTTGAACCGTCTGGTGCCTGAGGATTCTGCTGAGATTTATGTGAAGCTGGAATACCAAAATCCGGGTGCCAGTGTGAAGGACCGGATTGCGATCAGCATGATCGAGGTAGCAGAGCAGGAAGGGCGGATTAAGCCAGGCGATACAATTGTTGAGCCTACCAGCGGGAATACAGGCATTGGGTTGGCACTGGTTGCAGCAGCCAAAGGCTACAAGGCAATTCTAGTTATGCCGGAGACCATGAGCTTGGAGCGCCGCAACCTGCTTCGCGCCTATGGAGCGGAGATTGTGCTGACGCCAGGATCGGAAGGCATGAATGGCGCTGTGCGCAAAGCCGAAGAGATTCAGAGTGAAAATCCGAGCTACTTCATGCCGCAGCAGTTCAAGAACCAAGCGAACGTGAAGATTCACCGCGAGACGACAGGTCCTGAGATTGTCGAAGCGATCAACTCGCTCGACGGCAAGCTGGACGCCTTCATTGCCGGCATCGGCACAGGCGGCACGATCTCCGGCGCTGGCGAGGTCTTGAAGGAGAATTTCCCGGGCATTCAGATCTACGCTGTAGAGCCTGCGGCCTCTCCGCTGCTGTCCGGCGGCAAGCCAGGCCCGCATAAAATTCAAGGCATCGGCGCGAACTTTGTTCCAGATATTCTGAATCGTGAGATTTATGACGGTGTCATAACTGTAGAGAACGAGGATGCTTTTGAATATGCGCGCCGTGCAGCGAAAGAAGAAGGCATTCTGTGCGGAATCTCCTCTGGCGCAGCGATCTTCGCGGCGCTGAAGGTAGCGAAGGAACTGGGCAAGGGCAAGCGTGTAGTTGCGATTGTACCGAGCAACGGCGAGCGCTATTTGAGCACACCACTGTTCAACTTCGATAATTAATTGTGATCTTGTTCAAGAGCTGCACCTAGCATCAACGATGCTGGTGTAGCTCTTTTTTGCAGACGGATAGGAGCAGCTCAGGACATCGATACAACGAAGAACTATAGCATGCTGCGCACCCTGCAGCCGGAGCAGATGGATGGGGGATAGTGGCATAGCAAAAACCCTTCGTTTCTGCTTGCCTTTTCAGGCGGCCTTTCATTATACTTAGTGCAACCGTTAATGCAGGAGGATCGGACATGATTGGCATGACTTACGAGCAGTGGGAGCAGTGGGCGGCTACTGGACAATACACGATGCTGCCCTTGCTGCATCGACAGCAATTGGGAGGACAAGCCGGGGTAGATAACTGGCGGAGAGCATGGGAGTATGCGAGTCCTTATGCGATACTGATGGAGAGCGGCAAGGGCGGGCGCTATACGTATGCGGGTTTGCGGCCGGAGGAGATCGTGCGTGGGAAGGGCGAGCGCGCCGAGTCGCTGGAGCTGCATTCTGGCCGGAGAGCGCAGTTGGAAGGGCGGCCGCTTGAGGTGATGCGTCGCTGGGTGCAGCCTTACCGAAGCCCGCGTCTGACTGAGGGGCCGAAGTGGATCGGTGGCTGCGCGGGCTTCTTGAGCTACGATGTGGCTCGCTCGATCGAACGGCTGCCTGAGTTGGCTGAGGATGACCTGTCGCTGCCGGATTATCTGTTTATGAGGCTTAATGAGGTATGGATTATTGACCATCAGGAGGGTGAGCTATATTGCGCGATCCATACTCCGATTCCTGCCGATGCTGCGGGGGAGACGCTGCGCCGGCTGTATGACCGTGCAGTGGAACAGGCTACCCGCATGGCCCAGCTATGGCAGGAGCTGATACAAGCCGACGAGAGTGCACAGGCGAGGGAGAAGCGACAGCGGCAGCAGGAGCTGCTGCGCAGTGATCAGACGATGCATATTGATGTGGAATCGATCCCTGGCCGCACCTCGCCGTTCTCCAAGGAGGCGTTCATGGATGCTGTGCGCGCCATTCAGCGTTATATTGGGCAGGGTGATGTATTCCAGGTGAATCTGTCGCTGCGTCAGAGCATTGAGAGTGACCATTCACCAGAGGATCTGTATGAGTGGCTGCGGCTGTTCAATCCATCTCCGTACATGGGCTATCTGCGGGCGCCTGATTTTCAACTCGTGTCGGCCTCGCCGGAGCTGCTGGTCGAGGCGCGCGGCGGTCGCCTGGCGGCTCGCCCGATTGCCGGGACGCGGCGTCGGGGTAGAACCGACGAGGAGGATCGTCTGCTGGAGGAGGAGCTGCGGAGCAATGAGAAGGAGCGCGCCGAGCATATTATGCTCGTCGACCTGGATCGCAATGATCTGGGACGCATCTCGGAATACGGGACGGTATGTGTTAAGGAGCTGATGACGGTCGAGCGCTACTCTCATGTTATGCATCTGGTCTCCCAGGTGGAGGGTGAGCTGAGGCAGGGGAAGGATGCATTCGATGTCATTGCCGCCAAGTTCCCAGGAGGAACCATTACGGGAGCGCCCAAAATTCGGACGATGGAGATTATCGAGGAACTGGAGCCTGTGCGGCGTGGAGCGTATACCGGATCTATGGGCTGGATTGACTATAATGGGGATATGGAATTTAATATTATTATTCGCACGATGGTCGTTCAGGCGGGGCGGATTCATGTGCAGGCAGGTGCTGGCATCGTGATTGATTCCGACCCGGAGCGAGAATACTATGAATCGTTGAACAAGGCAAAGGCTTTATGGAAGGCCATTCAATATAGCGAGAGATTTCGTGAGCAAGCCATTCAACAATAGGGGGAGTCTGTCATGATTCTTGTAATTGATAACTATGACTCGTTTACGTACAATCTGGTGCAGTATCTGGGTGAATTAGGCGAGGAGATCGTGGTGAAGCGTAATGATGAGATTGATCTTGAGGGGATCGCCCAGCTTGCGCCGAATCATATCCTCATCTCGCCAGGTCCCTGCACACCCAATGAAGCAGGCATTAGCCTGGCGCTAATTGAGCGCTTCAAGGGGGAGATACCGATCTTTGGCGTCTGTCTTGGACATCAATCGATCGGTCAAGCCTTTGGCGGGGAGGTTGTACGCGCTGAGAAGCTCATGCATGGCAAAACCTCGCCGATTGTCCATGACGGTCGCACGATCTTCGAGGGGATTCCTTCTCCCTATACGGCAACCCGCTACCATTCTCTGATCGTCAAGCGCGAGACGCTGCCGGACTGTCTGGAGATTAGTGCGGAGACGGAGGAAGGGGAGATCATGGGGCTTCGCCATAAAGAGTACCCGATCGAAGGCGTGCAGTTCCACCCCGAATCCATCATTACGGAGCACGGTCTGACCTTGCTGCGCAATTTCTTGAAGCAGACAGCCGGAGCGGCTCGATGAAGATCGGCTGGAACGGGAAGATTATGAACGCGCAGGAGGCTGTGATCTCGGTCTATGATCACGGCTTTTTGTACGGTATCGGTCTGTTCGAGACGTTCCGAACCTATGGAGGGCGGCCGTTCCTGCTGGAGTGGCATCTTGAGCGGCTGGAGCAAGCCTGCAATGAGCTGGGCATTCGTTATACGGCCGATCGACCGCAGCTTACAGAGTGGATGGCTAGTCTCATGCGGGAGAACGGTCTGGAGGAAGCCTATGTGCGTCTTACGGTGAGCGCCGGGGAGGGGGAGCTCGGCTTGCCGATCGGAGACTATGATCATCCTAATGTGCTGCTGTTGGTCAAGCCGCTACCCTCCCCTGCACCACAACTGGAGTTGAGGGGCAAGGAGCTGCGCAAGCTGCGCACGCTCCGCAACACCCCGGAGGGGGCCGTCAGGTTTAAATCCCTCCATTATATGAATAATATTATTGCCAAGCGTGAGCTGGCGGCGTCAGGGGCAGCACCCGGAGCAGAGGGGCTGATGTTGACCGCCGAGGGGCACCTGTCAGAGGGAATCGTGAGCAATTTGTTCTTCGTCACCCCTAAGCGTACAATATGTACGCCGGCTATCCATACCGGCATTCTGCCAGGCATCACAAGACGTAAGGTCATTCAGTTGGCGCGGTCACTAGGCTATGTCGTCGAGGAGGGGCTATATGGCTGGGATGCGCTGTTAGATGCGGAGGAAATCTGGCTGACCAATTCCATTCAGGAGCTGGTGGCGGTTACGCGTGTGGTGGACGGCGAGGGAGCCGAGACGGAGATTGGTAACGGGCTGCGCGGCCCGGTGACAGAGCAGCTATTGGCTGCATACCGGAAGGAGACAGAAGCATCATGAGAGGGGAAGCGAGTATGCCTAGAGTATGGAACCGCTCCTATGTGTTCCCTAGCGGAGCCCGGCTGGAGCTGGGCAAGCGGACGCTGGTGATGGGCATATTGAATGCTACGCCGGACTCGTTCTCCGATGGCGGACGATATGTCGAGCCAGCCCGCGCGGCAGAGCACGCGCAGCGGCTGGCAGCAGCAGGGGCGGACATCATCGATATTGGCGGCGAATCGACCCGTCCAGGCGGCGAACCGGTATCCGAAGAGGAGGAGCTGCGACGGGTGGTGCCTGTCATCGAGGCGGTCAGGCGCGCCCTGCCCCAGGTGACGCTGTCGATCGACACCTATAAGGCGGAGACAGCCAGGCAGGCGCTGGCGGCAGGAGCGGACATCATCAATGATGTGTGGTCGCTGCAGAAGGACCCGCAGATGGCAGCTATTGCGGCAGCACACGGCTGTCCAGTGATATTGAGCCATAATCGGCTCGCGGCAGTGTATGAGGAGCTGGTTGCCGACGTTATTACTGATCTGCAGGCGAGCATCGCGCTGGCGCTGGCCGCAGGCGTGCAGCAGCATAATATATGGCTCGACCCTGGCATCGGCTTTGCCAAGACTCATTCTCATAATGTGCAGCTTATGGGATCGCTTGACGAGCTGTGCGGACTCGGCTATCCGGTGCTGCTGGGCACCTCGCGCAAGCTGTTCATTCGCAATGTGCTCGGCTTGCCTGCCGACCAGGTTGTGGAAGGGACTGCGGCGACGGTGGTGCTCGGGATTGCACAGGGCTGCCAGATCGTGCGAGTCCATGATGTGGAGCAGATTGCGCGAACAGTCCGAATGACGGATGCCATCATCTATTATGGACAGGAAGCAAAGGGGTGAACGAGAAGGATGGATACGATGGTTCTCAGAGGAATGCAGTTCTTTGGCTATCACGGCGTGTTCCCTGAAGAGAACAAGCTTGGGCAACGGTTCGGGGTAGAATTGGAATTGGATCTGGATCTGCGCCGAGCAGGTGAGAGCGATGATCTGGAGCAGACGGTGAATTATGCGGAGCTGCATGCTCTGGTCAAGCAGATCGTGGAGGGTCCGCCCTTTAAGCTGATTGAAGCGTTGGCAAATGAGATTGCATCGCGGGTTCTTGACACTTATACTATTATAAACGAAGTTGCAGTACGTGTGACCAAGCCTCATCCACCGTTTGAGATTCATTTTGACGGTGTGGTTGTGGAGCTTCGCAGAAAGCGGGATGACTATGGAAAGACCGTTGCCGCATGGAGATGAGCGGCTGAATATAGAGCAACGCCCCAAGGCCGCCTTTATTGCGCTAGGCTCGAATATGGGGGATCGTCAAGCGATGCTGGAGCAAGCGCTATACAAGCTGGACACCTGTGAGGGAGTCACTGTCCGCTGCTTGTCCCCGATCTACGAGACTGATCCGGTGGGGTATACAGATCAACCAGCATTTCTTAATATGGTTGCCCGCTTGGATACGACATGCGCTCCACTGGAGCTGCTGCATATTATGCAAGACATTGAGAAGGAGCTGGGACGCGTTCGTCTGGAGCGCTGGGGTCCACGCACGATTGACCTGGATCTGCTTCACTATGAGGGAGTCGTTATGGATTCGGAGGAGCTGACCGTTCCCCATCCTCGTATGATGGAGCGCGGCTTCGTGTTGGTGCCGCTCGGTGATTGTCTGGCGGACTATGTGGCAGAACCGCAGTTGCGGCGCAAGGTGGAGCAAGCGGCGTATGAGGCGCAGAGGGATCGAAAGGAAGGCATCACTTTATGGAATACCATCAACTGGCTCAACGGATAAGAGCGTTCCGCAAGCTCAAGGGATACACGCAGCAAGGGCTGGCAGAGCGCTTGAACATCTCGGTAGCGGTGCTTGGTTCACTGGAGAGAGGGACGAGGAAGCCGGAGGAGAAGCTGCTTAGCAGGATCGCCCAAGCGCTGGAGGTCAGCTATGAAGAGCTGATAGGGGAACCGCGTTCGTCATAGGCTGCAGGGAAGTACAGAGGCAAAGGAGCATGGAGAGCATGCTGAAAATCGGAAATATCGAAATGAAAAATAATGTCGTGCTCGCGCCGATGGCCGGTGTCTGCAATCCAGCCTTCCGGCTGATTGCCAAGGAATTCGGCTGCGGACTGGTATGTGCGGAGATGGTGAGCGACAAGGCGATTCTTCATGGCAATAAGCGCACGATGGAGATGCTGTATGTCGATGAGCGGGAGAAGCCGCTCAGCCTGCAGATTTTCGGCGGCGACCGCAAGTCCTTGGTCGAGGCGGCCAAGGTCGTCGATAAGCAGACGAATGCCGACATTATTGACATTAATATGGGCTGTCCCGTACCTAAGGTGACCAAGTGCGATGCGGGCGCGCGTTGGTTGCTTGACCCGAATAAAATCTATGAGATGGTCTCTGCGGTGGTTGATGCGGTCGACAAGCCGGTGACGGTGAAGATGCGGATCGGCTGGGATAGCGAGCATATCTATGCAGTCGAGAATGCTCAGGCTGTGCAACGAGCCGGAGGGAGCGCGGTCAGCGTCCATGGCCGGACACGCGAGCAGCTCTATACCGGTACTGCCGATTGGGAGATTATCCGGCAGGTGAAGGAAGCCGTGAGCATCCCTGTCATCGGCAACGGGGATGTGTTCTCTCCTGAGGATGCGAAGCGTATGCTGGAGCAGACGGGCTGTGATGGGGTCATGATCGGCAGAGGCGCTCTGGGGAACCCGTGGATGCTGTATAGAACGATTCGCTACCTGACTGAAGGCGAGATGCTGCCTGATCCATCTCCAATAGAGAGGATGCATATTGCGGTTGTTCATATGGATCGGCTGGTGAAGCTCAGGGGCGAGTCCGTTGCAGTAAGAGAGATGCGCAAGCACTTGGCCTGGTACTTGAAGGGGCTGCCTGGCGCAGCTCGCATCAAGGATCATATTATGGAGGAAACAAGCCGCGACAATATGGTGCAGATTCTAGGCAGCTACATCGATTCGCTGGGCGAGGCGGCCAGTGAGCCTGTCGCTTCGTCGGTTGACCAGGAGACGGTGGCGCATTAGTTGGGGTCTTATCATTAGGTGGGCAGAGTTCTGGTTATATGCCATGGTTACGGCAGCACCCTGGTGAATGAGACAGATTATGGGCATGAGGCCAGCCGCTTGCAAGGCGTAATCTTACGTCTTCCGAGCCTTAAAATGGTCTCATTTGCCTGTGATTGACATTTGGAGTCGACTGCAATATAATCATGCAATAGAATTCTGACCTGATGTTAAGGAAGCCAACATATAGTTATGATTAGTGATTCATACATACGGGTATGAAAATATGTCACGCGACAGGAGAATTGGTGAGATGAGCGATAAGGAAATCATCTTGACTCAAGACGGACTGAAGAAACTGGAGGAAGAGCTGGAGAATCTGAAGTCGGTGAAGCGGCGCGAAGTGGCGGAGCGGATCAAGATTGCTATTGGCTACGGCGATATCAGTGAAAACTCCGAGTATGAGGATGCCAAGAACGAGCAGGCGTTTATCGAAGGACGTATTATTACGCTGGAGAAGATGCTTCGCAACGCCCGTATCATTAATAATGACGAGATTGATATTGACACCGTAAGTATAGGCTCGATCGTAACCGTAGAGGATCTGGAATTCAAGGATACGATGGAGTATGCCATCGTCGGCACCGCAGAATCCGACCCTTCGCAAAACAAGATCTCAAATGAAAGTCCTGTCGGAAAAGCGATCCTAGGCAAGAAGAGGGGCACGGTCGTTGAGGTCAATGTACCGGCGGGCGTCATTCAATATAAAATTTTGGATATAAAGAAATAAACGATAGGTCTTTCTTTGCCCGGAAATCCGTTTTATACTGGATAAGGATGTGCTGAAGCCGCCAGCTTGCGGCGCGATACGTGTGGCGATTCAAGCTTCCTTTTTTTAAGGGAAGCTTTTTTTTCAAAATATAAGAGCGTATAAGTGACTGTATTATACCGGCTTATATTTCAATGCGGAGACGTCGCTGTGCCGCCCAAGGCGGTGTAGCCATTGACGCTTGTAGAGATGCAGATCATAAGAACAGAACATGAGGAGTTGAAGCAAATTGAGCCAGGATAATCAAGGACAGGATACACAGGAACTGAGCGAGCTGCTGCAGATCAGGAGGGACAAGCTGGATCAACTGCGCGGCTTAGGGATTGATCCCTTTGGCAAGAAGTACGTGCGGACGCATCAGGCGCAGGAGGTGCTGGACGCCTATGGAGAGCTGCCGAAGGACGAGCTGGAGGAGCTGTCGCCGGAAGTGAGCTTGGCAGGGCGAATCATGCAGAAGCGGGGCATGGGCAAGGCTTCCTTCGCCCATATCCAGGATCTGAGCGGCAAGATTCAGATCTATGTCCGTCAAGATGCGCTGGATGCCGCGAAGTATGAAGCGTTCAGTCTGCTCGATCTGGGCGACATCATCGGCGTGCGGGGGACGGTATTCAAGACGAAGACAGGAGAAACCTCTATTAAGGTGCTGTCGCTTGAGGTGCTGACGAAGTCGCTGCTGCCACTTCCTGAGAAGTATCATGGATTGAAGGATGTAGAGCTGCGTTACCGCCAGCGTTACGTGGATTTGATTATTAATCAGGATGTGCAACAGACCTTCGTCACTCGTTCCCGCATCATTCAGTCGATGCGCCGTTATCTCGATTCGCACGGCTATCTGGAGGTCGAGACGCCGACGCTTCATGCGATTGCGGGCGGTGCTGCAGCGCGTCCATTCATTACTCATCATAATGCGCTGGATATGCAGCTCTATATGAGGATTGCGATCGAGCTGCATTTGAAGCGGCTCATTGTCGGCGGTCTGGAGAAGGTCTATGAGATCGGCCGTGTATATCGGAATGAAGGAATCTCGACTCGTCACAATCCTGAATTTACGATGATTGAGCTGTATGAGGCGTATGCGGATTACAAGGATATCATGGAGCTGACCGAGAATCTGGTCGTTCATATCGCGCAGGAGGTGCTGGGGCAGACCACGATCCAGTATCAGGATTATGAGGTTGACCTGGGCAGCCCATGGCGCCGCGTGTCGATGGTGGATCTGGTCAAGGAGGCGACTGGTGTCGATTTTGCCCAGCAGCTTACAGATGAGGATGCGCATCAATTGGCCAAGGAGCATCATGTGCAGGTCGACCCGCATATGTCGGTTGGACATATTCTGAACGCTTTCTTTGAGACGTTCGTGGAAGAGAAGCTGATTCAGCCGACCTTTGTGACGGGACATCCGGTGGAAATTTCGCCGCTGGCGAAAAAGAATGACGAGGACCCACGGTTTACAGACCGTTTCGAGCTGTTCATCGTCGGGCGCGAGCACGCTAATGCCTTCACAGAGCTGAATGACCCGATCGATCAGCGTCAACGCTTCGAGGCCCAGTTGCTGGAGAAGGAGCAGGGCAATGATGAAGCGCATGAGATGGATGATGATTTCATCCGCGCACTGGAATATGGCTTGCCGCCTACAGGTGGACTAGGCATCGGCATCGACCGTCTTGTTATGCTATTGACCAACGCGCCATCCATTCGCGACGTATTGCTATTCCCTCTGATGAGAGAGCGTGCAGAGGATTAATGGGCCTGGCTTCATAGAAATACCCGCACAAGCCGGCTTAGCAGCATATGCTGCTAAGCCGGCTTGTTTTTTCTTGTATGGGATGTCTGGCTGCAAGGGGATGCTCGGGCCCCAAGGACGGCAATCGTAACAAATTGTAGCTTCCGCTCGTCTAGGGTGTGTATGCAAGTTCTGCAGGGAGCAGATGCTGCGGTTTTTCGTTCCATGCCGGTGCGTTCTACTCAGGTGTACCGAGAGGTAAGCAACGCGGCAGGGGGCAGAGGCGGTGGTGGGTGCTCTACTGTGGGCATATACATGCTCTAGGGAAGTGGAGGTGTGATGAGGGAAAATGAGGCGGATAACATGGGGTCTGATATGGGGGCTCGTTGCGCTGCTTGCAGGTAGCTGGAACTCAGCCTCCATCGGTACGGATGGCTTGAAGGCAAACGCCCAGGATAACGGAATTGCTCGACTGGAGAAGCATACGCTGGAGCTGCGGCTAGGTGAGAAGCAGTCTCTGCTGGACCAGTCAACAAGGCTGCAGACGGCGCCAATTCTGATTCGGAGAGATATGGTCTATTTTCCTGTGCGTACACTTGAGGCCGCAGGCGTGGCCGAGGTCAACTGGCAGGCAGAGCAGAAGCAAGCGAATATCGCCTCCATACAGACAGTAGATGGCTCGCTCAAGGAGCTTGGGCTACGTGCGCAGTCTGACGAAATCTATAAACTGGACGGCTTGCCTCAGGGTGCAGGTACGCTGACGTACAACCCTTTTACGTATCAGGGCAGAATGTATGTCTCCATCGATCTGTTATCGAAGCTTGGCATTCGTGCCGAGTATGCGAAGGAGCAACTGACGCTGCAATGGAGAACGCCGCATCTGGAACTCGGACAGCGTGAGCAGAAGACCGATAAGGAGTTGCTTGAATATATCCTGCTGTATGAGGAAGGGATACAGCCGCCTCAACTGCTAGCCATCGGAGCAGCAGGCTCGGGAACCGTAATGAAAGGGCAAGTGGAGAAGAAAGCCGTACACCAAGGGGAAGCCACATATAACCGGATAAGATTCTCGCTTGCGCTGGAGCCGGGGTTGAATCTGTACGAACTGGACTTGCTAGAAGAACGTCTGATAATCACTGTAGAACGAGAACCAGAGGAGGGCAGGAAGGAGCCCCTTCGGCTCACGGAAGAGGGGAGATCATACCTGATACTGGATCAGCCTGGCGAGAGGTGGGCGGCCTACTCGCCTGGAGACCGCGTCAAGCTGTCCGGCAGGCTGCTGCGCAATCAGCTTCCAGATGGTACTGATCTGGACGCTGTAACGATGCTGATCTACCGGTACACAGGGCAGGCTTATGAGGAGTGGGATCGGGTGTCTCTTGGGGTGAATCAGGGAAATGTTCATGGGGAGTATAGTGTATCGGAGCAAGGACATTACTTGTTTCAAATTATAAGTCCTACGTACACGATCGATCAGGGCAAATCCACGAGGGCGTCCCTGTGGGCAGAATTCAAGGCAACTGTTATGCCCTAGTCAGCATATGGTGATGTCGCTCTCAGCTTTGCAGGGGGTAGTTAAGAGCGTGATGTATGGAGGCAGTGAGTGCTGCATGGAGTGATCCGTGCAGCACTCACTTGTGCTTAGGCAGGCTATTCATTAATGAAGGACGTTAGTGAGCCTAAGCACCCATCTTGATTGCATTCATAAAAAATTAAAAAAAGCCTTGCCAAAGACAATTCAATCATGGTATATTATTTCTTGCGCCTGAGAGAGTGAGATAATGAAAGAAAAAAGATTTAAAAAAAGCTTGCAATCAACTAGGCGAATGTGTTATATTAATAAAGTCGCCGCTGAGAGATGCGGAGATGAAGAAAGCAAGAAAATTTGTTCTTTGAAAACTGAACAACGAGCAAAAAGCCCTGTA
>NZ_JBUEDD010000018.1:0-79278 GCF_054955055.1 Paenibacillus sp. J5 | reverse complement strand
GCGTTATGTCACGGCCAGCTTGCGATGCACTATGCCAATCTTACTTTAAAATCCTCGTATCCGAACTGGCGAACGATACGGCAGTCGCCGTTCTTCTCCTTCAGGGCGATGGCCGGGAGCGGCATGCCGTTGAAGGTGTTCGTCTTCACCATGGAGTAGATCGCCATGTCCCCGAACACAAGCCTGTCCCCAGGCTGCAATGGCTGATCGAATGAGTAATCGCCGATCACATCTCCGGTCAGGCAGGTGGGGCCGCCCAGCCGATAGGTGTGAGCCTTCTCGCCCGGCTCGCCCGAGCCGTAGAGCGGCGGGCGATACGGCATCTCCAGCACGTCCGGCATATGGCAGGTCGCCGATGTGTCGACGATGGCGATGTCCATGCCGTTCTCATGCAGGTCGAGCACCGAGGTGACCATATAGCCGGCATCTAGCGCGACCGCTTCGCCTGGCTCCAGATATACGGTGAGGCCGTACTTGTCCTGCATCCGCTTGATGCAGGATTCCAGCTTGGCGATGTTGTAGTCTTCTCTGGTGATATGGTGCCCGCCGCCGAAGTTGATCCACTCCATCTGCGGCAAGAACTCGCCGAACCGCTCCTCGACCGCATCCAGCGTCGTGGACAGATCGTCCGAGTTCTGCTGGCACAGCGTGTGGAAGTGCAGGCCAGTTACACCTGCGAGCAGCTCTGGACGGAATTGATCCCGCTTGGCGCCGAAGCGCGAGCCTGGCGCGCAGGGGTCATAGATTTCGTGACCGATCTGCGTGGAGCACTCCGGGTTCACCCGAAGCCCCACCTTGCTGCCGGCCTGCAGCGCTCTGTCCTTATATTTCTCCAGTTGGGAGAAGGAGTTGAAGATAATGTGATCGCAGATCGACAGAATCTCGTCGATCTCGTCCTCACGGTAGGCAGGGGCAAAGACATGATTCTCCTTGCCCATCTCCTCGTGACCGAGACGTGCCTCATACAGGCCGCTAGCGGTCGTGCCGTTCAGATACTGCCCGATCAGTGGATACATGGCTGTCATGGAGAACGCCTTTTGGGCGAGCACGATCTTGGCTCCTGTGCGTTCGATTACGCCACCCAGAATCTTCAGATTGTGCTCGATGCGCTCTACATCTACGACGAAGCAGGGCGTTGGCAACTGGTCAAACCGCATCTTAGCGAACCAGCTCCGGCTGCTTGGCTTGAACGTGGTCATTGTCTACCAATACAGGATTGAAATCCTCTACCCATGGCAAGCCCCACTTGTTCAGCTCCTCCATGAACGGGTCTGGATCGAATTCCTCGATGTTGAAGACGCCAGGCTTATTCCATTTGCCAGTCAGGATCATCGCCGCGCCGATCATGGCTGGTACACCTGTAGTGTACGAGATGGCTTGGGAGCCAACCTCCTGATAGCACTCCTGATGGTCGCATACATTGTATACATAGTAGGTTTTAGGCTGGCCATCCTTTTTGCCTTGGAAGATACAGCCGATATTGGTCTTGCCTACGGTACGAGGCCCCAGAGAAGCCGGGTCTGGCAGCAGAGCCTTCAGGAATTGCAGCGGGATAATCTGCTTGCCTTCGTATTCGATCGGCTCGATGGACGTCATGCCCACATTCTCCAGCACCTTCAGATGGGTCAGGTAGCTCTGGCCGAATGTCATGAAGAAACGGATACGCTTCAGCCCAGGCATGTTCTCAACCAGCGATTCCAGCTCTTCATGATACAGCAGGTACATGTCCTTCTGGCCCACTTCAGCGAAGTCATAGACGCGCTTGATTTCCATCGGCTTCGTCTCTACCCATTCGCCATTCTCCCAATATCTGCCGTTAGCCGATACTTCGCGGATGTTGATCTCCGGATTGAAGTTGGTTGCGAACGGATAGCCATGGTCGCCGCCGTTGCAGTCCAGAATGTCAATATACTCGATCTCGTCGAAATAATGCTTGAGCGCATAAGCGGAGAATACGCCCGTTACACCTGGATCAAAGCCGCTGCCCAGCAGAGCTGTAATGCCAGCCTTCTCGAAGCGCTCGCGATAGTCCCACTGCCACTTGTATTCAAATTTAGCCGTATCCAGCGGCTCGTAATTTGCAGTGTCCAGATAGTGAGTCTTCGTTGCCAGACAAGCGTCCATAATGGTCAGATCCTGATAAGGCAGCGCCAGGTTCATGACGATGTCCGGTTGGAATTGCTCGATCAGGGCGATGAGCTCGTCCACATTATCGGCATCGACTTGTGCCGTGGAGATTTTCGTTTTACCGCCATCCAGCTTCGCCTTCAGCTCGTCGCATTTGGACTTTGTACGGCTTGCAATGCAGATTTCAGTGAAGACATCGCTGTTTTGAACGCATTTGTGAATCGTTACCGAGGCTACGCCGCCGCAGCCGATAATTAGTGCTTTGCTCATTGGGTTTTAGCTCCTTGCCATTGTGTATTTTGGTATGGTATCTGCCGCTTGCTATCCTTAGCAGGAAAATGTCCCGATAAATAAAAAAGCAAATGCAAATACGCTGGTCGCGCATCACACTTGCTTGTAAGTATAATCACCAATTAAAAAGTACAGGATTCACCTGTTACAAAAGCAATCCAAGATTACTTCCGTAAGGGAGCTCTTTAATATTCGGAATATACCATAAAAAGATCAGAGTCTATATAGCAAATAATCACTTTTACCACTCTTATTGACCGTTTCACAAGTTGATGTGCGAGATGCACAGGTTATAAAGTAACCAACTTATAAAATTTGAGTATTGAACTCAATCAATAAGGCAACTAAAGTTGCCGATCGGCATTTGACCCGGCTGTCCGTATGGCCTTAACATTCTGTGAAGAATGTGGTCAAAAATTATCTGCTTTAAAGCTCCAGATATACTGAATATTAGCTCGCTTTCTTAGCACGTAACTATATTATCACAAAATCGAAATTTGGCAATAGGAAATTTATGATTTGTGCGAGGAGCGCTGCACCCATTAGTAACTCAGGAAAAAGAAGACCGGGGCAGCATAGACACGCACAAGAGTATGGTTTTTGGAGCGTGATTAGGAATGGACATCATTATGCTCTATACTATAGATAGAATAACTAGGAAAGGAGCCACCGCAATGATAAAACTATGCTTAGTCTCCTCGTTTATGGATGCGAAGGATATTATTGCACAATTTGTGCGCGACCTGAATGGCAGTACGGTTACCTTTATTCCCACCGCAAGTGCAGTAGAAGAGGTGACTTTCTATGTGGATGCGGCGAGAAAAGAGCTCAGACAAATGGGCCTGACCGTTGATGAACTCGACCTCTCAGCGGCCTCCAAGGAGGAGATTGCCTCCAAAATCCAACATAATGACTACATCTATGTCACGGGCGGCAACACATTCTACCTGCTGCAGGAATTGAAAAGGACCGGTGCTGATCAAATGATTATCGATGCGGTTCGTTCCGGTAAACCTTATATCGGCGAATCAGCCGGCTCGATCATTACAGCAGCGAACATCGAATATGTGCAGGAAATGGATGATATACGCCAGGCGCCGGGCCTCGATAATTGCGATGCATTAGCCTTGGTTGATTTCTACACGGTGCCGCACTATACCAATCCGCCGTTCAAAGAAAGCGCTCAAAGCATCCTTGACACCTACTCTTCCAGGCTGGAGCTATCCCCTATCCGCAACGACCAGGTGATCATGGTGGATGGCGATGAGGTTCAGATTATAACCGTGGAGGCTTGAGCTGCCGGGACTGCAGATTTCACTTGACACTACGTCGCGGGTGAGATAGTATAAATCCAAATAATTAAAATACGTCGAAAAGGAATAGTACAATTGTCGAAGCGTGCAGAGAGCTGCTGACTGGTGCAAAGCAGCCGTGGACATGATTGGAACTCGCCTTGGAGTTGCTCACTGAACCCGCTGTATTAGGTGAAGCCGGAGCCTGCCCGTTATCTGCAGGAGGGTATGAGGATTGCGTACTGCTGCAATTCTGTATCCATTGAGTGCATGCCGGCTACGGCGTGAATTCGGAGTGGTACCGCGTAGGATGTCCAAGTCCTTCGTCTCTGTGATATGGAGATGAAGGGCTTTTTTGTGTTCAGTCGATGGTAGATAATCTGTAGGAGAAGGGATGGATATGGGATGAATAATGTGAACAAGTACTCTAGGGGGTACTTTATGCCACCGGAGACCAGCTTGAACTGGACGCAAAAGGAGTACATTACGGAGGCGCCAATCTGGTGCAGCGTCGATCTGCGCGATGGCAACCAGGCGCTGATCGTGCCGATGAATCTGGAGGAGAAGCTGGAGTACTTCAAGCTGCTCGTCGCTGTCGGCTTCAAGGAGATTGAGGTGGGCTTCCCTGCGGCATCGGAGACCGAGTTCGCCTTCCTGCGCACGCTGATCGAGCAGGATCTGATTCCCGATGATGTGACGATCCAGGTGCTCACCCAATCGCGCGAGCATATTATCCGTAAAACCTTCGAGTCGCTCAAGGGGACGAAGAAGGCTGTCGTCCATCTGTATAACTCGACATCGCTGGCACAGCGCGAGCAAGTCTTCCGCAAGTCGAAGCAGGAGATTATCGATATTGCCGTGAACGGCGCCAAGCTGCTCAAGCAATGCGCGGAGGAGACGGAGGGCAACTTCCAGTTCCAGTATTCGCCGGAGAGCTTCACGGGTACGGAGATTGATTTTGCCCTGGAGGTATGCAATAGCGTGATTGACGTCTGGCAGCCAACAGCAGAGAACCCGATCATCATCAATCTGCCGTCAACCGTGCAAATGTCGATGCCGCATGTATATGCCAGCCAGATCGAGTATATGAGCGGTCATCTGCATCGCCGGGAGCATGTGATTGTATCGGTGCATCCACATAATGACAGAGGCACGGGGATAGCGGACGCTGAGCTGGGGATGCTCGCTGGCGCGCAGCGCGTCGAGGGCACGCTGTTCGGCAATGGGGAGCGGACAGGCAATGTAGACATCGTGACGCTGGCGCTTAACATGTACTCCCATGGGGTGGACCCGAAGCTGAACTTCCACAACGTGCCTGACCTGATCGCCGTATATGAGCGACTGACCAAGATGAGAGTAAGCGAGCGGCATCCCTATGCAGGGGAGCTGGTATTCACGGCCTTCTCCGGCTCGCATCAGGACGCGATTGCCAAGGGGATGAAGTGGCGCGAGGACGAGCAGCCGAAGCATTGGTCGGTTCCGTATCTGCCGATCGATCCGCTCGATATTGGTAGAACCTATGAGGGGGATATTATTCGCATTAACAGCCAGTCAGGCAAGGGCGGCATCGGCTACGTGCTGCAGTTGAAGTATGGTCTGGATCTTCCGGCGAAGATGCGCGAGAACTTTGGCTACTTCGTCAAGAATGTCTCCGACCAGAAGCAGAAGGAGCTGCTGCCGGACGAGATTCACGATATTTTCATGCAAGAATATGTAAACATTAAGTCGCCGGTCGAGTTTGTGAAGTACCGCTTCGCTGATAATGATGATTACCAGACCACGGTGACGATTCGCATCGACGGTGAGACGAAGGAGATCGCGGGTACCGGAGACGGCCGACTGGACGCAATCAGCAACGCGCTGCAGAGCGAGCTAGGCGTAGCGTATTCCGATCTGAACTATAAGGAGCACGCACTGGAGCTCGGCTCCAAGTCGCAAGCCGTCTCCTATATTAGCATCACAGCTCCGGGTGGAACGGTGCATTGGGGCTGCGGCATTGACGTTGATATTATGACCTCCTCGGTCAAAGCGCTGTTCAGCGCAGTGAATCAGTTGAGTCGCCAGACAGTGAACGCATAAGCGCTAGCGGGACCAAAAGCGCCGCGAACAATAGGCGTGCCGTCTTTAGATTCCTGATGCCCCGTCTCCCGGACGGGGATAATCAGGAATCTCATGGCGGCACGCCTTGTTTTATTTTCTGTTTCCCTATCTCATGCGGTGTCTTGGTTGAAATACTGATGTGTTTATGGGAAGCTTAAACATTTAATCGTAAAACGTGGCGCTACGATTCCAACTGATTAACTAAAATGTTTTTTCTCTTTATCATCCCATAATAGTGGTAACTAATTTCAAGCCTATCGATTCTTTCTTGAGCGGTGACAAGCAATCCATAATGAATTGGAACCTGGTTATCTTTCTTTTTTAGAAGTTGCTGCACTTCCTGCTCTGTTAGTTGCTTGGAGAGTACACCTTCATTAAGAGGAACAAACTTGGCTTGACCACTTTGCTCAATTCCGGCGGAAACCACTTGTCCCGTATAACTCATGACGAAGCTTTCTTGTTCGGGCTGGACATCCCCATTCACGATAATATTTACTATTTTAATGTCTTTAGACCCCATATTCGACAAGGAGATATACATTTTATTTTGTTCACTGTTTGCCGCGGACCAACCCTCAATTTTTAAAGGATCGTTTAACCATACATAGGTATAGAAGGATAATACGCCTATAATAATTATACTTAATAATATCATTAGCCACTTAGATATATATTGTTTTGACATTAGATAGCTACCTCTAATATAAAATTGGGTTTCCCTTTCAATAGACTTTCTCACTTTCTTATGGCTAGATCATTTTGCACCATAGTCATTTGACAATACTTTATCATAGCTCAACTAAAAATTGAAACATTTATTTTTTTTGTAATAAATTTCAATTAATATAACTCCTCGGTCAAAGTGCTGTTCAGCGCGGTGAATCAATTAAGCCGCCTTGAAGTTAGCGATTTCATCGTAAGATGCTCTCCTTGTTCTTGCAATCCCGGCTATGCTACCATACGAAGCAAATACGTATACGGGAGGTGTAGATGATGAAGCATGTGCTGCTCGCTGATGACGATCCAAGCATTCGGACGCTCGCTGGGTATGTGCTGCGTCGCGAAGGGTACCGAATCTACGAGGCGCAGGATGGGGTGGAGGCGATGCAGGTGCTGGAGACGAATCCGGTTGACCTGGCGATTATCGATGTCATGATGCCGCGGCTGGACGGGCTGGAGCTATGTGCACACATTCGGGAGCATTACGATATGCCGATTATTCTGCTGACCGCCAAGGATCAACTGCGTGACAAGGAGCAAGGCTATGCTCAAGGCACCGACGATTATGTGACCAAGCCGTTCGAGCCGGAGGAGCTGGTCTTTCGGGTGAAGGCGCTGTTTCGTCGCTACCATCGGGTCGCGAGCGATGTGCTTCGCTTGAACCGCATAACGATCGACCGCCAGAGCGTCGAGGTGACCGATGGTGTCTCGGTCTTGCTGCTGCCGATGAAGGAATTCGAACTGCTCGCCCAGCTAGCTCAGTATCCGGGTCGGCTGTTCTCTCGCGACGACCTGATCCGTCTCGTATGGGGAGCAGACTATGAGGGGGATGAGCGGACTGTGGATGTGCATATCAAGCGTCTGCGCCAGCGGTTCGCCGATTACGCCGATGACTTTACCATTCAAACGGTGCGGGGCATCGGCTATAAGATCGAGGTGAAGGGCAGGTGAAGTCGCTCTATTCTCGTGTATTTCTCATTACGCTTCTGGTTATCGCGGCAAGCAGTCTGCTTGGATTTCTGCTGTCGAATATGTACTACCATATTCAACTCAAGCCCTACAATGATAAGAAGCTGATCGGCATAGCGGAGCAGATGAAGGCATATATCGAGGCGGAGCCTGCTGATATGGAACGTTACCTGCACCATGCTGCCTCGCTTGGGTATGAAATTTATGTGACGGACGGCTCAGACGAGGGACGCTTCTACGGGCGCAGCTTCCGCGAGAAGGATCTGGATCCGAAGTCAATCAGGCTGGTGCTGGATGGCGGCATCTATCATGGTGTGGCTCAATTCCCGAACAAGCCGTTCATCTCCGGCTTTTTCGATAATCAATTAAGCAACACAGTCGGCGTCCGCGTCCAGGGCGCGGATGCGACGTATGCACTGTTCCTGAGGCCAGATGTGCTGCTGCAATTCGGGGAACTGCGCACGTTCTTCGCAATGATCGGCGTGCTGACAGTCGCACTGAGCGTGCTGTTCTTCCTGATCAGCACGCGCTATCTCGTCAAGCCGATTACGCGGCTTACCGAGGCGACCAAGCGCATCGCCCGGGGCAGCTACGAGCTGCGTCTGCCGACGCGCAGAAGGGATGAGATCGGGCAACTGGCAGAGCATTTCATGGTGATGAGCGGGGAATTGGAGCGTGCCGACCAGGCGCGCAAGCAGTTCGTCTCTAATGTCTCCCATGAGATTCAGTCGCCGCTCACCTCCATCCAGGGCTTCGCCCATGTGCTGGCTCAGCGGGAGCTGCCTGCTGAGGAGCGTATTCATTATGCCACGATTATCGAGGCGGAGAGCCGCCATCTGTCGATGCTCAGCAAGCAACTGATGACGCTGTCTGCACTGGAGCAGGGGGCTGAGCGGCTGCACAGGCATCCTATCTTGCTGCGCCGTCATATTCGGCAGGCGATTCAGGTGCTGGAGTGGCAGCTTGAGGAGAAGGAGCTGCTGCTCAAGCTGGCTGTGCCGGAGTCGCTCACGATCTATGGCGACGAGGTGTTGCTGACGCAGGTATGGATGAACCTGATTGGCAATGCCATTCACCATATCCCGACGGGAAGCAGTATCGAGGTGCGCGCAGAGCAGCAGGGGGGGCACATGGTCATTTGGATCGAGGATACGGGCGGAGGAATTGCCCCCGAGCACCTGCCGATGGTGTTCGACCGCTTCTACCGCGCTGATCCGGCCCGTGACCGCTCAAGCGGCCGCACCGGTCTGGGGCTGGCGATTGTGAAGAAGATTGTGCAACTGCACGGCGGCCGGATCGAGGTGAGCAGCACGGTTGGCACCGGTACTTGCTTCACGGTAGAGCTGCCCCATTTGTAATCC
The DNA here is from genome assembly GCF_054955055.1 of Paenibacillus sp. J5. Taxonomy (NCBI): domain Bacteria; kingdom Bacillati; phylum Bacillota; class Bacilli; order Caryophanales; family Paenibacillaceae; genus Paenibacillus; species Paenibacillus sp. J5. The sequence goes on along the minus strand of NZ_JBUEDD010000018.1, from coordinate 70,418 downwards.
GCTATTCATATGCCGTTCATGTTCGCTTCCTACACTGGGGACATACAGGAGGAGGGAAGCACCATGTATCTGGCGATTCGAGAGATGAGATTTGCCAAAGCTCGCTATTCACTCATCGCATTGATTATGCTGATGGTGTCCTTTCTGGTGCTATTCGTGACCGGACTGGCACAGGGATTGGCGTATGACAATGCGGCATCGATTCAAAATATGCAGGCGACCCACTTTGTGATGGAGCAGGGGGCCAATCAGCGGTTCACCCGCTCGCTGCTGTCATCTGAGCTGCTGGCGCAGGCGGAAGCGGTGCTTGGCGCGGCGAGTGCGGAGCCGCTGGGTATCCAGATGGCGACGCTCACTCCGCAGAACACCACGCTAAAGCTGGATGTGGCCTTGCTTGCGGTTCGTCCGGGCGGCTGGCTCATGCCGGAGGTGACAGAGGGAGCAGCAGAGGTGCTTCAGGGAACGGGACGTGTCCTCGTCGACGACTCGATGAAGGAGTCAGGCATCACAATCGGCACGATTCTGACCGATCATGCATCGGGGCGACAATGGACAGTCGGCGGCTTCGTGCGACAGGAGTCGTTCAGCCATGCGCCTGCCGTATTGGTAAGCGAGCAGGACTGGCAGCAGTTGCAGCAGCTTCGCTCCAGCAAGGGCGCAGCTTCCTTGGCGAACGAGACGTCCTATAATGCGATCGCAGTTAGGGCTGACGAGGGGCAGGCGCGCAAGCTTGCCGCGCAACTACCTGATGCCGAGATGGTGGTCAAATCGGCGGCAATCGATGCCATCCCAGGCTATAAGGAGGAGCAAGGCTCGCTGATGATGATGATCGTCTTCCTCTATATCATCTCGGCCTTCGTGCTCGCTGTATTCTTCTATGTGATGACCATTCAGAAAAGCAGCCAGTTCGGCATCCTGAAGGCGATCGGCACGCGCGCCTCCTATCTGGCTCGCAGTGTGGCACTGCAGGTGCTGCTGCTGGCGGCGGGGAGTCTGGCTATTAGCGTACTGCTTGTGCAGGTGATGCAGGCGGCGCTCCCGGAAGGGATGCCGTTCCAACTGCAGCCGTCAGTGCTACTGCTGACCTGCGGCGCTTTTCTTGCCATCTCGTTACTGGGCTCCTTGCTGTCGGTGTGGCAGGTCAGCAGAATCAACGCGCTGGACGCGATCGGGAGGACGGCAGCATGAAATACCGGCTAGAACTGCGTCAGGTGACGCACAACTTTGATGACGGCGGTGTACAGCGAACCATTCTTAATCAGTTGAATGTACACGTCGCGGCAGGCGAGCTCGTCGGCATCGTCGGGCCGTCCGGCTCAGGCAAGAGCACCTTCCTGTCGATTGCGGGGGCATTGCTGGAGCCAACCAGCGGCGAGGTGCTGGTGGATGGAGAACGGATAGCAGGGAAGTCGAAGCAGGAGCTGGCGGATCTGCGGCTGCGCAAGCTGGGGTTCGTGTTTCAGAGCGCTCATCTGGTTCCGTATCTGAAGGTCGAGGAGCAGCTCCTGCTGGTGGCGAAGCTGGACCATGCAGGCAACAGGGAGGCTGCGGAGCGTGCCCGCGGGCTGCTGGAGCATCTGGGCATTCGCCACCGCAGCAAGGCCTACCCGGACAAGCTGTCCGGCGGGGAGAGGCAGCGTGTAGCGATCGCCAGAGCACTCATGAACGATCCGGCGGTGCTGCTGGCCGACGAGCCGACAGCCAGCCTGGATGCGGCACGGGGGATGGATGTGGTGCGTCTGCTGGCTCATGAGGCGAAGGCGCGGGGCAAGAGTGCGGTCATGGTGACGCATGATGAGCGGGTGCTGCCGCTGTGCACCCGCGTCCTCTATCTGGAGGGCGGCCAGTTGGCCGCACATCAGGGGATGTAGGCGCTGCTGTAACTTGGCAGATAGCGCCTCAAGCTCCGCCGCCCCGGTAGGATCACTTGGACATCTCTGTCCCAGGAGGCATCCTCGACTAGGAGCCCGTGCCCACAAGTGTCAGAGCATGATCATGATCACGCCAGAGACCAATAGGCGGTATGCCGTGCGAAGGGGCCACCCGCAGACCGAAGGCGCCGACTGGCTGCTGCTGCGACCCATCAGTTCGAGATCCAGGTCAGCTCGCTAGGATCGGCTGAATATGCCATCACTGCGCCTACCAGAGCGACGATTAGCGTCAGGACGGCGAACCATTTGGTAAATCTCAAGCCAATAGCGTTCTCCCACCACAAGATGCCATAGAAAATGACCCCCACCACGACAATAATCAGGAAGGTGTATAATGCGTTCATCATGTTAACAGTCCTGCCTTTCTTCTACGTTACAATGGCTTGCATTCTCTCATCGTAGCGGAATGGCTGCATGGTCTCCATACCTACAATGATATATCTTTCGCCCGAAGTGTTGTGATTGTTACAGACCGCTGCTGCTTCCTCCAGGCTGGGGCTCTCCCGACCCGCCTGCTGCGCTGGAAGCCTCATTTTTATGGTACACTGTCACTACCTAATGACCATCGCGAAAGGTGGAATCAACATGATGGAGCAAGATATGCTGCTTGTGGACCGGATGAATGATCTTGCCGCGCATGATCCGCTCTATTCCTTTGCGCTGGATGAGCTGCTGTGCCGCCGTACAGGTCGGGGCGGGCCGGCAGTATGCCATATATGGCGGCATCCGCAAGCCTTCATATTAGGTGCGCAGGACGCAAGGCTGCCGTATGCGAGGGAAGCAATGGATTGGCTGGAGTCTGGCGGCTGGCCGGTGGTGGTGCGCAACTCGGGTGGGGCCGCTGTGCCACTCGATGGCGGGGTTGTGAATCTCTCGCTCATCCTCCCGAATGCCGGCCTGCAGCATGGCAGCTACCGGAGCGACTTTGAGCGGATGTACGCTCTGATAGCCTCGGCATTGCAATACACAGGGCGGAAGGTGGAGAAGGGGCTGATCAAGGGCGCGTACTGTCCCGGAGATTACGATCTGAGCATCGAGGGAGTTAAATTTTGCGGCATCGCCCAGCGTCGTCAGGCGAAGGCGACCGTCATTCAGGCGTTCGTGGTCGCTGAGGGCTCCGGTGGCGAGCGCGCCCGGTTTGTACGCTCCTTCTATGACATGGCCTCCGGTGGTGACGATTCGCTCGGTCACCCGCTGGTTGTCCCTGGCAGCACGGGTAGTCTGGAGGAGCTGGCGGGGCTGGGGCCGATGGCGGGCTTCGTCTTCGCCGAGGATGTGCGTTCTGCGCTCGCCCCCCGGCTGCTATGGCCGGGAAGCACAGCCTGGACGGAGCAATCTCCGCTCCCGGAGCAAGATGAGATTGCGGCTGCAGTTGACATGCTTCGAGCGCGTTATGGAGCAGAGGAATAGGCAGAGCGGCAGACACGTGGCTTGGTGAACTGTTGTAAGCTGTCGGTTATGCCATGGCGCAGGTGGCAGTCGCCGCCCATCATGGCGACGAGGTGACCAGGCATACCCCGGCAATCGATGGAAGGCGAAAGTTGTAATCTGTATTTTAGAAGTGCGAGCACTGGGGTGATATCCTGGTGCTGGCGCTTTTTTGTGTAGATATAAGAATTTAGCGAAAGGAAGCTTAGCCGTCAAGGACGGCGACAGCCGTTTACGCTTGTTTCAGCAAGATGTCAAGGAAGGCGACGGGATGCCGTGTCTTTCTCATAAGTTTGGAGCTTAACGCAGTATACATTACATAAAAGGTTATGAAAATGCATGAATTCGACTTACATATAGGATACTTCGTATTTTTTCGTTATAATACGAGTAGCGATAGGTAAAAACGCTTCACACGTTTACATCATGTATCGATGTTCATCATGTTTTGCATAATTAAGGATAGTCGGAGGGTTGTACCGTGATTGTGAGATCCAAACTATCGATTCCCTATGCCCGGAATGAGCTGATCTCCCGGACAGAACTGCTGCGAGTGCTTGACGAAGGCATGACAGTGAAGCTGACATTGCTCTCGGCTCCTGCGGGATACGGCAAGACAACAGTGCTCAGTGAATGGGCCAGACTGCAGGGTGACAGCGTGATATGGGTCTCGTTGGACAGTCAGGACGACAGTTGGACGGTATTCTGGGAATACCTGCTGGCGGCGCTGCAACAGAAGATGCCTGAATTCGGTCATTCGGTGCGTCCCATTCTCGATAATGGCCCCTCCGCATCTGCCTTATCTCCGCAGCCGCTTGTGTCTGCGCTATTGAATGAATTGCTCCTGATTTCCCACAGCATCACCATCATTTTCGATGATTTTCATTTCATATCCACCCCGGCTATTCACAAATCAATGAGTTATCTGCTGCAGCATCTACCTTCTCATGTCCATCTTTATATTGCGAGCCGCACAGAGCTGGTGTTGCCTACTGCTCGGATGATGGCTCAAGGCGAGATGAGGCATCTTACGATGCACCACCTGCGGTTGGGGCTAGAGGAGGGACAAGCCTTCTTGTGCAACTCGACCCGACTTGCTCTATCGAGTGAACAGGTTGCAGTGCTGTACGGGCAGACAGAGGGCTGGATCAGCGGCCTGCAACTGGCTGCAATCTCGCTCCGCAGCAGCCGCAACATTGCGGAGACGATCCAGCAGTTCTCCGGGCATCAGAGTCATATTGCCGCGTATTTACTGGAGGAGGTATTTCGGAATCAGGATGAGGGCCTGCGTGAGTTTTTGCTATCCACCTCGATCTTGAGCCGCATGAATCATGCGCTCTGCCATGTGGTGACGGGGCAGCCGAACTGCCAGCAGCAGTTGGAGCATCTGATGCAGTTGAATTTATTTATTATTCCGCTGGATGAGCATCAGTATTGGTTTCGCTACCACCACTTGCTGTCTGATTTTTTGCAGCAGCAGTTAGAGCGCACAGCACCGGTGCAGAAGAGGGAAGCGCATGTACGTGCAGCAGGCTGGCTGGAGGCACAGGGGCTGTATGAGGAGGCGGGCGAGCATTACCTGGCTGGTCAACAGTATGAGGATGTCGTTCGCATTATCGAGACGCATCTGTTCGAGCTGATCTATAAGAAGAGTGCTGTTCTTGGGAAATGGATCCTGCAGGTGCCGGAGAAATGTCTGGAGGAGCGTCCGATGGTACTCATCCTATACTTGCAGCTCATGGTGGGCAATCGCAGGTGGAAGACGCTGGATGGGAAGGTTAGCGCAGCCATTGAGCGCTGGAAGGCGCAGCAGCACAAGATGGTTGTGACGCAATGGCGGGAGATTATGGGCAATCTGTATTTCCTGAAGGCAAGCTCCAGCTATATTAATAAGGATTTGCAGCAATGCAATCTTTACTTTGACCTCTCCGACGAATACTTATCTGAGCAAAGCCTGTTCCAGCTAATGGGGCGCAACAAGCATCATGGGCTGGAGGAGTTTGATGATCACTCTGGCTATATTAATCACTATCATGAGCTATCCGACTTCTTGACGTATCGGCTCCAGCAGTGGGGGCATATGAAGAACCATCCGTATGGCAGTTCGATGCGAGCCTCGCAAAGCAAGCTGCTGTACGAGTGGAATCGGCTGAAGGAGGCGGAGGCTTGTATTCAGGGGCTGATGGATGAAGTGAAGTCTGACCCGATTCCACGCATTCTGCTCCAGATCTATATCAGCGCCTCACGTATCCAGCAGGCCCTCGACCGCCCTGACGAGGCGATTGAACTGCTCGACCAATTAACGATGCGGATTGACTCGCCAGATTATGAAGCGTATATGCGGAAGATCGGGGGCGAGAGAGCCAGTCTGCTCATCCGCCAGGGCCGAGTGGACGAGGCCAGCCGCTGGCTGGAGCATTGCGGCATGTCGCATCAGGACGACCTCTCGCTGGAGTGTGTATTCGAGTATCTGGCCTTAGCCAGAGTGCTGTCAGCATGCGACCGGACGGAGGAGGCTCTCCTGCTGCTGGAGCGGCTATACCTGCTGCTGGTCAAGGAGGATCGGCTGCGAGATTGCAATCTGACGCTCATCATGCAGAGTGTGACCCTGTATCGTATCGGTCAAAAGGAACGCGCATTCGAGCGTCTGGAGAAGGCGCTGCGTATGGCGCAGCATGCTGGCTTCATCCGCAGCTTCATCGATGAGGGCCCGGTGATGGTGGATCTGTTGACCGAATACACTAGTGGTCATGAGCAAGGTCATCATCGTATACGGCCTGGCATGATGCTGAATTATGCGATGATCCTGCTGCAGGCTCTGGATAGGGGGGCGGGGACTCCACGCCAAGAAGAACTGCCCGCTACGGCCAAGGTATATTGCTTCGGACGCTTCAGTGTACAGTCCGGCGAGCAGGAGATGAGATGGCGCACCTCGAAAACTCGTGAGCTGATGGCCTATCTGGTGCATCATCAGGGAGAGCAGGTGGACAAACATCGCATTCTTGAGGATTTGTGGGGAGAGCTGGACGGGGATCGCGCTGGGACGCATTTGAATACAACGCTCCACTTTTTGCGCAAGGGCCTGCAGGCGATTGGTCTTGACGATATGATTCGCTACAGTAACGGTTACTATAAGCTGGACATGCGGCGTCTGCCCTGTGATTATAGCAGCTTCCGCGCATTAGCCGAGCAGGGAGCCCCTGAGGACATCCAGCGTCTTGAGGGGTATGCTCTCGAACTGGGGGCGCTCTATAAGTCAGGGTACCTGGATGGGAGCAGTTATCCCTGGGCCACGGCTGCACAGCGGCGATTGGAGAGCCAATATATTGAACGGTTGTTGCAGGTTCAAGAGCGGTACGCTCAGCAGCGCAACTATTCATCCGCGCAGAGGGCGCTGAAGCAGGCGCTTGCCTGTGATCCATTGCAGGAGGAGGTGCACGTCAAGCTGATCGAGATGTATGTCGCAGCGGATGAGCGTGCCGCGGCGATCAAGCAATATGAGGAGCTGCGCAGTATACTGGATGCGGAATTCGGCATTCCGCCTAGGGCTGAGCTGGCGGCGCTACTGCAATTCAGGGAGTAACGGCAGGTCGGCCAGCAGGCAAGCAAGTATACAAAAGAGAAGGAACGGGCAGCGCTGCTTAGCGACTGCATCGTTCCTTCTCCTGTCTTATTTCCATGCGATGAGTCAGGGCGTGTCCTCCAACCCGCTCAAGGGGCAGCGTTCACCGCCCTTTCGCCCTATGCTGTGTTAGCTGCCCATCAGTTCGTATGAACAGGGGCAGTATGAGCTGAAGAAGTCGTCTGAAACGCCGTGAGTGCCTCGCGCACCTCCTGCGGAGTGTCCAGCTCCAGTACACGCGCCGTCAGCGCTTCGCATTCGCTGCGGTTCAGTTGAGTGACGGCATGCTTCACCTTCTGCAGCGCTGACGGGGACATGCTCCATTCATGCAGGCCGAGCCCGATCAGCAAGGGAGCCGCCAGCGGGTCACCTGCCATACTGCCGCACATGCCCGTCCATTTCCCGTGCTCCTTCGAGGCGCGGATGACGTTCTGGATTAATCGCAGCACTGCAGGATGGAAATAATCGTACAAGCCTGAGACCTGTTCATTCATCCGATCCACTGCCACGGTATATTGCACCAGATCATTCGTCCCGATGCTGAAGAAATCAACCTCGCGCGCGAAGCGATCGGCCTGAATGGCGGCCGATGGAATCTCCACCATGATGCCAACCTCTACATGCTCTGCAATCGGCACCTGCTCCTGAAGCAGTTGGGCACGCACTTCATCATAGATTGCCTTGGCTGCACGCCATTCCTGCATGCCCGAGATCATCGGGAACATAATCTTTACGGTGCCATGTGCGCTCGCACGCAGGATGGCGCGGAGCTGCGTGATCAGCAGCTCCGTCCGGTCAAGACAGAGCCGGATGGCGCGGTAGCCCAGGAAGGGATTCATCTCATGCGGCAGATCGAGATAAGGAAGCTCCTTATCACCGCCTATATCCAGTGTGCGGATGACGACCGGGCGCCCCTCCATCGCTTCGAGGACAGCGCGATAAGCCTCGTACTGTGTCTGTTCGTCCGGCATCTCACTGCGGCTCATGAATAGAAATTCTGTCCGGTACAGCCCGACAGCTTCCGCCCCTTTGGCCACCAGACCAATCGCTTCCTCAGGCGTGCCGATATTGGCGGCCATCTCGATGCGATGACCGTCCACGGTTACAGCAGGAACGTCGGCGTATTGCATGAGCAGCTCCGCCTCTTCCTCCTGATGTGCGCGCTTCGCCTCATAGGCAGCTACCGTGCTCTCGCCTGGATGGATGACGATCTCCCCGGTGCCGCCATCGATGGCCAGCCAATCGCCATCCTCGATGCGGTCGATGCTATCACCGGCACCCAGCACCGCTGCGATGCCGAGCGAGTTGGCGAGGATCGCTGTATGCGAGGTTTTGCCACCGATGCGGGTGACAAAGCCCAGCACCAGTCGCTTGTCGAGCTGTACCGTATCCGATGGGGTCAGGTCATCGGCGACGATGATGACCTCCTCTTGAATGTCCGCCAGTCCCCGACCGGCCTGACCCGTCACATGCAGCAGCAGCCGTCCGCCGATGTCGCGGACATCGGCCGCGCGCTCTCGCATATACTCGCTTGCCAGGCTCTCGAAGATGGCTGCCGTGCGCAGAACGACAAGCCGCACTGCGCTCTCGGCCGCCCATTTCTCCTGCAGGATGGCTTGCTCCATCGGCGGGTAGAACGAAGGATCGTTCAGCATGCTGGCCTGCCCTTTCAAGATAACGGCCTTCTCCTCGCCCAGTGTGGCAGTCGCCTGCTCGATCAGTGCGGACAGATCGTCTGCGCATCGTTGCCGTGCCTGACGCAGCAGCTCCAGCTCTTGCTCAGGCTGCTCTGTCTTGCGCTCCTGCGCATCCTCAATCCGCAGCGGATTATAGACGAATGCCCGCCCGATGCGCGCTCCGTCGGATACACCAAGCGCGGTCCATCTCGATTCCATACTCATAACCTCACCTCCTGTGGCTCACCATTATGCCTCGCCAAAGCCGCTCTCTACCAGTGCAACCAGAGCCGTGAGCGCTTCCTGCTCATCTGGTCCATCTGTGCGGATCGTAATCTCCGAGCCTTTGGACAGGCCCAGAGTCATCAGTCCAAGGATGCTCTTGCCGTCCACATCGATGTCTGTGCCTTTGACGATGATGGATACGGTCGAGTTGAAGCCGGTTGCCTTCTCGGTGAAGAGCTGAGCCGGACGAATATGAAAGCCGCTGTCATTGCGGATTACAGTATCTTGTGAAATCATGCATCGTTCCTCCTTGTCGTGTTCTTGGATTAAATGCCGCTTAGCAGTTCGATCAACTGCTCCTTGCTTGTGACTGACAGCAGCTTCGAACGGAATTGGTCATCAATCAGCTTGCGCGAGATGCCAATCAGAATCTGTAGATGCTCATTGCCGGCAGCGGCCTCGGGAACAGCGATCATGAAGGCGACCTGCACAGGCTGGCCATCGAGCGAGTCCCAGTCGACCGGAGCTGCGAGCTTGGCGAAGGCAAGTGCCGGTCTGGATACGCCAGCCGACTTGCCGTGCGGGATGGCAACGCTAAAGCCGATGCCTGTTGAGCCGCTCTGTTCGCGCGCATGGAGTGCTTCCAGATAGGCGCTGCGGTCGCTAACAGCACCGGCAGCAACTAGGCCATCCACCATTGCCTCCATAACAGATGCTTTCGTAGTGGCTTCGAGTGGGATGAAGATCGATTTGTCGTCTAACAGGGTCGTAATATTCATATACAATTCCTCCTGATGTCTGCGCGGTGGAGCGCAATATAGTGAACCTTCAAAGTTTGTAGATCGTATCCGGGTGATCAATGAAAGGCAATGCTATGACTAATACGAACGAAGCGGATATGGCTCGCTTGCCAGCCCTGGCTGTAGTCTGGCGAGCGGAGCCGCCCTACGGATTAGAGGGTATCTTTTATCCTTCGACGGGCTTCTTCAGTAATTTAAGCATCAGGGCAGTGACGATCGTACCGACGAGAATGGCGATACCGTACATCAGCACATGGTTGACTGCATTCGGAATGGCAAGTACGAAGATTCCGCCGTGAGGCGCCTTTAGTGTGACGTCGAACAGCATCGATAATGCTCCGGTGACCGCCGCTCCCGTCATAATCGATGGGATGACACGGAAGGGATCACTTGCAGCAAATGGAATAGCGCCCTCCGTAATGAAGGAGATGCCGAGCACCGCCGCTGACTTGCCCGCGTCCTTCTCCTCCCGTGTGAATTGCTTCGGCGCGAGCAGTGTTGCCAGCCACAGACCTAGCGGCGGGGTCATGCCGGCAGCCATGACAGCCGCCATCGGGCCGGTCACATCACTTGCAAGCAGACCGACAGCGAAGGCATAGGCTGCCTTATTGACGGGGCCGCCCATATCAAAGGCCATCATCGCACCCAGCAGCAGGCCGAGGAAGATGGCATTGGCAGAGCCGATCGAGGTCAGCCAGCTTGCCAGACTGTCCATAATATATTTTACTGGTTCGCCAATAACATACACCATTAGTAATCCGGTCACGCCGGTAGCCAGCAGAGGGATGATAAGGATCGGCTTGAGTCCCTCCAGGTTGCGCGGAAGCTTGATGTATGTCTTCAAGGCTTGAGCGACATAGCCGGCCAGGAAGCCTGCCAATATACCGCCGAGGAATCCGGCGCCGATCTGCGAGGCCAGCATACCGCCGACTAGTCCGGGCGCCATGCCTGGCTTCTCGGCGATGGAGAAGGCGATGAAGCCGGCAAGTATCGGCACCATGAGCGCCATCGCCGCGCCGCTGCCGATATTCATCAGCGCCGCTGCCAGCGTGCCCTGCTCCTTGAACGCTTCGATACCGAAGGTGAAGGACAAGGCGATCAGCAGCCCGCCAGCCACAACGAGCGGAAGCATCGCCGATACACCGGTCATCAGATGCTTGTAGGGTCCCTTGCGCTCCTTGCTCTTGGCCGTGGTCGTCGCGGCTGAAGCTGCTGCGGCCTCCGACGGCGCAGCCTCCTTCGCCAACGCTTCATCGATCAATCCAGCCGCATTGCGGATCGCCTGGGCTACCGGCACCCGCACGACAGGCTTGCCGGCGAAGCGGGCTTCATTGACATCTGTATCCGCTGCTACAATAATGGCGTGAGCTTCAGCAATCTCCTGTGGAGACAGCTCGTTCTCGACGCCGACTGCGCCGCGCGTCTCGACCTTGAAGTCCAGTTCCCGCTCTCTAGCGACCTTGAGCAAAGATTCGGCTGCCATATAGGTGTGGGCAACCCCGGTTGGACACGCGGTTACCGCCAAAATCTTCTTCATTGATTTTCCTCCCATGTTCATGGTTTATTCTTCATTCGTCGCACACACGATGTGGATGGCTCCACTTCCTTGACGCTACAAATGCTCCAGCGAGACGGCTGCCAGCTTCGCTTGAACCTCAGCCAGCGAGCATACTTCGGTTCCGGGCTTAGAAGCGGTGACCGTTCCTGCTGCTGTCGTCCAGCGCGCGGTTTCCTCCAGCGTCTTGCCTTGCGACAGGCAGTAGGCCATCGCCGCGACCATCGAGTCGCCTGCGCCGACGGTGCTCATCGGCGTAATCGGGAACGGTCTGGCTCGGTATACCTCTTGCTCTCCAACGAGGATCGAGCCTGCTGCTCCCATAGAGACAGCGACCAGCTTGATGCCCCCAGCCTGCAAGCCGCGCGCAGCCTCAATCACTTGCTCATCCGTAGTTAGCGTGCGTCCTAGCAGCGCCTCCAGCTCGTGAATGTTCGGCTTCACTGCATAGGGCACCGCCTCCAGCCCCGCAGCGAGCGCTGTGCCATCGGCATCGAGGATCGTCGGCACGCCATGCGTGCTGGCGATGGCAATCAGCCGTCCGTAGAAGTCCGGCGGCGTTCCCGGTGGCAGGCTGCCTGCCAGCACAAGCAGCGAGGTATTCCTCATGCTGGCATCGAGTTGGTTGACCAGCTCAGTCAGCAACGACTCGCTCGGGGTAACGCCTGGTTCGTTCAGCTCAGTCGTCTGCCGTGTCTCCTCGTCGACGACCTTCAGATTGGTGCGACTCTTTCCTTCCGCCTCCAGGAAGTGTGCGGGAATCTGAGCCGCCTCCAGCATCTCCATCAGCATTCGGCCTTCATGTCCGGCCTGAATGCCCCATGCGCTGACCGGAGCGCCGAATTGCTTCAATACTTTGGCTACATTAATTCCTTTGCCCCCGGGATCGGTTCGTACTGTCTTAATCCGGTTCAGTCCGGCTGGGATAAACTGCTCGACCGTCACCGTTTTGTCCAGCGCGGGATTCATCGTAACGGTTATTATAGGTTTCATTGCCCTCGTTCCTTTGCGATTGTGACTTGTATTCCCTCGGACTCCATCTCCTGCACTGCGCGAGCGGAGATGCCATCGTCAACAATAATATGATGAACCTCCGACAGATCGGCTACCTTGGCAAAAGCAACCTTCCCGTACTTGCTGTGATCGGTTAACAGATAGACCTGCTTCGCTGATTCCATCATCATCCGCTTCGTCTGCGCTTCAGTCAGATTCGGCGTCGTCAGCCCACTCTCGGGGTCAATGCCATTGATGGCAAGGAACAGCTTCTCGACCCGGACAGAGGCAATCGCCCGATCGGCGATCGGGCCTACCATCGCGAGTGTCTCATGTCGTAGCGACCCTCCGGTCATGACCAGCTCGATCATCGGCGACGAGTGGAGCTCTTGCATGACCATCGTCGAGTTGGTGACGACCGTCAGCTTGCCCAGACGCTTGAGCCGTTTGGCCAGGCGATAGGTTGTGGTGCCCGAATCGAGGAAGATGGTGTCCCCCTCCTGGATGAAGCTCAGCGCTGCTTCCGCGACCAGCTCCTTCTGCTCAGAGAGCCGATCCTCCTTCTCCACGAAGGACGGCTCTCTGCTGTCCTGCAGCTCCAGGGCCACTGCCCCGCCATGTGTTCGCCGCAGCAGCTTCTCTCCCTCCAGATCGCGAAGATCACGGCGCACGGTGGACTCGGACACTTGGAAATGAGCGGCCAGCTCCGGGACAGAGGCCCGGCTGCGAGTCTGTACATATTCGGCAATTTTACGCTTGCGTTCTTCTTCAAATAGCATTTGCAGTGCCCCTTTCATTCACTCATGAAGCATTAAATCTACAAGGGAGTGGGGAGGCTTCCCCTATTCAAGAAAGTGCATGCTCATTTGCGACTATTAATGATCATTTATTATTGATTATGATTATATACGATCATAATTTCTTTGTAAAGCGATTCCATATTTATAAATGAGCATAAATGATCATGCATTATGGCTCATAATGAACTCGAGAAAGGGACGGGCACAATCTATAGTGAAGGATAGGGCATTTCAGGAATGATCATGATGCGGTATCTTAGGCGAGGAAGGGGAATCGTCACTGTGACGATGTGCGGTGTGGGTGAGTCCTGAGACGGTTTAGATTGCACCAGGCAGTGTATATTTATGCATGGACATGCTCGTTAACCCGCAGGGAGCTGATGGTCTGAAAGATTTTCGTCAGAGGGTGTGGCGATCCCTGGCGGGGAGACCAGCGATTCCCGTAAAACAACAGTCATAGCAGTGTACGTGAGTGACTACTGTAAATAGGAAAAGAACTCCCGTATGCGTCAGAAGCACGCTTGCGGGAGTTCAGTATGAGGACATGCTTGATACCGATTATTACACCCAGCCCAGCGCCCTTGCGGTCTGCGCTACGGCGAAGGTAACGAATATAGCAATGGAAGTCGGCAGAAGGAAGGCAACCAGCGTCCAGCGGTGGCTGCGCGTTTCCTTGAAGATGTTGATCAGGGTCGTGCCGCAAGGGTAGTGCAGCAGCGAGAATAGCATCATGTTCAGGGCAGTCAGCCACGTCCAGCCGTGATCCAGAAAGATGCTCTTCAGATTGGTCATGCCGTCGACATCGACCAGCGCCCCTGACGAGAGGTAGCCCATCAGCAGGATCGGCAGCACGATCTCATTGGCCGGAAGTCCGAGGATGAAGGCCATCAGAATGTAGCCATCCAGTCCGAGCAGCCTGGCGAACGGGTCGAACCAGGCGGCCGTGTGCTGCAGCACGCTGGCATCCCCGACATAGATATTGCCGAGCACCCAGGTCAGCACCCCTGCCGGGGCGGCGACCACGATCGCCCGTTTGAGTACGGACCAGGATTTGTCCCGCGAGGCGATGAGAACCGTCTTCACGAACTCCGGCTTGCGGTACGGAGGCAGCTCCAGCGTGTAATGACTGGGAACGCCGCGCAGCGCGGTGCGGGACAGTGCCCAGGATACGGTCAAGGTGACGACGATGCCCAGCAGGACGAATCCCATCAGCACCAGTGCCGTCGCTGCTGTATGCAGCCCGCCTGCAACCCCTGCAGTCATGAACAGGGACGAGAGCAGAATCAGCGTCGGCCACCGGCCATTGCAGGGGACGAAATTATTGGTTATGATCGCCAATATGCGCTCCCGCGGCGACTCGATGATGCGCGTCGACAGGATGGCCGCTGCGTTGCAGCCGAAGCCCATCGACATCGTCAGCGCCTGCTTGCCATGGCCGCCGCTGCGCTTGAACAGGCGATCCATATTGAACGCGACCCGCGGTAGATACCCGAAGTTCTCCAGCAGTGCGAATACCGGGAAGAAGATCGCCATCGGCGGAAGCATAACGCTTATGACCCATGCGGTGCCCCGGAACAGTCCGAGCACGAGCAGGCCATGCAGCCAGTCCGGCGCGTGGACGGCCTGGAAGAATGAGGTCAGGTACCCCTCGATCCAGCCGAAGAAGCTTGCCAGCATCGCAGAGGGGACATTGGCGCCGGCGATGGTCAGCCAGAATACGATGCCCAGCAGCGCCAGCATGATCGGATACCCCCATAGCTTGGAGGTCAGGATACGGTCCAGCTCGTAGGAGCGCCGCAGACGATCCCGATTCTGATAGGTAATGGCATCCGCGCAGATGTCCTGGGCGTTCACATAGAGATCAGTCACGAGCTGGTCGCGTATCGTCTCCCCGCCTAGCGCTGTCTGTGCCTGCTGTTTGAGCAGCGCGATCGCATCATGATAGGCCAAGTGCTGTCGGCTCATGGGCGCTCTCCTCCTTCTGCGCTGGTGTCTGCTGTACTCTGGTCTCCATGTGCTGCCAGATGCTGTCATCTCCATCGAGCAGACGCAGCGCGATCCACCGTGCAGGATAGTCGCCCCCGAGCAGCTTCACAACCTGCGGCTCCAGCTTGGCAATCTGCTGCTCGATGTCAGCGCTGTATTGGATGCGTCTGGGCGTGGGGCGCACACGGCCAGCAGCCACATCACGTATCGCGGCCTGCAGCTCCCCGATCCCCTCCTTCTTCCGAGCCGAGATCGGGATCACAGGTACGCCTAGCTTGCCAGCTAGCTTATGAGTATCGACTGTGATCCCGAGCTTGCGTGCTTCGTCGATCAGATTGATGCATACGACAACCTGATCGGTCATCTCCATCACCTGCAGCGCCAGATTCATATTGCGCTCCAGCGCGGTCGCATCGAGCACGACGACCGTCACATCCGGTCGTTCGAACAGGATATAATCCCGTGCAACTTCTTCATCGACGGAATTGGTAAATAGCGAATACGTACCGGGCAGGTCAATCATCTGATAGACGCCCCCACCGTATTCATAGATTCCCTCCGCGCGGGCCACCGTCTTGCCCGCCCAGTTGCCGGTATGCTGGCGCATACCCGTCAAGGCATTGAACAGTGTGCTCTTGCCTGTGTTCGGGTTGCCGGCGAGAGCGATGCGATAAGCGGTCATGGCTCCTCCTCTCCCTTCACGCAGCCGAATATCCGGCTAGCTTCCTCATGTCGTAATGCAATCGTTGTATGATGAACCTGATAGGCGACGGGATCGCCTAACGGACTCTTCTGCAGTACTTCGATAACCGCGCCGGGCACAAAGCCGAGGTCAAGCAGCCTGCGGCGCAGCACGCCTTGAACATCCGACCGCTTCATGATGAACTGTTGGCCGGTGTGGCATGCGGATAACGGAATCATCGGTAAAGAATTCATGGCTATTGCCTCCCGAATGTTTGTCTAAGGCCATTAAGTTGCACAAGGTCAACATCTGGCGAAAAAACAAATGAGCCTCACTAGCTCATAGTATGATTATACGTCTTCTATTTTGCATATACAACAAAAACTTTCTCTAAGGCAAAACTTATGGCTTCACGCCGCTTTCTGTGGAGTGAGCTCACCGCAGCTCACTGAATTTACCTGCTTTTAAATCGTATACAACTATCATATAATAGTAGATATATGAATCTGCTAGGTTTAGACACACGTTGTTTGTTGCTATCATTGCTAGTATGGGTCCTATAGAAGGTGTATGACGACATTCGTGCCCTGGCTTGTTGCGGTGCCTAGGCAGGAGCCTGCACCTTTTTGGCAAATTCAAGGGTTAAGGACGGTTAAAATGGGTAATCGAGAAAACACAACAGACGTAATACTGATTGGCGCAGGCATCATGAGCGCGACACTGGGAGCATTATTGAAGGAGCTTGCCCCAAGCTGGGAGATCAAGGTATTCGAGAAGCTGGCAAGCGCAGGAGAAGAGAGCTCGAATGAATGGAATAACGCCGGAACCGGCCACGCCTCGTTATGCGAGCTGAACTACACGGTGCAGAAGCCGGACGGCTCGGTGGACATCAGCAAGGCAATCAAGGTCAACGAGGAGTTTCAGGTGTCTCGCCAGTTCTGGTCGTATCTGGTCGACAGCAAGCTGATTCGCAATCCGCGTGATTTTATCGTCTCTGTGCCGCATATGAGCTTTGTGCTCGGCGACCAGGATGTGCAGTTCCTGAAGAAACGGCATGAGGCGATGTCAGCCAACCCGCTGTTCGAGGGGATGGAGTTCTCCAGTGATCCAGCCAAGCTGAAGGAATGGATTCCGCTTATGATGAAGGATCGGGATGCGAGCAAGCCGATTGCAGCGACCCGGATTGAATCTGGGACGGATGTCAACTTCGGCGCTTTGACACGCATGATGTTCTCTCACCTGCAGAAGAAGAAGGTAGAGATTAACTATAAACGCCAGATCGATGATATTACACGCACGAGTGACGGCATGTGGGAGCTGAAGGTGCGTAACGTGGACAGCGGGGCTGTCGAGCGCCACAGAGCCAAATTCGTCTTCATCGGCGGAGGTGGAGGAAGTCTGCATTTGCTGCAGAAGTCCGGCATTCCTGAGGGAAAAGGAATTGGCGGGTTTCCGGTGAGCGGGCTATTTATGGTGTGCCGCAATCCGGAGATCGCCGCCCAGCATCACGCCAAGGTGTATGGCAAGGCGGCTGTTGGTGCCCCGCCGATGTCGGTGCCGCATCTGGATACGCGGCTGATCGACAACAAGGAATCGCTGCTGTTCGGGCCGTTCGCAGGCTTCTCGCCGAAGTTCCTCAAGACCGGCTCGATGCTGGATCTGGTCACCTCCGTCAAGCCGCATAACCTGACGACGATGCTGGCCGCAGGCGCGAAGAACATGGCGCTGACGACGTATCTGATCAAGCAGGTGATGCTGTCTAAGGAACAGCGGATGGAGGAGCTGCGTCAGTTCATCCCGAACGCCAAGAGCGAGGACTGGGATCTGCTGGTCGCGGGTCAGCGTGTGCAGATTATTAAGGATACTGCTGCTGGTAAGGGCACGCTGCAGTTCGGCACAGAGGTCATCAGCGCCGCTGACGGGTCGATTGCTGCTCTGCTCGGCGCTTCCCCTGGCGCATCCACTGCGGTATCGGTCATGCTGGAGGTTATCCAGCGCTGCTTCCCGCAGCATCTGAAGTCCTGGGAGCCGAAGATTCGGGAGATGATCCCGTCCTACGGCGCCTCACTCGTAAGTAATCCGCAGCTTGTTCGCGAGCTGCACCACGCAACGTCGCGCTCTTTGGGCCTAACGACCCTGGAGCCGCAGCCGGTAGTGTAGGTATAGTGCGGCCATTGTCCTTGTTCTCAAGGAGAGTGGCCGTTTTTTTTTGATATTTTAGGTAGGTCTTCTATATCTATGCGGAGTGAAGCTGAGCCGTCAAGGACGGCGGCGGCCGTTTATGCTTGTGACCATTTCTTCATTTATTTAGGTGGATGAGATTAGGCCGTTTGATCGTAGCGAATAGGGTGTAAAAGATTGATAATAGAGAACATCATGATGAAGGAGGACAATTCATTGAACAAAAAAGGATGGTTCATCAGCGCTTCAATTTTAGGCATGGTTGTGGCAGGCTCCACAGGGGTATATGCAGGCAGCAATCTTCCAGCGATCAAGGCGTTCCTCAATAACAAGATTGGTATCGCTGTCAATCAGGTCGACTTCCAGCCTGTGGATGACAAGGGCAAGGAGCTCTATCCGATCACATACAACAATACCACCTATTTGCCTGTGCGGGCGGTATCCGATGCGCTCAATGTGCCGATTCGCTATGACCAGGCCAATAACAAGATCTGGATTGGCTCAGCCGGCAGCGGCGAGCCCTCCACCTCGACTCCGGCCTTCCAGCGGCCGAAGCATCTGCCAAGCGATTTCCCATTGCCTGCAGACACCAAGAAGATCGAGCTGGTCGAGTCTGCTTCGGGCAACACCAAGAGTGTCTATTTCACACTGCAGACCAAGGAGAGCTTGAAGCATTGGATTGAGACCTATACAGCCTATCTGCAGCAGCGGGGATATGATGCCATTGCAGATAGCTCCAGCGACACCGTTATTGAACTGGTCAGTTCGTCCGATACCGAGTCGGTGCTGATCGAAGGCAAGATTATAGATCAGAAGAATAACATTCTCCAGTACAGCATTACATGGTCGACAAGATAGATTTCTCCCCCCTTCATAGAGCGGGCTCTCTTGCGGTATAAGCTTATCGCCGGGGGTCTGCTCTATGTGTATGTTGTATGTGCCTGTCGATGATTGAAGTCTTATACAGAGGGTAGCGGGGTAGCCTGCTGCTGTTGCTTGATTTGTGCGAGAGCATCAAGTATGATAAATACATAACTTAATGGTTTAAATGTTTAAACATTTAACCATAATGCAAGGAGAGTACGTCATGGGTAAACAAGCGTTGGAGATATTTCGTGACTGCCTGCCGCTATTGCAGACATTGAGCGATCCACATCGTCAGGATATATTACTGCTCTTGTCCGACAATGGCAGGATGACGGTCAATCAATTGACTGAGCGACTGCCGCTGTCACGGCCTGCGGTGTCCCATCATCTGAAGCTGTTAAGACAGGCAGATGTAGTTACAGTCGAGCAGGTGGGAACACAGCGCTATTATGAGCTATCGATGCATCATTCGATCGGGCTGCTGCGCAGGCTGCTGGAGGCGTTGGAGCGGGACTGCTTGTAGCCTTATATGACTTATATTAGACGGCGACAGCCGTTACACTTCCAATGAAATGAAGGAGGCAGGACATGAAGCCATGGACAACCGAGCAGGTGCAGCAACTGCTGCAGGAGCACCGCGACCAATTCGATACGGGGTATACACGCAGCATCGACTTCAGGGCCACGCAGCTCGACAAGCTGGCAGAGGGTATAAGGCGGCATGAGCAAAAGATAATGGAGGCGTTGTACAAGGATCTGCGCAAGAGTGAGTTTGAAGCGTATGCGACAGAGATCGGCTACACGCTGCAGAGCATCCGCTACATGCGCAAGCATCTGGGCAAGTGGGCGCGGCCGAAGAAGGTTGCGACGCCGTTCTATCATTTGTTCACCAGAAGCTATCTCTATAAGGAACCCTACGGCACCGTGCTTATCATTGGGCCGTTCAATTATCCGTTTCAGTTGCTCATTGAACCGATGATCGGAGCAATAGCTGCTGGCAATAGTGTTGTCCTCAAGCCGTCGGAGCATACGCCCCATGTTGCCGCCGTGGTTCGCGAGCTGATCGAGGGGATCTTCGACCCTGCGTATATCCGCGTCATTGAGGGAGAGCGCGAGACGACCTCGGCGCTGATTCACGCGCCGTTCGACTATATCTTCTTCACGGGGAGTGTCCCTGTCGGCCGAATCGTTATGGAAGCCGCGGCGAAAAATCTGGTGCCCGTCACGCTGGAGCTGGGTGGCAAAAGTCCGGTGATTGTAGACAAGACGGCTAACCTGGAGGTTGCCGCCAGACGGATCATCTGGGGCAAGCTGATCAATACCGGGCAGACCTGCATTGCCCCGGACTACGTGCTGGCTCATCAGGAGATTCGGGAAGAACTGATGGAGGAGCTCAAGGCGGCGATCGTCAGCTTCTACGGTGCGGATGCGAGCAAGAGCGGGGACTATGGGCGTATCGTTAACGAACGGCAATTCGACCGCTTGGCCGCTATATTGGAAGCTGACCGGGGACGTGTTGTCTACGGTGGACGCAGCGATCGGGCAGACCTGTATATGGAGCCGACATTGCTCGCTACTGAATCCTGGTCGGACGCTGCCATGCTAGATGAGATCTTTGGCCCGATTCTACCTGTACTGGCGTATGAACGACTGGATGAAGCGATTCGAATGATCAACAGCCGCCCGAAGCCGCTGGCCTTGTATGTATTTGCCGAGGAGAAGCAGGTTCAGAATGAGGTGCTGGAGCGTGTATCATTCGGCGGCGGCTGCATTAACGATACGATTACGCATGTCGCCAATCATAACCTGCCGTTCGGCGGGGTGGGCAATGCCGGGATTGGCGCCTATCATGGCCAATATAGCTTCGAGCTGTTCTCTCATACCAAGAGCATTGTGGCCAAGAGTACGAAGGTCGATATTAAACTGTTGTTCCCGCCCTACGGAGATAAAGTGAAATGGATTCGAAAAGCGTTGCGCTAATAGGCGCAACGCTTTTCCGCAAACGCTTCTATGCCTTATCTTTATTTCTCTTATCTCTTTCTAAGGCTTCATTAATATAATCCTTGGGTGGGATTTTAGAATTAATATACAAGGACACTGCAAGATTGACCAACAGAAGTACGATAATAATGATTCCCATAACATCAATCCTTGACATTTTATTTACAATAATAACTTAATATTGAAGTTATTCAATGGTCCTTTGGCATCATTCCGAAATACAAAAGTAAGGGGTTCTGAAATTCGATGAGAAGTTGAAGCGATGGAACGATTGCAGCTTTCCTAATATAATGACGAATCCCAGGAAGCCTGTAGGATAGTCATTATTGCCGTGTGAATACAGCGCATGTCAAGGCAGAATACGCCCCGCAGATAGCGTCAGCATCGTTATCAGGCAAGAAGGGGGAGTCCTGTTCAGGAGGACAGGACTGTCTTTCTGTCGGGGTGAGACTCGAGGTCACAGGTGTCAGGTCGTCGACTTAATGAGCAGCTCGACCTCGAGCTCATAATTTTTGCGCTCGATCGGTTCATTGTTGATCTGGCGGATGAGGTAGTCCATCGCTGTCTTGCCAATCGAATAGATCTGCTGGGAGACGGTCGACAGCTCAGGATACACCATGTCCATCCGAATGCCGTCGAAGCCGATCAGCCGTACCCGCCCCGGCACCTCCACGTCCAGCTCATGCAGTGCCTTGAGTGCGCCTGCTGCCATCAGATCGTTGCCTGCGAATACCCCATCCACATCCGGGTGCTGGCGGTATAGCTCGTGCATGGCTCTATAGCCGCCCTCTACATTGAAGTGTCCGAAGGCGGTCAGGCTCGGCGTGTACCACGGCTGCTCCGAGCAGATGTCCTCGTAGGCCAGCGCCCGCTCATGTGCGGCATGAACATGCGTGGGGCCGCAGATATGGGCCACCTTGCGGCAGCCGCTCTTGAGTAGATGCCGCACCGCCAGTTGACCGCCTGTGCGGTTGGCTGCGGTTACCGACAGGATCGGATAACCGGGATAATGCTTGTCGATCGCTACAATCGGGATCGAGCGATTCTGCAAGGCGACAATCTGCTCCGGCGAGATCGTGTAAGAGGAGATGATTATGCCATCGATCTGTTTGTTGATGAGCGCTTCAATATACATTTTTTCCTTGTCGGGATTGTTGTCCGTATTGCATAGCACCAGTGTGTATCCCCGCGCTGCCGCTTCATCCTCTGCCGCCCGAGCAATCTCGGGGAAGAACGGGTTCAGGATGTCTGGCACCATCAGGGCAACAGCGGCTGTCTTCTTGCCTGCCAGACTGCGGGCAATCGTGTTCGGCTTGTAATTGAGCTTCTCCACGGCAGCCATAATGGCAATCTCTGCCTCCTTGCTCACATAGCCGCTCTGGTTCAGCAATCGCGATACCGTAGCCACGGATACGCCAGCCAGCTTGCTGACATCTCGAATTGTTGTCATATCTGGCTCTTTCCTTTCACATTCAAGTCTTCAGGCCGCTTCGCGCGAGCAGCATCATTGCTTCTATATTACGTCCATCTCTCACAAGGCACAAGTAAGAGCTTGGAAGGCTGCTGATCTTCCCCACACGACCTCGGGGTGCAAAAAAGACGGGGCGCTGGACGCCCCGTGATGACCTGGACAGATAGAAACGGTTCGTTTTCGTGCTCATACAGGTGTTCTATCTCTACGTATAAGCGAAATAAAGCTTTGCCCTTCAAGGACGGCGATAGCCGTCTGCGCTTATTTGCTGATCAGCTCCAGCTCGACAGGAATGGAGGCCTCGACGCTCTCGCCTTTGGCGAGCTTAATCGCGGTCTGTACGGCGAGCACACCCATTTGTTCAGGCTTCTGCGCGACCGTGGCACTCATCGTTCCTGCATTCACTTCCTTGACAGCATCGTCCGTAGCATCAAAGCCGACGACGATGATGTCCTTCAGTCCCGCTGCCTCAATCGCCTTCAGCGCGCCGAGTGCCATCTCATCATTGTGGGCGAAGACGGCACGAATATCCTTGTTGCCCTGCAGAATATTCTCCATGACGGTCAGACCCTTGGCCCGGTCGAAATCGGCTGGCTGCTTGGCTACGATCTGAATGCCGGACGACTTGGCGATCTCTTCATTGAAGCCTGCGCCACGTTCGCGGGCAGCCGACGAGCCTGGGATGCCCTCCAGTTCTACAACATTGCCGCTGCCGCCAAGCTGCTCGGCGATGTATTGGGCAGCCAGTGCGCCGCCTGCCTTATTGTCAGAGGCGATGTGGCTGGCGACCGTACCGCCATCCGAAGTACGGTCTACTGTAATGACGGGGATGCCCGCGGCATTCGCGGACTCCACCGCTGGCACGACGGCGGATGAATCGGTCGGGTTGATGATGATGACATCCACCTTCTGTTGGATCAGATCCTCTATCGAGGACGCCTGCTTGGCGGCATCATCCTGTGCGTCGACAGTGATGAGCTCGGCAGTGCCTGCCGCTGCTGCCTGCTGCGCGCCTTCCTTCAAGGTCACAAAGAACGGGTTGCTCTGGGTGGAGATGGCTAATCCAATCTTAATGCCTTCTTTTTGCTGGGCGTTGCCCGCAGCGGGAGCCTCGCTCTTCGGCGTGCTGCCAGGGGCAGTTGTGGAGCAGCCCGCCAACATCATGGCGGCAATAACGCCAACACCTGCAAGCTTCATCATTTTGTTCATGGGAATGACCACCTTTTTCTGTAGAATGGAAGTAATCGTATTGCTTATGATTAGCTGCTTGCTTTCTTGCGATCCAGCAAGACGGCGAGCAGAATAACCAACCCTTTGACTACCTGTTGATAGAACGAGGAGACGCCCATCAGGTTCAGCCCGTTGTTCAGCACGCCGATAATCAAGGCGCCGACCAAGGTGCCGACGATCCAGCCTCGTCCACCGGATAGACTGGTGCCGCCAAGCACAACCGCAGCGATGGCATCCAGCTCATATCCTGTACCTGCATTGGCCTGCGCCGAGTTCAGCCTCGACGTCAGGATGATGCCTGCCAGTGCGGACAGCAGGCCGGTGAGTGTATAGACATAGATTTTGAAGCGTCCGGTCTTAATACCGGAGAGGCGAGAGGCCTCCTCGTTGCCGCCGATAGCGTATACATTGCGCCCAAAGGTTGTCTTGCGCAGGATGAAGTACAGTACAGCGAACAAGACGAGCATGATAATGACGGGCACCGGGACGCCGAAGACATAGCCTCCGCCTATCATAGTGAAGAACTCGCTGCTCAAGCCGGTAATCGGCCGTCCATCGGTGTAGACCAGCGCCAGTCCCCGGTAGATCGTCATCGTCGCCAGAGTGGCGATGAATGGAGCGATGTTCGTCTTCGTAATGAGGAGACCGTTGACCGCGCCCATCACAGCGCCAGCGCCTAATCCGATGATGACAGCCGTCAGCGGGTCGAAGCCTGCGCCCATCATCCCGGCGGTAAGCGCCCCGGAGAGTGCCAGAGTTGCCCCGACAGACAGATCAATGCCACCTGTCAGGATGACGAAGGTCATGCCGAATGCGATCAGCGCGTTGATGGATACTTGGCGAAACACGTTGAGAATATTGGTCAAGGTTAAAAAGTTCGGACTGGCTATAATCAGAATGAGAATAATAATACATAGTCCAATGAGCGGACCAAGCTTCTGCAAAGCCGAAGCGAGCTGTCTGTTCTTAATGGCCATGGCGGCTTCCTCCTGTCGCGGCATGCATAATTGTCTCTTGTGTCATCTGCTCCTTGCCCAGCTCAGCAGAGATGCGTCCCTCATGGACGACAAGGACACGGTCACTAACTCCCAGCACCTCGGGCAGATCCGAGGATACCATAATGATTGCCACGCCCTGCTCGCTCAGCTCATTCATCATGCTGTAGATTTCCTTCTTCGCGCCGACATCGACGCCGCGGGTCGGTTCATCCATGATGAGCACCTTGGGCAGCTTACCGAGCCATTTGCCGATAGCAATTTTCTGCTGGTTGCCGCCGCTCAATGATTTGACGATCTGCTCGGCATCTCGTGTCCGAATATTAAAGCGCTTAATCATCTGGTCAGCCAGCTCGTTCTCCTTGACGGACGAGAGGACGCCAGAGCGCGCAATCTGCTCATAATTGGTAATCGCCAGATTCTCTCTCACCGACATATCCAGTATAAGTCCCTGGTGCTTGCGATCCTCGGTCACCAGTACAATCCCGGCCTGGATCGCGCTTGCGGGATCGCTGATGCGAGCCTCCTGGCCGTCGATGATGACCCGGCCTGACTTCTTCCTGTCTGCGCCAAACAGCAGCCGCATCATTTCTGTACGTCCAGCGCCCATCAGTCCGGCAATCCCCACAATCTCGCCAGCGCGTACCGAGAAGGAGACGTCATTCAGCTTCTTGCCATCGCCCAGCCCTTCCACCCGCAGCCGCTCGCCACCGATGCTGGTGCTGCGTTCCGGGTAGCGGTCACCGATCTCACGTCCAACCATAAGGCGCACGATACGGTCGACATTCGTGTCTGCAATCTGCTCCGTACCGAGGAAGGAGCCATCACGCAGCACGGAGATGCGGTCGCACATGCGGAAGATTTCCTCCATCCGGTGTGAGATGTAGACAATGCCGACCCCCTCGCTGCGCAGCTTGTCCATGATGCCGAACAGCGCTTCAATCTCGCGGTCGGTCAGCGCGGCAGTCGGCTCGTCCATGATGAGCACCTCGGCCTGCTTGGACAGCGCCTTGGCGATCTCCACCATCTGCTGCTGGCCGATTGACAGCGTGTCCGCTGGCGCATCCGGGTCCAGATCAACATGCAGCCGCTGCAAATATTCCTTCGTTCGGCGCTTCATCTCCTTGTCGCGGAGAATGCCGGTTCTGCCATAGGAGAGCTGCCGCCCAAGAAACATGTTCTCGGCTACGGTCAGCTTCGGAATAATGTTCAGCTCCTGATGGATGATAGCAACCCCGCTCTGCTCGGCCTCGGTCGGATTGGCGAAGGCGACCTCGCGCCCCTTGACCTTGACCGTACCGGCATCGGCCTTGTAGACGCCGGTCAATATTTTCATCAGCGTCGACTTGCCAGCGCCATTCTCACCCATGAGGGCATGAATCTCTCCCGGCTTCAGACTGAAGGCGGCATCCTTCAGCACTTGTACTGAGGAGAAGGATTTGTGAATGCCGCTCATTTCAACGATATAGTCCATCTGCGCTCCTCCTTCGTCCCGGTTATCCGAAGATAACGCCTGCCTGCAAGATGATATTGGCATAGGGTGTCGCTTCTCCCGTGCGAATGACCGCCTTGGCCGTGTGCGTCAGTTGCTTGAACTGCTCGTGGCTCGTCTCCTGTATCGGGATGCCCCCTAGCAGCATGTCCGTCTCTTTCCTCAGCTTGGGATTATGCTGCGCCATCTCGCTGGCGATGGTCACGCCTTCAACCACCATGTCAGCGAGCACGGCCTCCAGTGTCTCCATAAATGACGGCAATCCCGGCCTTAGCGCCAGATCGATTCGCCTTACAGAATCCGGTATCGGCAGCCCGCAATCGCTAATGACGATCGTATCGGTATGTCCAAGCTTGGCTAGTGTGGCCGCAATCTGACTGTTTAGTATGCCTGCTTTTTTCATTTCCTTACCCTCTCGCCTAAATATTATTGCTCTCCCTGCAAGAATGCCTCGACCTCGTGGCGCAGTGGCATCCCGCTCTGCGCGCCCAGCTTCGTAACTGACAGTGCGCTGGCTGCGACTGCGAACGCTACTGCTTCAGCCAGCGCAGCGCCTTCGCTAAGTCTGACGGCAAGTGCGCCATTGAAGGTATCTCCCGCGCCTGTGGTGTCAACCGCCTCCACCTTGTGCCCCGGAACATGCCCTGTCCCGGTCTCATCGGATCGGTAATAGGCGCCGTTGCTTCCAGCCGTCATCACGATCGGATGCGGATAAGCGGCAAGCCGCTGCTCCTGTGTCTGCGCCAACTGCTCGGTGCCCGTAACGATCGCCAGCTCATATTCATTCGGTGTAATCAGGTATAGCTGTCTTAGCAGCTCATCATCCAGCCGCATAGCCGGTGCGGGATTGAGGATGACACGCACACCGAGCTTGTTCGCCAGCCGGATGGCTGCTTCTACGGTAGCCGGCGGAATCTCATGCTGCAGCATGACGATGTCGGAGGCTGCAATCACGTCCTCCAGCGCCAGCACATCCTCAGGAAGCAGACAGTAGTTAGCGCCGGGTACGACGATGATGCGGTTATCGCTGTCGCAGACGGTAATGGCCGCAATGCCGGTCGACTGATGAGGAACCGTTTTCACATGACGCATATCGATGCCCTCGCGCCCAAGTGCTTCTCTAAGCTGCATGGCCATGGCGTCCTCGCCAACACATCCGATCATCGTTACCTGTGCGCCAAGGCGTGCGCAGGCTACAGCCTGATTCGCCCCTTTTCCACCTGTAAAGCTTGAGAAACCGCTACCAATTATCGTCTCGCCTTGCTCCGGTACAACGGTTGTTTCCGTGACCATATCTATATTCAGGCTTCCAATTACAGTAATCTTCGCTGTGCTCATTTCCTTCACCTCTGTTATCGGAGTGGCAATGTGTAATCGGTTCCACATTGATGTACCCTATTCTAAAGCGAGCTATAGCAATTGTCAATAGCGAATGTGGGGAGATAAGGTTGTCTCCTCAATTGTAAATTTCTGATGCAAATTTAATATAATTGTTTTCATCAGCAAAAAAGCTTACAATATGTTTCGTCGGCGTGCAGGCCATGCCACAGCTCAGGCAGTTATCTATGAATGCAGCTTAAAGCAGCAGATGGAAAGAGGAGTTCGTATGGAGAACAAGGAGTTAAAAAGAGGGCTTGAGGCGCGGCATATTCAGATGATTGCGCTGGGCGGCACGATTGGCGTCGGATTATTCATGGGATCAGCCAGCACAATTAAGTGGACAGGCCCGTCCGTTATGCTCGCGTATGCGATTGTAGGCATATTTATTTTCTTTATTATGCGAGCCATGGGGGAGATGCTATACGTAGAGCCGAGCACGGGGTCATTTGCCACCTTCGGCTATAAATATATTCATCCTCTGGCGGGATACACCACAGCCTGGAGCAACTGGTTTCAATGGGTCATCGTCGGCATGGCGGAGATTATAGCTGTCGGGGCGTATATGAAATACTGGTTCCCGAACCTGCCAGGGTGGATACCCGGAATCATCGCGATGGTGATCCTGGGTGCGGCGAATCTGTTCTCGGTCAAGTCCTTCGGCGAGTTCGAGTTCTGGTTCGCCATGATCAAGATCGTGACGATCATTCTGATGATTGCTGCAGGACTTGGTCTGGTATTCTTCGGCATCGGCAACGGGGGAGAGGCGATCGGATTATCGAACCTATGGCAGCATGGCGGCTTCTTCGCTGGCGGGTGGTCGGGATTTTTCTTCGCCTTATCGCTGGTCATCGGAGCTTATCAGGGCGTGGAATTGATCGGTATTACAGCAGGCGAGGCCAAAAATCCGCAAAAAACATTACGGAGTGCGATTCAGAACATTATCTGGCGTATTCTGATCTTCTATATTGGCGCGATATTCGTCATCGTGACGGTCTACCCTTGGGACCAGTTGCAATCGATCGGCAGCCCGTTCGTGGCCACATTCGCCAAGGTCGGTATTACGACTGCGGCGGGGCTGATTAATTTTGTCGTCATTACAGCCGCCATGTCCGGCTGCAACAGCGGCATCTATAGCGCAGGCCGGATGCTGTATACACTAGGCGTCAATGGGCAAGCGCCGAAGGCCTTCACCAGACTATCGGGAAATGGTGTGCCGCTGCTGGGTACGATCGGGGTGCTCATCGGGCTGGGCATCGGTGTCATCCTGAGCTACATTGCGCCAGACAACCTGTTCGTCTACGTGTACAGCTCCAGCGTGCTGCCTGGCATGGTGCCATGGTTCGTCATTCTGATCAGTCAGATCCGGTTCCGCAGGATGAAGGGGGCGGAGCTTGAGCATCACCCGTTCAAGATGCCCCTCGCTCCGGTGACGAATTATGTGACAGTAGCTTTCTTGCTTATGGTGCTCGTCGGAATGTGGATTAATGACGAGACACGCATCCCGCTGATGATCGGGATCATCTTCCTGATCCTTGTCGTCATCAGCTACTATGCCCTGGGAGTGAGCAAAGCCTCGCCGCCAGGTGCGGCTGCCAGCAATAGACGGAAGTAACCCGACTCGCAATCTGCCATCATACCTATAGCATCCCTCTTCACTCTTGCCGTGGAGAGGGATGTTTGTGTTGCAGGGCTATGGGATAGAAGTCTCCATGAGGATTTGCTCACACCCTCTAGCGTATATCCATATGCTGCAGACGGAAGGACTGGGCGGTGACGCCGACAGACTGCTTGAACACTCTGCAAAAATGGCCGACATCGCGAAAGCCGGACTTCGTGGCAATCTCCTTGACCGATAGCGGTGTCGAGACGAGTAATATCTTCGCCTCCTTCAATCGCCGCGCCTGAATGTACTGGTACGGGCTCTGTCCAGTATGCTGCTTGAACACAGTATGAAGATGAGGCAGGCTGATGCCGGATAGCTCCGCCAGCAGCTCCAGGCGGATCGGCTCCATGAAATGCTGCTCAATCCAGTCCATCAGAAGCTGGATTTCCCGTATCCGCTTGTTCTGCTGCTGCAGGCTCCCTAGCGGAGACTGGCAGTTCCAATATAGTTGACCGTAGATGTAGCAGGCGAGCTTGTGAAGATCGGGGCTCTGGCTATAATACTCGGTCAAAATCTGATCGATAAATCCCTGATAAGAGGCCCGATCCAGCCATTGGCTGGCACGGGGGACAGGAGGCGCTCCATCATCCCGGAACGCCACGACAATGCAAGCATAAGGCTGCTCGACATCGGTCTTGTAGATCGTGGTGTCTCCGGATTGATGCCAGAGCACACTACCTTCTGTAACCTCCAGAACCTGCTGCTCCAGCTCGAAGAAGCCTCTCCCTTTGATGAACAATTCGACATCCTGCCGTCCTTCGGTTATCGTGCGCGGCATGTGACTGCGCGATGGCGGCGCCTGATAATGCCAGATATGCAGAAGCTCGGGAACAACAATCATACGATCACCCAATCAATCATAGTTTACGACAATTCTCAATTCAATTTGCCTAGTATATTATTAGGATAATCATATTTTTATACAAGTCAACGAGGAGATGGACACAGATGAGTGAACCTGTATACGGCGTACCATTGGAAGGATTCGCAGCATTTAGCAGAACAGTCGCTGCAGAGGGAGCGGTGCTGCTCCGCAATGAAGCAGCGGTGCTGCCGCTGCGCGAGCATGAGAAGGTGGCCGTATTTGGCAGAGTGCAGATCAACTACTACCGCAGCGGGACAGGCTCGGGCGGCAGTGTTAATGTAGAATATACCACCAACCTGCTGGACGGCCTGCGGAGCAAGCAGCAGATCGCAGTGGATGACGAGCTGGCGGCTATCTATGAGCAATGGATTGCCCAGAACCCGTTCGATAATGGCGGCGGCGGATGGGCAGCGGAGCCGTGGCATCAGAAGGAGATGCCGCTGAGCGATGAACTGGTAGCAGCCGCTCGCAGCCGCTCCAGCAAGGCCGTTGTCGTAATCGGTCGCACCGCAGGCGAGGATCAGGATAATGCGATTAAGCCAGGTAGCTACCTGCTGACGGAGGATGAACTGGACATGCTGCGGAAGGTCACGGCTCACTTCGAGCAGACAGTCGTTGTCCTCAATGTATCCAATATTATCGATATGAGCTGGGTCGACGATCCAGCGCACGTACACCGGATTTCGAGCATCATCTATGCCTGGCAGGGCGGGATGGAGGGCGGCAACGCGATTGCCGACGTATTGGTCGGCGAGGTGACACCAAGCGGCAAGCTGACCGACACGGTCGCCTACAAGATCGAGGATTACCCTTCTACCGCGAACTATGGACATGAGTTCAAAAATTTATATCAAGAAGATATCTATGTGGGCTACCGTTATTTTGAGACGTTCTGTCCGGAGAAGGTACAGTACCCGTTCGGCTATGGCTTGTCGTATACCGAGTTCAAGCTGGAGCCAGAGGAGCTGCAGCAGGCTCAGCGGGGCGAACACGGCGAGCCTCATCTAACGCTTGGCGTCCAGGTGACGAACACAGGTACCGAGTATGCGGGCAAAGAGGTGGTGCAGCTCTATTGTGAAGCGCCGCAGGGGGCGCTGGGGAAGCCGGCAAGAGCGCTCGTTGCCTTCGCGAAGACGGGACTGCTGTCGCCGGGGCAATCGCAGCGGCTTGAATTAAGCTTCCCTGTCGCTTCATTGGCCTCCTACGATGATGCGGGTGTTACTGGGCAGGCGTCGGCCTATGTGCTGGAAGCGGGTACGTATCGTTTCTACGCGGGCAACAGCGTGAGGCAGCTCGCTGCCCTGCGTGTGGACGGGCAGGATGGCTATACGATAGACACGCTGCAAGTCGTGGAGCAGTTGGAGGAGGCGCTGGCGCCAACCGAGCGGTTTACCCGCATGAAGCCGGGCGCTCGTCGCGCGGACGGCACGTATGAGCTGATCTATGAGAACACGCCACAGCGCACCGTATCGCTGGCGGAGCGCATCGAGCGCAATCTGCCCGCTGATCTGGAGCAGACCGGAGATCGCGGCTATCGGCTGCGGGACGTTCATGAGGGTCGCGTTAGCATGGAGCAATTCGTGGCGCAGCTCTCCGATGAGGAATTAACGACGCTGGTACGCGGCGAGGGGATGGTCAGCCCGCTCGTTACGCCGGGCACAGCCTCGGCCTTCGGCGGCGTCAGCGCAGGGCTGCAGCGCTATGGCATCCCGGTAGCGGCCACGGCGGACGGCCCATCCGGCATTCGGATGGATAGCGGACATAAGGCGACCCAAGTAGCGATCGGTACGCTGCTGGCAGCGACCTGGAATGTGGAGCTTGTCGAAGAGCTGTATGTCCTCGAAGGGCGCGAGCTGCTGAGCAACCAGATCGACACGCTGCTTGGGCCGGGTATGAATATCCGCCGTAGTCCGCTGAATGGACGCAACTTTGAATATTTCTCCGAGGACCCGCTGGTGACCGGCCTGATGGCGGTCGCCTGCACGCTCGGCATCCAACGCGGCGGCTCCAATGCGACGCTGAAGCATTTTGCCTGCAACAATCAGGAGAAATACCGTACTCAGGTGGACGCGGTCGTCTCCGAGCGGGCGCTGCGCGAGATTTATCTCAAGGGCTTCGAGCTGGCTGTGAAGCAAGGAAATGCAACATCGATCATGACGGCGTACAATCCGGTCAATGGACATTGGGCGGCATCCAACTATGATCTGAATACAACGGTGCTGCGCAAGGAATGGGGCTTCACCGGCATTGTGATGACGGACTGGTGGGCGAAGATGAATGATTCGGCTCACGGTGGCCCAGCCGATATTCGCTTCGTGAACTGGATGGTGCGTGCCCAGAATGACCTGTACATGGTGGTCAGCAACTATGGCGCGGAGATTAACGCCTCCGAGGACAATCAGATGGCGGCGCTAGCCGAGGGGACGCTAACTCGCGGTGAGCTGCAGCGTAGTGCTGCTAATATCTGCCGCTTCATCATGAACGCGCCGGTATTCGCCAGACAGGACGGGCCGGCAGCAGAGGTGATCCCGTCGTTC
Organism: Paenibacillus sp. J5; assembly: GCF_054955055.1. NCBI lineage: Bacteria > Bacillati > Bacillota > Bacilli > Caryophanales > Paenibacillaceae > Paenibacillus > Paenibacillus sp. J5. Next base: position 38,038 of record NZ_JBUEDD010000018.1, on the reverse strand, counting down.
AAGGCGAACGCTGCTCTGCAATCGGCAGTACAGCAGGCGCATGATCTATCTGCCGATGTGCAGGTGAAGCCTACTGCTGATGAGGCAACGCTGATTCAGGTCGGAGAAACGGGCACCTACTGGATTACGGTACAGATGATGTCGCCGGATGATTATCTGGCGCAGAGTGCCTGCAACGTGACTCTAAATGGCGAGGCACTGACGACGGTGCAGACGAACGGCACGGATGGCAACCGGATTCGCCGCAGATTGGGCAAGGCTGAGCTGGAAGCAGGGCTGTACGAGATGCGTCTGGACTTCATCAAGCCAGGCCTGCAGATCGACTGGATTGCATTTGATCGTGCATAAGTGAAGGAAGCTTTAGCGTAAGACAGACAAGGCGCATGCCCCGAGAGTATATCGGGTCACGCGCCTTGTTGGTGTGAGATGGAGGATAGGCATTGCCGAATGAATGCTTACATGCCGTCGCTCTTCATTGCATTGACGATGCGTACATGGCGGATGTAATCGGCGTCTGTCTGCACCTCACTGTCAAAATTCAGCCCGTAAGGCCAGAAGTGGAAGCCGTCTCCGTTAATGAAGGCGCTGCTGTCCCCGTTGATGGCTCGCAGCTCGGTGTTGCCGAAGTCTCCGTTCCAGGAGCCGCCGGACATCCGCCAACTGTATTCGCCGCCCGTACCTGCGCCTAGCGTATGAGCAATCTCATGCATGGCAGTACGTTGGTTCATGAAGGAGCGGTTAGCGCCGAAGCTCAGTGTTCCATTGCTGCTGGCCTCGGCGGTAGGCACGCCCGTATTGTAATACACATTAATGTGCTTGGTGGCCGTGCTGAACTGGTTATAGTATCGCAGGGCGGCATCCATCGCACTCGTAATCCGTGTGTAGGCGTCGAGCTGGTCCGCCGTCGGATTGGAGGCCTTCCAGAGCGTATAGGTCATGCTGCCTTGAATTCGGGGTGCAATATACCATTGCTGGTTGGCGGTGCCGACATCGTTCCAGGCAATAATCTTGTTGCCATCAGCGGTGCTGTTCTGGTACACATCCAGCACTTTGCCGCTGCTTCGATTCACGAGCTTGAAGTAATCCCCGGTGCTTATGCGCTCCAGCCGCCAGTGCTGCGAGGTGCTGCCCGTATCGCTAGCAAGCACAGCATCGCCGTTCGCCGCAACATCGATCAGCTTGCCGCTGCTGTTATTCACCAGCTTGTAGTAGCCGCCTGCCACCGCCACCAGCCGCCAGAGCTGGACACTGCTCCCTTGCAGTCCACGTTGGACGAGCGCAGAGCCGGATGACTCCTCCAGCAGCTTGCCGCCAGTGCGGCTGACAATGGTATAGGTCAGAGCGGAGGAGGAGCTTCCGCTGGCAGTCGGCTTGAAGGTAGCGTCCTGCTTCTCCTGTGTGCTGGAGATCGGGTCAATCCGCATTTCATTGCCATAGTGGCGAATATAGCGGCTAGGGAAGTTATACGATTGCAGTGAGATCGCGCTGGCATCCGCCAGCCCGCTCACCCTCCTGAAGGTGGCATCTTCACGGAACAGAGAGCTGCCGTCATATTTCTTCAGCACGATCTTATAGGCATAATGCTTGAGATAGTAGCCGGGATAGTTGACGGATTCATACGAGACCTCATTCGGATCGGCGAGTCCTGGGCGTTCGATGAAGCGGCTGTCGTCCAGAACCGAGATATTGGCCTCCACCCGTGCTACATAATCATAATGGCGAATGTATTGCCCCGGCAGGTTATAGGCTTCGAACCGCGTGATGTCGCCAGGTGCCGCCTTAGCGACGGGGACGTCTCCGACTGCACTCGACATCGAGCTTAACAGCAGCAATGCTGCAAGCAGGGGCAGCCACTTCTTCAATCGAGGTAATGTAAATAACATGATATTCCTCCCTTGTTTGAATATACCTTAATTATAAAGCGCTTTCATTAGAGGATACATGTTTATTTTTGTGCAAATCGTTAATTATTTGGTTCGCTCGCCAGGGGAGCACAGCACGTAATTCCCCTGTTACCACACTCCAGTAGGAATCGGGTGAAGAGAGGGTCATCCGAACAAATCTCGCTGCGATTCATCTAGGGGCTGCACAAGTACATCGCAATATTATATTCTTAATATGGATGAAGATGGATGTAATACATGATGATTGATATATTGGGTGAATATTAACAAGGTCACACTTTAGCGGGGGTAATACGTATGGGAAAATGGACAATAGCAACAACACTCATTGCAGTCCTCTTTTTGGTATCTTGCACATCAAACACGCCTATGGAGAGAGCGGATCCAACGACTCCGCTAGGCTCTAAAGCCCCGGCTAGTCCTATGCAGGATATTCTGTTCAACTTAGATGGGCACGTACTATTCTATAATCATCGTGAGGATAAGGTATCTATCGTTGGAGAAGGAAGGGTTAGTCATGAACCTGCCGTACTTTCACCCGATAATACCAAGGCTGCTGTGTTGTACTCATCCCTATCACCCAATGTACCTGCTCCGTTGACTATACTGGATGTTACGACAGGTGCAGCCTTAAGCATAGATATGACAACGGTGGAGACACAACAATTTTGGGGCGTTGCAGATGTGCGCTGGCTCAGCAACCAGCGTCTTCTGATCGGCATCAATTACAATTTATATGTGCGCGGCTATTATATCTATGATGTGGAGCAAGAAGCATTTACTTCCACGGAGCCAGTGTTGACGAAGGCTGGAGATGGGGTCATCGAGAGCCTGGATGCTACGGGAAGCCGCTTCATGTATCAATATCCGAATGAGCGAAGCTTCGGCATACAGGAGAAGCCTGCAATCTATATAGATCATGAGATCGTCTATGAAGCGGACCAGGCCCAGTCCGTGATTGGCCGAATTACAGTCGACACCACGCATCACCTATTTGGCTTCACCGTGATGAACGAAGATGCGGCAAGTCTTCTGCTCGGTGCCTACAACGAACAGACAGGCGCGGTTACGGGGCGTAAACGATACCCGCTCAACCTTCAGCAACAGGATCGTCTGCTGGATGTAGCTGTGGATCTGAAGACGGGGCGGGGTTATGCGCTAGTTACCCATGAAGCCGATAGCACAAGAAGCTTGTACTCGCTCGATGCAGAGCGCACCCCTGTGCTGGAGAGCGAGGGAATTATTCCGGATTCCCTCTCTGTCAGATCGGTGCGCCTGGAGGATAGCAAGCTTATCATCATCAACAATGAGCACGAGCGGTTTCAATGGAATGCTGCTACGCATTCCTACGAGGCTATCGTTGTCGATCAGGAGGTAATCAACTATCTGCTGGAACGAATCCAGGAAGACCTCCCACAACTGGCGTCCACCTCATCCGGTCATTTGAAGAATGTACAATTGCTCAAGGAAATGTCTTCATCCTCCGAAGACATCTAATCGCTCTGAACCCCCGCTTCTTGCAAGGGTACAGAGGCGATGAAAGATGCCCTTCAGCGGGTAGCATGACAGCCCCTATGGCTTGTCTTTATTTCTCTTATCTCTTTCCAGAGCTTCCTTAATATAATCCTTGGGAGGAAGCTTGGAATTTATGCTCAAGGCGACGCCGAGTATGATCAACAGCAGCACGATGATGATTATATCCATCCTATCTACCTACTCCAACCCTGCCTGAGCCTTGTTCAGCAGCTTGCCGCCAGAGAAGGTGAGCACGGCATTGGCTCCGGTACTGCTTCCCTTGCCCATGTAAGAGTAGACCACCATGTCGTCCGACTCGCTGATCGCCATGCCTTCACCACCCAGGATGTCTGTCGCTTCCTTATACGTCATGCCCACCTGGAGCTGGTCGTACTGGTCAAAGGTAATTAGCACACCATCTCCTTTATTTGCAGAACCGTTATCGCCAGGGGCCGCTGAGCGGTTCGGATCGCCTTGGCCTTGACTCATTGCGGCGGTATTCGAACTGATCGCCTGAACCTGCTTCACCTGCTCCTCCAGCTTCTGGCTCTGCTCGCTGAGCTGTTGCTCTAGCACAGTAACACGCTCCTGCAGACGGTTATAGTCTGCTGCGTCCACACCCCCGGAGCTGCAAGCTGTAGTCATCATGGAACATACCAGCAGCACCACTGCACTGCCTGTTCGTATCCTTGTCCTTGTCATCGTTGCATTACCCTCCAATCCATGAGATACGTCGATCCCATACTATTACAACAGTGTAGCATAGCTGGAAGGAGTGATGCCTGAGCCGCTAGCTCTGGGCCTATCCGCATGGGAGGCAGGAGGTAGGGAGGGGCGGCCTCAGGCTCAGGTATCCCATCATCCCCATTGTCAGGGCGGCACGTGTATTCATCACCGTGGAACCATATCTCGACTGAGTCTCGTACTTCCATTTCCACTCCGAAGCGGTCTACCTGCTTGATCGGGGATGATGAAGGAGACGGTCGTCCCTTTGCCCGGTATGCTGTGAATTGTCAAGCCCTGTCCATAGAGATGAATGAGGCGGCGGTTTGTATTGACGATGCCTACTCCGCCCTGTCCTCCCAGTGAGGGAACCAGCAATTGGTCAATGGCTTGCTGATCCATTCCTTTGCCGTTGTCCCGAATCTCGACGAGGGACGAAGAACTGTCCAGCCGGTCAATTCGTATATGGAGGGTGCCGCCTTGGGGCCGCCCCAGCAGACCGTGCCGCAGAGCATTCTCGACGATTGGCTGAATCGAGAACGGAGGTATCCGCACCGCACTGCCGGGTTTCACCTCCCACACGACAGCCAGTCGGTTGGCGAAGCGTTCCTGTTCAATTTGCAAGTAAGCTTCGACAAGCTCCAGCTCATGGTCAAGCTCAACCAATTCCCCTGTATTTAGAAAATCAAAGCTGATACGCAAATAGGACGCAAAGGCATCGATCAAAGTCCTCATCCGATGGACGTCCAGCCTACTGAGCGCCATGATGGAATTCATCGTATTGAACAGAAAATGCGGTTTAATCTGCGCCTGCAGATAGGCAGCCTCCATGCGCTGATGCTCCTGCACCGATTGCTTCAGCTTGACCAGTGCCCACATCCGGTATTTAAGCTCCAGTGCATCTACATGCTTGGTCACATAATCATTGGCTCCCGCCAGAAACCCGGCATAAATATCCTCGCGCTGACTGCGGGCAGTCAGCAACAGAACGGGAAGCTCGGACAGTGAATAGCGCTCCCTGATCTTTCGGGTCAGCTCATAACCGGATATGCCTGGCATCATAACATCGACGACCAGCAGGTCCCACAGCTTAGTCCCCAGCAGCTCCAGAGCCTCCGCTGCTGAGCTTGCCGTAGTGAGCGTATAAGGCTCTGTAGACAAAATCCCGGTCAGTACACTCAGATTGATGGGGTCGTCATCCACCGCCAGAATATTCATTGACCGGTCACTGAGCAAAGGCGGAGCCAACTCGCTTACCTCTGTATTCGCGAAGAGGACAGCTTCCTGAAGCAGAGGCTCCACCTGTAGCTGCTCTTGTATCGGCTTCTGTACCTGCTCTTGAGTGTGTACCGACGGTTCCGCTGCTTGCGGAGCATACGGCTTCCCATCTGCGCCGCTCTTCGCGATAGGCAACCCGAAGCTGAATACCGAGCCTTGGCCTGGTGTGGATTGAACGGACAGCGAGGAGCCATGCTGCTCGACCAATTGCGAGCAGATGCTCAGTCCCAGCCCTAGCCCGCGTCCATCGTTCATGCCGTGCATTCCTTGCTCATAAGGCTGGAACACGCAAGCCTGAGTCTGCTCGTCCATGCCTAGTCCGGTATCCGAGACATGGATGATGACCTGATCGCTGCGTGTTTCGCTGGTGACAGCGATAATCCCCTCGGGGGTGTATTTGAGTGCATTGTGCAGCAGGTTGTACAAAATTTGGATCACCCGCTTCTCGTCCGCCATGACGAGCGGGGTCGAGTCGCTGATCTCCATCTTGAACTCTATCCGCTTGCCCTCCATCATATATGCAAGCATCCCCATGACACCGGGAACAATCGATTGGATGCGCAGCGGCTCTCGCTGGAGTACGATACGCTGCTCACGCAAGCGGGCGATATCCAGCAGATCGCCGAGCAGATGCGACATATGGCGGCTGATGCGAATAAGCATCCCCATATCCTTTAGGCTGCTCTCATGCAGGCGGCCTTGCTCCTTGACGGCAACAGCCTGGGCAATATTTATAATGCCATGAAGCGGTGTCCGCAGCTCGCAACTGCTCATTCAGCTTGTTATTTTCACTGGCTTTGCGAAAATATTGCTTAAACCAGTACGCCAGAAAGCCGATAAGCGCTGCTGTAATATCCAGTGGATAATACACGATTGTAATATCGTTGGAGGAATTGCGCAGACTCCATAGCAGATTGGATATAATGCCGGCTGCCGACAGAAGAATGAAGACAATATCCTGCTTGTCCTGCCGCTTGAAGAGCAGCACTCCCACGGTATAGATGAACCAGGCAAAGGGAAACAGATAGAAGAAATCCGACATGCCCAGCTCGACGGTTTGATAAATGAGCGATACAGGCGCCACAATCAAAAAGATGGAATACCCGCAATGGAGTCCAATATAGCCTCGCAATAGTTTGTTTGGGGCACCCGTCGCTGTGAATTTCCTGAAGATGAGCAAAATAAATAGCGTCTGCCACATGAGCAGCAAAATTTTCAGCTTGAGCGCCCAAGCATGGTTAAGTGGCAACCACAGCAGCAGCATATTATCATGGCGCACAAGCACGGCGAATCCCGCCGTAATAATGAACAGCCCACCAAGCAGTAGCGTCCGCTCCTGTGGGTTGAAGGCGAACGCTACGAAGGCGTACATCCCGTGAAGTACCAAAATGATAAAGATCGCCAGTTGAAAAGTAATGGAATACCAGCGAACGGATTCGATCTCCTCTTGTACCGAATCGGTCGCAGGATGCCGCCCTGATTCGGATCGTCGAAATTTGCTACATGCACTAATAGCTCCAGCTCCGTCACATCTTTGACATAGTAGGAGGCGGTATACGATATATTTCTTGCTTTGTAGTCCTCAGAGATCGAAGCAGGTATCCCTGCATAGGCCACGTCCATGCCGTTAATCTCTACGGACGAGGCGGACTGGATGCTTCTCATCCAGAAGGACACCGGCTGCTGGAGCGGATCGACCAGAATTCGCATCCGGTAGGTGCCGTAGCCGAATGCAGCCTCTGTCTTGGAGCTTGATAACGCGCCTGTCCAACTTCCCGGTACCTGCACATAGCTTGGTTTGCTCGTCATAGGGGAGCCGGGCTGCCCCATGACGAAGTGCTCTGGATAGAACTCCCACTCCCCATTTAACTTCATCGGCTTCATTTGCTTCAAATCCATATCGCGCAGGTCGAGCACCCCGCTTGTAATCTTGTATTCCTTGAAGCTGCCGAATTGGTGAAGCCATATCAGCCGGCAGCCGAAGAGCAGGGCGATGAACAGGAGAATAACAGCACTATTTTTCATTGCTTTCATATGTTTGAATGGCATCATAACAGAAAAATTCGGTGTGGGTACCGGATTCCCCTTTTTACGTCAGCATGTTCCCTGCTTCGGAGGGCGCGGGATGCGAGAGCCGTATGCGATGGTAAAGTTGTCCTTGCCCTTGCCCGGTAAGGATGGCGTGGATACTGTGCGTCCGTTCTGCACCATGATACCGCGATCTGTCCGTCTCAGTCCGGGTGGTCTCCCGTTGACGCGGCATCGTCGGAAAGTAATTGTTCCATAATTCGCCAGGATTGCTATGCTGCCTCCGTTGGTTGGCGCCTCCATAATCCACTCTGCCGATTGGCCTGGACCCGTGTATCTTTGAATCGTTTTAAATACCCAGCCCTTTGTTTTGTTGGCCAGTACAATCATCCATTTTCGCTTGGAGAGTCGGGTAATTTTTGCATACATGTTGTCCAGAGGGGACACGGGGTAAGGAATTCTCGTCTCCGTATTAGGGAGAATCTCCCACCAGGGGTAATAGACTGTTTTTCCATTCTCAACCTCTTGCTCGGTGCCAGTCTGAATCAGAGCGGAGTTCGTATAGCCGTCGATGCCAATCCAGGAGGAAGCGTAGCGATTGGTCTTGCCCGGCTTAATACGAGGAACTGTCCAACAGCCTGAGATGCTATAGAATGAGCCGCGCTTCCTTCGCTGGATCGCATAGCCAGACCAGTTGTTCGATGTCCAGCCCGGCTGAATGGTTCGGTTCAACCATGCGCTGGAGGGGGCCGATCGCCGAATGGCGCCGGCGTGCCTGCGATGCTGTGCCATGTCGTTCACCACCTAATCCTAAGTTAAGTTAATCTATGCCTTCGCCAGGTGAGCTGATCTGGGCAGGTGCCACGGCTTCGATTCATTTTAGGGGGGAGAAGGCTTCGGTACACACTTAACTGGACGCTGGTGCATGGAGGTGTGAAGCGAATCAGCTCAGCACTTGCGAAGAGAAATAGAGGAGCGAAGAGAGGGGGGGGAGTTGCTGTTATGCAGGAAGGGCGCATCGCAGGATGGATCGATGTGTAAATGCAAGCACGCAAAAAAGCTGGACGGGATGAAAGCCTCGCTTCTCCGTCCAGCCTTGAAATAGCAGGTTAATACGATCCTCTAGGAGACATCTGGCAGCCCGATCAAGAGCTGTTTACGGCAGTACATTGCCCGCGGCGCGGAAGATGTCATACCATTCCTCGCGGGTAAGGCGAATGTCGCTGGCGCGGAAGCAATCCTGCAGACGCTCCAGATTCATCGTGCCGGTGACCGGCTGCATGTTGGCCGGGTGGCGAAGCAGCCAGGCCATAGCAATGGTGGTGTTGCTCACTTCGTAGGTAGCGGCAATCTCGTTAATGACGCGATTCAGCTCCGGGAACTGATCATTATCAAGGAAGACACCCTTGAAGAAGCCATACTGGAAGGGCGACCATGGCTGCACAGTAATATCATGCAGTCGACAGTAGTCGAGCACATAGCCGTCGCGGTTGACCGCAGCTTCATTCTCCATGTTGACATTGAAGCCGCTGGAGATCATCGTAGCGTTCGTGATGCTGAGCTGCAACTGATTGGCGACAATCGGTTGCTTCACATATTTCTTTAATAGCTGCATCTGCAGCGGGTTCTGGTTGGACACGCCGAAGTGGCGGACTTTGCCGGATTGCTCCAGTTGGTCGAATGCCTCTGCGACTTCCTCCGGCTCGAACAGAGCATCCGGGCGATGCAGCAGGAGAATGTCCAGGTAGTCTGTTCTCAGTCGCTGGAGTATTCCGTCTACAGAGGATAGTATATGTTCTTTGGAGAAGTCGAATCTGCCTTGACGGATGCCACATTTGGACTGGAGAATCATGCTCTCGCGCACGGAGGCGTTCATGCCGATAGCCTCGGCGAACTGCACCTCGCAGTTCCCTCCTCCATAGATGTCTGCATGGTCGAAGAAGTTCGCTCCCGCTTCCAGCGAGGTGCGAATCAGACGCTCAGCCTCGGGCTTGTCCAGTTGGGTCAGCCGCATGCAGCCAACGGCAACGACAGGCACCTGCAGGGAGCTTGTTCCTAACGGTATTGTTCTCATCGAAGACGTCCTCCTTGTCATTCATCGTAATCCAGATGATCTGTACTGATTGTATCGTTTTTTGCGTCGGAGCGTAAGAAGTGTAAATATAATTAGTTAGTATAGTTTAGTTTACTAACTAACCTTGATTCAATAGGAGAGCGGAGGGAAGAGCATGAGAATCGTCATTGCGCCGGATTCCTTCAAGGGCAGCTTGTCTGCCCGTGAAGCGGGACGCGCTATCGAGCGTGGCGTACAACGGGGTCTGCCGGGGTGTGAGGTAATCGTCCTGCCGATGGCCGACGGCGGGGAAGGCACGATGGAGGCGCTGGTAGAGGCGACACAGGGGAGTTACATCGAGTCGGTGGTGATGGACCCGCTAGGCCGTGAGATTCAGGCGTCCTTCGGCATATTGGGGGACAGGAAGACGGCTGTCATCGAGCTGGCGGAGTCGTCGGGTCTATATCGCATCACGGAGAAGGAGCGCAATCCGCTGCGCACGACAACCTACGGCTTCGGTCAACTGATTCTGGCGGCACTGGACCGCGGCTGCAGGCAGTTCATTCTCGGTCTGGGCGGCAGTGCGACCAATGATGGCGGAGCCGGAATGCTGCAGGCGCTAGGTGTCGAGCTGCTGGATGGCACCGGGCAGCCAATCGGCAGCGGAGGCGGGGAATTAAGCCGACTGGCCGATATTCGCGTAGCGGGGCTGGATAGGCGCATTAGGGAGAGCCGCTTCCTGGTTGCTTGCGATGTGGATCACCCGCTGGTTGGCCGAGCCGGAGCCTCGGCTGTGTTCGGCCCGCAGAAGGGCGCGACGCCTGCAATGGTGGAGCAGTTGGATGGCAACCTGCGTCACTATGCGGATCTGATCGAACGCACACAGGGCATCGCGATCCATCAGGTGGCAGGCGCGGGTGCTGCCGGTGGCTTATGCGGCGGCATCCTGGCATTCCTGCCTGCACAGGTGGAGGCGGGGGTGGAGCTGGTAAGTCGCCACCTCGGGCTTGAGGAGGCGATCCGTGGCGCCGATCTGGTAATCACTGGCGAAGGGAGGGTCGACGCTCAGACCAGGCACGGCAAGGTGCCATGCGGTGTAGCCAGGCTTGCCCGCAGGCATGGCGTTCCGGCCATCGCGCTGGCGGGCACTGTAGGCGATGGAGCAGAGACGCTCTATGCGGAAGGGATAGATGCCATCTTCAGCATCGTGAACCGCCCGATGACGCTGCAGGAGGCTATGGCCTGCGCCATCCCGCTGCTGGAGCAGGCGGCTGAGCAGGCGATCCGTCTGTTCGAGACGGGGAGGCATGCGGGCGGCCGGTATGGATGAGCCCTCATCGTTAATCTGCGGATAACATAGCTGATGTACGCTCCTTGGGAAGGGGCTTCGTGCCAGTCCATGGGCCAGAGGCGCCATGGCGGGCATGAATGCAGCGGTCGTCGGTCTGCTGCTGGCGGCCTTGTATGATCCGCTGTGGACAACCACGATAGGGAGCGCGCGCGACGCGGGGGCGGCACTCGGGCTATTCGGCCTGCTGTCTATATGGAAGCTCCCGCCGTGGGTTGTGGTGCTCGTCGGTGCCCTTGTCGGAGAGCTAATCTGATACAGCGAATGGAGATGGTATGACCTTCCTTTTTGTTGAGAAATTGTTAAGTGAAGGGGTGTATAGTGAAGAAAGTAGCTGTAGAAGTGTGTCGAAAATATTCGAAGCATGTCGTCCAGCAGACCAATTCTACTCTAAAAAAATTAAACGCTTACAAACTGAATGGAGGGGTGAAAAGGATGATTAATACGTTCAAAGTTCCAGCCGCGGTGCTCAGCTTCCTGCTGATGCTCAGCGTCGTGCTTCCGGCTCTGCCTGCAAGGGCAGGTGCGGAGCCATTAGAAACCGTCGTGACGGCTAATAATTCCGCGGAGCTGGCTGCCTATCTGAGCATGAACACAGTCGAAACCATCAATCTGGTGTCTGGCGTCGTCTATGACTATGAGGGAGGCACCATCTCACGCGCACTGACGATCAACGGTAATGGCGCCATCATTCAAGCTGGCGCAGGGGTTGCGGATACTATTGTTCGCAGTGATGACATTACAGTCTCCTCATCTGCGCTGGGCAACTACGCCAGCCAGCAGGTTTTTCTGCGGGTGCAGGGCCAGAACAGTCTGCTGACGCTGAATGATGTTACCTTGAAGCAAGGGGCGTATCCATTATTCACAGTCATCAATGTCAAGTACGGCGGCGCGCTTGTGGCGGATCATCTAACCTTGGAGGGCTTCCATAATAATCCTACGCCAGGCGGCAATATCAACTTCGGGATTCATGCGGAGCCGGGTGCTGTGTCCACTGTAATCCGAAGCAGCATCTTCGGCAAGAGCAATGCCTTCCGCAATGCGATCGCGATCCGCAGCGGCCAGTTGGAGATTGCTGACAATACGTTCGAAGGAACGGAATATCCACAGCGGCTGCGCCAGTCCGACGGATATGAATATGCGATCTATCTCTATGGCGGCAACGGCTCGGTAACGGGCAACAGTATCCGAGGGTTCGATAGCACAACACAGGCGGGCTATGCGAGCGCAGGCATTGCGGTGATCGGATTCTACAGCACCAATGTAACCCTGCAGCATAATGTGCTGGAGAACAACTCCAACGGCATTGACGTTACACTCTCCTGGTCGCCATATTCCTCCAATCAGACGATGGTTGTTAATGGCCTGGCGCTGACCGATAGCGATTCGGCGTATGCCCTGGGCGAGGCGGTCAAGGCAGCGAACACGCAAAATACGGTCGCTGTGTCGCTGAATCAGAATGATGAAGTGTTATTAGCTAATAGTGCGAACAATAACCAGTTGTACTTCGGGGTGCTTGGCGGCTACCGTTGGCCGTATCTGAGCGTCTCGGACATTACGTATAATTCAGCCGTTCTTCATTTTCCTGGCGGATCAGGAAACACGGATATTTTGACGGCTGCCACAGCGATTGAACTGCAACAACAGAAGGATGGCGAGACGGTCTGGTCAACGCTGCCGACCTCTTGGTCGGGCATTCCGACGGCAGTGCCGCTTCAGCTTGATCCTGGGCATACGTATCGCTTCCGCTCTAAGCTGACGCATGGGAGCTATGTCGAGCCCAGTGATCCGACTCCGCGCACACTTGTCACGTATAGTGGCCCGCTGACTGTTACGCCGCTTACGTATACGATCGAGCCGATCGGCAATAAGACTGCGACTCCGCTCACGGTCGGTTACACAGCCGGCTCCTCGCAGGCGGTTCAGGCTGCACTGGTCAACACGGGCACCGGAGAGCTGCAGCAGTTGCAGGCAAGCCTGAGCGGGCCGTCTGCCACCCATTTCATCCTGACTTCGCCTTCATCGTCTGTGGGCGCGGGGCAGTCGGCTAGCCTCGCTGTCAAGGCGAAGGATGGGCTGGCAGCAGGCGCCTACACCGTAACCGTAACGATAAGTGCCGAGCATTTGGAGCCGGTAACGTTCACAGTGACCCAGGAGGTTCTGTTGCCTGTACCTCCGACTACACCGCAGAATGTGACCGCGCAGTTCGGAGACGGCAAGGCTACTGTCAATTGGTCAGCGGCTGATAGAGCCGATTCCTACAAGGTATACGTATCGACGACACCGGGACAGTTCCCGGCTGAGCCGCAGACCGTGGTGACCACCACGCAAGCCCAGTTAGCCGGACTGGCAAATGGCACAGCCTACTATATCAAGGTGGTAGCTGTTAATCTTGGGGGATCGAGCAGTGATTCGACGACGGTCAGCGTGACACCGAAGACGGTTCCTTCCGCTCCAACTGGGGTGAAGGCTGTTGCAGGCAATGCGTCTGCCACGGTCAGCTTCACTGTCCCGCAGAGCAATGGCGGTGCAGACATTAGCGGGTATGAGGTAACGGTATCCCCTGGCGGTCAAGTGGTGAGCGGGACGGCCAGTCCGATTAAGGTAAGCAATCTGGCGAATGGGACCGAATACACCTTCACTGTCCGGGCGATCAATGCAGCGGGCACCGGGGCCGCCTCGGAGCCGAGCTTCGCAGTGAAGCCTGCGGCACCTTATTATCCGTCCGCTCCGGTGACCTCCGGGCCCGTCCAGCCGGATACAACGACACCTGCAACGCCAACCTCCCCAGGCTCTGGCAGCTCTGGCTCGGGGACAACAAGCAGCGTCGAGGTGCTGGTGAACGGCAAGGTGCAGAATGCAGGCACGGCAACGACGAGTGAATCGAGCGGCCATAAGGTGACGACGATTGCGGTTGATGAAGAGAAGCTGCAGCAGCGGCTGGATGCGGAAGGAAAGGGAGCGGTGCTCACTATTCCATGGATCAACTCCGATAGCGCTATTGTTGTCGGCGTGGTCAATGGCAAGCTGCTGCACAATATGGAACGCCAGCAGGCAACGTTGGAGCTGCGAACCAGCGAAGGCTCGTATCTCCTCCCGTCGGAGCAGCTCCAACTGACCGAGATCGCTGGACAATTTGGAACGAATGTGGGAGTAGAGCAGCTTCAGGTGAGGCTGGAGATTGCCAAGCTGACTACAACTGCCGAGAAGCAGGCACATAAGGTACTGGCGGACAACGAATTGGCTTTAGTCGCCGAGCCTGTAGAGTTCAAGGTGCTAGTCGGGGATGGCAGCCGTGACATTGAACTGACAGACTACTCCCGGTATGTGGAGCGCCGAATTGCGCTACCGGATGGAACAGACCCGAGCCGTATTACAACAGGGATAGTTATCGAACAGGATGGTACGGTACGCCATGTGCCTACTGAGGTTAGGCAGGACGCTGGCACCTACTATGCCAAGATCAACAGCTTGACCAATAGTACGTATGCCGTGATCTGGAATCCACTTGAGTTCACCGATGCCGCCGGGCACTGGGCGCAGGAGGCGATGAATGATATGGGCTCTCGTCTGGTCGTCAATGGTACGGGCGACGGTCAGTTCAGCCCGGATCGCAGCATGACCCGCGCCGAATTCGCTGCGATTCTGGTGCGTGGTCTCGGGCTGCGACTGGAGCCTGCCCAAGGCAACTTCACCGATGTCAGCAGCACAGCCTGGTATGCCCGTGCGGTCCAGACCGCATACAAGCATGAGCTGGTGACCGGGTTTGAGGACGGAACCTTCCGTCCGAATGCTACGATTACCCGCGAGCAGGCTGCGGTTATGATCTCGCGCGCGATGGAGATTACTGGTCTGGCTGGGCTGCAGGATGGCCAGCAGGCTGCTCAAGTGCTGCAGAGCTACGGCGATGCCGCGGAGGTATCCACCTGGGCTGCAGAGCGGCTGGCAGATAATATTGAGGCGGGTCTAATGCAAGGCAAGAGCAGCACACTGCTTGCCCCGCAAGCCACCATCACCCGAGCAGAGGTGGCGACCATGATTCAACGTCTGTTGAAGCAATCCAAGCTCATATAGATTTGATTACAGCACGCCCTGAGACCACATGGACTCAGGGCGTGTGTTGTTATCAAGAGCTGTGGGGCTTCGTCTCTGCAGCACCCATCGCTGCATACACCCCGAGCCAGAAAGCTATCCTTGATGATGTCCGTCAGCATCGAGCGGAGTTTGTCGATCCGGGTGGCGCCATACTATTTAGTATGGCAGCTCGCCATATTCATCAGCAAAGTGCACAAGCTTGTGTTCACTACCCACATCTGATTGAATGGCACGAATTGGCGAGAATGTCCCTTAAAATTGAAGTTTCATTATCCCGTTCATCGAAAAAGGCCATGCAGTAGCTGCTTGCGCGGCACTAGCTGCATGGCGTGCTGAGTTACGTCAAATGCATATAAAACGTCGTCGACTCTCCGACCGTACTGGCGGCATACAGCTTGCCCTTGTGCTGATCGACAATCGACTTGGCAATCGCCAGGCCGAGGCCGTGACCGCCCTGCTTGCGCGCCCGGGATGAATCAGCCCGATAGAAGCGGTCGAAGATGCGCGTCAGATGCTCGGGGGCGATGCCTTCTCCAGTGTTGCGTATGGCCAGCACCGTCTCATGGTGCTGCTTCTTAAGCATCACCTCTACCGTCCCCTTGGGAGCGGTATATTTCACGGCATTGTCCAGCAAGATCATGATGACCTGCTTGATCTGCTCGCTGCTGCCGTTCACCATCAGGCTTGCTTCGATGTTATAGTCCAGCCGAATCTGCTTCTCGAAGATGACCGCCTCCATCGTCAGGATGCTGTTCTCCACCGCTTCGCTCAGATTGAACTTTGCATGTACCATGCGGGTGCGGGAATCGTCCATCTCGGTGAGGTAGAGCAGATCGTTCGTGAGCTTGGTCATGCGCGAGGTTTCCGACTTGATATAATGCAGCCATTTGGCTTGCTGGGCGATCGTATCCTCCTTGTTGCCAAGCAGTACATCCGCATTCGTATGAATGATCGTAAGCGGCGTCTTCAGCTCATGCGAGGCATCGGCAATGAACTGCTTCTGCTTCTCGAAGGCTTCTTGCACGGGACGGATCGAACGGTTGGCAAAGTAGCGGCTGGTGAAGAACAAGAGGACGAGCATCACCAGGCCGACAACAGCGAATGTATAGATAAGTGTTGATAGAATGCTCTGCTGTGCGGTTGTATCCAGAAATATAACTCGCGTTCCTTCGCTGTCTCGCTGGACTGCAAAGCTCCAATGGCTGCCGTTCAGGGAGAAGCTTCCGAGTGCCTTGCCCGAGTCGGCTGCTTTCTCCAGCGCTTGTACATACAGCTCGCGATCCATATCCAACTGCGAATCAGTCTGCAGCAGCTCCCATTGTTCGTTTGTGCTAATCATGAAGGAAATCATGCGCTCAGGCGGCGGCCCTCCCGCTCTATCCATCCCCTCTAATCCCATGCTGTGCCCTGCCTCTGTGGACACTCCGCCCTGTGGGGTGGATGGAAAGCCCATCTGCGGTCGATCGGGCTTGTTATGTGATTTGAGATAGAAATCCCCGGTGCGCTGCAGATCCATCCTCACATCGCTATCCACATTGCGGTACGTGATGGTATAGATGGAGGCGAAGGCAGCCAGCATCAGGATCGAGATCGTCACCAGATTGAGCAGTAAAAAACGGTTTCTCAGCTTCGTGAACATCAGCTCGTCACCTCCAGCACATAGCCGACGCCCCGGATGGTAGCGATACGCACTGACGACCCCAGGAAGGTCAGTTTTTTGCGCAAAAATGAGATATAGACCTCGACATTGTTATACTCGACCTCAGAATCAAAGCCCCACAGCTTCTCAATGATCTGCTCCTTGGAGGTGACGCCCTGCTTGCGCATAATAAGCAGCTCGAGCAGTTCATTCTCCTTCAGGTTCAGCTTCATTTCTTTTCCTTGGCAGGACAACCGCAGATTGGCGGTGTTCAACTCAATATCGCCGAACCTCAGTCCGTCCTCCGGCACCACCTCGCCCTTGCGCCGCAGCGCCGCCCGAATGCGTGCCAGCAGCTCCTCAGTGGAGAAGGGCTTGGCAATGTAGTCATCCGCTCCGTAATCAAGTCCGGCGACCATGTCGGAGGTGTCCCCCTTCGCGGTCAGGAAGATAGCGGGTGTGGCGACGCCTTGCTGGCGCAGTGTTCGCAGCAGTCCGATCCCGTCCAGCCCTGGCATCATAATATCCAATAGCAGCAGATCATAGATGCCGCTCTGTGCGTAATCGAGCCCTGTGACGCCGTCATGTACGGCATCGACCGAGTAATTTTGCTTCTTCAATATTTGCGTCAAGGCCTCCGCCAAGTATTCTTCGTCTTCCACAATTAAGATTCTCATTACGAATCACCCTTTACACTGATGATAGGCTATGCTCACCGCACAGATCGTGCCGTGCGACAGATTTCATTTTTTTGCGCGTGTCTCCTGCGGCCTTCATTATAGCAGGAATACCTTGAATTAACCTTAATTCAATCGTAGGAGGAGAGGGCGTCTTGTCTTAGTCGGACTTGCGAACGAAGAGCTGTAGTAATGTTAACGGAATGTAAAATGATTTAAGATTCATTCAAGGTTGGGGGGCTAAGATACAGACATCACCACAAGGAACACCCGATCAGAAAGGATGGATCGACGATGGCAATCGAAGTATTTAACCGCTACGAGAACAAATACCTGCTGGATGATGCGGCCTATCGCAGCTTCTATGCGGATCTGCTGGAATATATGGAGTTGGATGACTACAACAAGCAGCATGACTTTTACTCCATTACCAACCTCTATTTCGATACCCGGCATGATTCGCTGATCCGTCACAGCCTCGCCAAGCCCAAGTATAAGGAAAAGCTGCGGCTCCGAGGCTACGGAACACCGCAGGCGGGTGGCAAGGTCTACCTGGAAATTAAGAAAAAAGTGTTTGGCCTTGTGAACAAGCGCCGTACCGCACTGAAGCTGGAGGAGGCCTACGAATTTGTCCGCACGGGCATCCCGCCCGAGTACAAGGAGTACATGAACAGACAAGTGCTGCAAGAGATTACATACTTCCTGCGACAATATGATTTGCAGCCGAAGGTGTATCTCGCGTATGAACGCAAGGCACTGTTCAGCAAGGCGAACCGCGATCTGCGCATCACGTTCGACACTAACATCGTCTGTCGGCGGCATGATCTGAAGCTGGAGAGCGGGAGCTATGGCGAGCCGCTGCTGAAGCCGGGTCAATGGCTGATGGAGGTTAAGGCGGAGAATACGATCCCGCTCTGGCTCTCCCAGTTGCTCTCGGAGCACGGTCTGTATCGCACCAGCTTCTCGAAGTACGGCAATGAATACAAGAAAATGCTGAGAACCAAACAAGAAAGGGAGCGTGTTATCTATGCTTGATTCCATCTTTTCCGCAGCCTTGACAACGACTGAGCTCAGCTTCAGCAACGCTGTCACCGCACTGCTTGTCGCTGTTGTACTCGGGGGTCTGATCAGCTTCACCTATATGAAGACCAACCCCGGAGGCTATACACAGAGCTTCACCTTGACGATGATTATGCTGCCTGTTGTAGTTGCTATTATCATCCTGCTGATTGGCAGCAATATTGCCAGAGCGTTCAGCTTGGCGGGTGCCTTCTCCATTATCCGCTTCCGCAGCGCGCCTGGCGACCCTAAGGATATTACCTTTGTATTGTTCACGATGGCTGCAGGGCTGGCCTGCGGTGTTGGAGCATTTGGCTACGCGGTACTGTTCACGCTCATCCTGTGCGTGCTGATGGTTGTCCTTCATCGTGTCCGCTTCGGCTCCAGACGGGCGGAGCAGAAGACGTTGAAGGTGACCATTCCAGAAAATCTTGGCTATGAGGAAGCCTTCGCTGAAGTGTTCGAGCAATTCCAGGTCAAATACGAGCTGGAGAAGATCAAGACCACCGAGCTCGGCAGTCTATACGAGCTTGTCTATAAAGTTACGTTGAACGATGATGTCAATCAAAAATCATTTCTGGATGCGATTCGTTGCCGGAACGGCAATCTGGATCTCTCGTTAACGATGACGCCTGCTGTACGATATGACAATTATTAAGCAGAGGTCAGAGCCCGGTTGATAGGTTCGATTGTAACAAAAGATGATCGATGAGAGGATGATTACGATGAATAAACTTGGGATCGGCAGTAAATTAATGATTGCCCTGATGTGTGCCGCATTGGTCTCCGCGTGCAGCTCGACTCCATCTGGAACGGTTCAGACATCCGCAAGCAGTGGAAGCTCTGCGACCGTACAATATGAGACTGTGGCCTCCTCTGTGAATGGGAGCTCGTCGGCAGCGGCGACGGTCAGCTTCGACCAGGATGACTATGAGGTGGACTGGACCGCGGAGAGTGCGACTTCGATACAGCTTAGCGGACAAGGAGCTACAGTAAGCGGCTCTGGAGCAGTAGCAAGCAATGGTGTGGTGACGATCTCTAAATCCGGCGTCTATGTGCTCAGCGGCACGTTGAGCGATGGGCAGATCGTCGTCGACGCTCAGGATGGCGGTACGGTAAGGCTGGTGCTGAATGGAACGGAGCTTCGTAGCAGCACCAGTGCGCCGATCTACATCAAGGCGGCAGATAAGACGGTCATTACTCTGGCAGCGGGCACAACCAATCTGGTCGAGGATGCGAGCAATTATGTGTATCCCGACGCAGATACCGATGAGCCGTCAGCAGCGATCTTCAGCAAGGATGACCTCACCATCAATGGCACAGGCAAGCTGACGGTGATAGGGAACTACAATGATGGGATTACGAGCAAGGATGATCTTAAAATTGTGAGCGGCACCTTGGATATTCAGGCGGCAGACGATGGTATGGTGGGTAAGGATATGATCGCTATCCTGGATGGCACGTTCACCATCAAGGCTGAGGGCGATGGGCTCAAGTCTTCCAACGATACCGATACGGACAAGGGCTTCATCTCGATCGCCGGCGGTACGTATACCATCGAAGCAGGCAATGATGGCCTGCAAGCGGAGACGACCCTGATGGTGGACGGCGGCACGTTCAATATAATAACCGGAGGCGGCTACCAAAATGCCGAGGTGAAGACGGAGACCTTCGGAGGCGGCCCAGGCCGAGGGCAGGGATGGAGCGGAGACGGCGGAGACATGGGTATGGGAATGGGAAGACCAGACGGCACGGCACCAGATGGCGCAGCCCCAGGGGGGCCGCCGCCAAGCGGGACGACCTCAGGCAATGCTGTATCGAACACAGCGTCTACTGATGGAGCGACAGTCTCCGCAGTTGGAGATACCTCTACTGTCGCGCCGACAGTGAAGACGGCTGCTGTATCCTCCTCCACTGAGGCTGCTACTGCAGCAGCAACGGACGATACGCCGAGCATGAAGGGTCTGAAGGCTTCTGGGGCGATCATGATCCGTGGCGGTGTGTTCACAATCGATTCCGCGGATGATGCCATTCACAGCAATGGTACAGTGACGATACAGGACGGCGAGTTCTCTATCGTTACAGGCGATGATGGTATTCATGCTGATACAGCAGTGACCATCGAAGGCGGCCAAATTGTGATTACGACCAGCTATGAGGGGATCGAAGGAACGGATGTGGTCATTAAGGGCGGAGACATTCAATTGAAGGCCTCGGATGATGGCATCAACGCGGCAGGAAATGATGGACTGAACAATACAATCACCATCACTGGCGGCACTGTTCATGTCGATGCCGATGGCGACGGGTTGGATGCCAATGGGAATATCGTCATGAGCGGCGGCATGGTCATTGTGAATGGTCCGACTAACAATGGCAATGGGCCACTGGATTATGACGGAACCTTCGAGTTAAGCGGAGGCACATTGATTGCTGCAGGCAGCTCGGGTATGATGCAGTCGGCCTCGGACTCGTCCAGCCAGCCGTCAGTTGCAATGGCCTACTCCCAGGCTCAGCAGGCTGGAGAGCTTGTCCATCTGGAGGACAGCGAAGGCAATACGATTCTCACCTTTGCGCCAGCGAAGAATTATCAGTCGATCGTCATCAGCTCGCCTGAGCTGAAGCTGGGAACCACCTACACGCTCTATTCGGGTGGCAGTGACACAGGCACGGCTCAGAATGGTATGTACACTGGTGGCGCCTATAGTGGCGGAACTCAGGTGACGTCCTTCCAGTTGAGCAGCACGGACACCTGGATCAATGAATCGGGCGTGACCACCAGCAGGAGCGGCATGGGTGGCCCCGGCGGCGGTATGGGCGGCCAAGGCATGGGTGAATCCGGCAACGACAGAGGACAGGGCGGCAGAGGTCAGTAGATGGCTTAAGAGAAGCCTTCCATCGTTTCGCGTAGGCGACGCGGGTGGAGGCTTCTTCTTCGTCTGCGGAGCGCTGTCAAGCGCGGAGCTGGAGCCTCCTGCATGGTGAGGCGTAATTGCCGTCCCTGCTGGGTTGGAATGATAACGGTCAGTTGTTCCGCTTGAGCGGCGGCAACAGAGGCAAGGCTCAACTGTGCATCGGGGGGAATAAAAGGGTATACTACTAAGTAGGGGGATAGAACATAAGTAACTTTCAAAATATAAGTCAGTGTAGGAGGCGCAGGATGACAACACAAGAATTGGCCGCAGGCTGGAGCTTCGACAATAGCTATGCCCGGTTGCCAGATGTTTTTTTTAAGAAGCAACTGGCGGTTCCGGTGCGCGCCCCGCAGCTCATTATTCTTAATGAACCGCTGGCATCCAGCCTTGGGCTGAACGCGCAGTCGCTCCGCAGCGCAGGCAATGTAGATGTCATGGCGGGCAATCGGGTGCCGGAGGGGGCGGAGCCATTGGCTCAGGCTTATGCTGGCCATCAGTTCGGGCACTTCAACATGCTGGGTGATGGCCGCGCGCTGCTGCTGGGAGAGCAGATAACACCGCAGGGCGAGCGGATCGACATTCAGCTCAAGGGCTCCGGCTTGACACCCTACTCCCGCGGTGGGGATGGACGAGCGGCGCTGGGACCGATGCTGCGGGAATATATCATTAGCGAGGCGATGCATGCGCTAGGCATTCCGACCACCCGCAGTCTGGCCGTCGTCACGACAGGCGAGAAGATTGTACGGGAATCACTGATCACCGGCGCGATCCTGACACGGGTGGCCGCCAGCCATCTGCGCGTGGGCACCTTTCAATACGCGGCTGCTCTCGGTCAGCCGGAGGCGCTGCGCGCGCTGGCGGATTATGCGCTGCAGCGTCATTATCCGCAGGCGTTGGAGGCAGAGCATCGCTATCTGGCGCTGCTGCAAGAGGTGATTCAATCGCAGGCGAAGCTGATCGCGCAGTGGATGTGTGTCGGCTTCATCCATGGTGTGATGAATACAGACAATATGTCGATCAGTGGAGAAACGATCGATTATGGTCCTTGTGCATTTATGGATACCTACGACCCGGCGACGGTCTTCAGCTCGATCGACAGGGAGGGGCGCTATGCCTACGGCAATCAGCCGTCCATTGGGGCATGGAACCTGGCACGGCTGGCGGAGTCGCTGCTGCCGTTGCTGGGCGAGGATGAGGAGCGGGCTATTGAACAGGCCGAGGAGGCACTCAAGCAGTTCGGAGAGCAATATCATCATGAGTGGCTGAGGGGCATGCGGGCGAAGCTGGGTCTGTTCCATGCAGAGGATGGAGATAAGGAGCTGATCCTGGATTTGCTCGGTCTGATGCAAACCCATCGGGCGGACTATACGAATACGTTCCTTGCGCTGACCTTCGGCCAAGCTGCTCCGGGCGACCTGGCTGCTGCACCGGAGTATGTACGCTGGCAAGAGCGCTGGCGGGAGCGGCAGGAACGCCAGCCTGAGTCCGCCGAGCAAGCTTTGGAGCTGCAGCGCAGCAGTAATCCTGCACTCATTCCACGCAATCACCAGGTCGAGGCTGCACTGTCCGCCGCCGAGGAGGGTGATCTGTCCGTAATGGAGCGTCTGCTGGAAGCGCTGGCTGATCCCTATGCGCATCGGCCGCAGCAATGTGATTATGCTGCTCTGCCAGAGCCGTCGAACCTACCCTACCGTACTTACTGCGGGACGTGATGAGGGCAATTATGTGCGACCTGTCAGAGCGACAGGAGCAACAGGAGCGACGGGTAAGCGCCTTGCCCGGAACGGAGATTCGGCAAGTTTTGCTCCCGTTGGGGTTTGAAGACAGCTAGCTGGAGGAGAAGCCGATCGTACCGCATGGCGGTACGATCGGCTTCTTTTTGGCTTGCTGTATATAGTGTACGGCTCCGCCAATCGTCAAGCCAAGAGGCGACATTATTGTGTCGTCTGTGCCAATAGAGTGAAATCAAGGTATAATTAAATAGATTATAGGTTCTGCTATCGAGAATGGAGGTGAAGCTATGATGGCAGCATGGCTGGCGCAACTGGACGAATGGCATGAGGAGGATGAGTTTGAACGCATCGTGGATGCGGTCGTGGCTATTCCCCAGCCGGAGCGCGGTGCGCAGCTTACCGGACATCTGGCTCGTGCCCTGAATAATCTGGGACGCTATGGGGAGGCGCTGGAGCAGCTCCATACAATCGCAGAAGGGGATAGAGATGCCATATGGCATTATAGGGGAGGCTATGCTTACTATCACCTGCGGCGCTATGAGGAAGCGGTACAGGCGCTGGAGCGGGCGGACGAGCTGTCACCCGGTGATGAGCATCTGCAGCGGTTGCTGGCATGGAGCCGCGATCGTGCGGCCAAGCAGCAGCGCAGTCAGGAGCGTGCAAGGCAGCGGGCGGCGAAGGCGGCTGCATCAGGTTCGGCAACAGGTATATCAGTGGCGCCTCCTTTTGCGGGGATGGATCTAAGCGGCTTCTGGAAGGACAGCGACTACTCTCGCCAGGAGTATGTATGCGAAGCTCCAACAGATGAGCTGATCGCGTCCATTGAAGCAGAGCTTGGCTACAAGCTCCCGGCTTCGTATATCGCGCTGATGAAAACGCAAAATGGCGGCATTCCGGTGAACGACTGCTTTCCGATGGAGGAGCCCACAAGCTGGTCGCCCGATCATATAGCAATCACCGGCATCATGGGAATTGGCCGTGATAAGAGGTACTCGCTCTGCGGAGAGCTGGGGGGACGCTTCATGATTGAGGAGTGGGGCTATCCAGACATTGGAGTTGTTATCTGTGACTGTCCCTCAGCGGGGCATGATGTGGTGATGCTGGATTATACGCATTGCGGCCCAGATGGGGAACCGGAGGTGATTCATGTCGACCAGGAGGATGACTATGAGATCACGTTTGTAGCCGAGAATTTCGAGGCCTTTATTCGCGGGCTGGTGCATAGCGATGTCTATGACACATCGGAGCAGGACAAGCAGGATGCGCTGGAGCGGGTGAGGAACGGGGCGTTCTCGCCGCTGCTTGCTGAGCTATGCGCCAGGACTGGCGAGCCGGATAAGCTGGAGCAGCAGATACGAGCGATCTGCCTTCGGGTGGTGGAGGAGAAGGGATCGTTCTCCTTCCACGCGGATGAGCGATCGTACTTGATGTATGACCTGCAATTCTGGCTCTACACAGGTTGCTATCCAGACACGACCCGCGAGCAGTACCTCGCACGCTACTCGGAGATGATTGCCTTCGGAGGGGAGTTCGGTCAGCGAGGCTACGCACCTGGGTTTGTCTCAGAATGGCTGGATGAACGGCTCCAACAAGGGCGCATCATCGAGACGGTCGGCATATTGTCGATGGAGAGGGATGCGGCAGAGAGGCTGCTGGAGCAGGTAGCCGCGGCGGCTTCGTAATGGGTCATGCGTTGTTGGTCGCCGCAGCATAATGGGGTTATTACATACAATGAGGAGTGAAGGTAACATGGCAAATCTGCCAAATTGTCCGCAATGCGGATCGGTGTATACATATGAAGATGGGAATCTGTTGATCTGCCCGGAGTGCGCGCATGAATGGAACCCTGAGGCTGATGCTGCCCCGCAGGAGGAGCAGAAGGTGTATCGGGATGCGAATGGGAATATATTGCAAGATGGGGATACGGTGACGGTGATCAAGGATTTGAAGGTCAAGGGGAGCTCCTCGGTGGTCAAGATCGGGACTCGTGTCAAAAATATTCGCCTAGTGGACGGCGACCATGATATAGATTGCAAAATCGATGGCTTCGGAGCGATGAAGCTCAAATCCGAATTTGTCCGCAAAGCATAATCAAGTGGGGCTCCCCCTGTAAAATGCTGCATTTTGTAACTGCAGTTACAGATTCTTGATCCTCATTTCTCTATAATAGAGCTTGCAACAGAACTCTATCTGATATTAGGGGCGATGAAGATGAAATGGACGGCAGAGACGGCCAATGCAGCATTTGAACAATTGAAGGAGCGCGCAGCGACAGACAAGGCGTTTTTGGAGCTGGTGCTTGAGGATGCGGGTGCAGCGGTCAAGGAATTGACAGGGCATGAGATTCCAGAGGGAATCGAAATCACGTTTCGGTTAGATGAAGCTGGCCAACTGGTTGGCGAGACAGCGATCTCCGGTGAGCGAGAGCTGGAGGAGTCGGAGCTGGATGCCGTGGTCGGCGGGACCTCCTTTAGTGCCTTTATTCTATACGGGCCTCCGTATCCGGACAAGGTCAAGAAATAACAGTATACTATGGTCATACTTACGCAGACGGCATGGTTGCCCCTCTATGGGGGTGCAATGCCGTCTGCGCTTTTGTGTCTGTGTGTTCGATTGGTCGCCTATGCTGCAGAGCGCCGCGCGCAGCTCTTTAGCCCGCAGCGCGAAATGTCGTTATGTGGCACAAGCCAGGCAGGATCAAGAGATGGAAAGTGCAGTCAGTAGTTGATTTGATATGACAATTCGTTTAACATACTCTCATATGATAGTATAATGTATCATTTGAGGAGAGATAAGGGATGAGCAATAAAACCAGAAGCGCGACCAGGGAAGCGCGAATGAATGCAATTCTTGATGCGGCTACCGAACTGCTTGTGGAAAAGCCGACATCTTCCCTTCATGAGATTGCGGAACACGCCAAGATCGGGATTGCGACACTGCATCGTTATGTGGAGAGCCGCGAGCAGTTGCTGCTGAAGCTGGGCCTGCGCGCGATTGAGGTAGTAGGCGAAACCGTCCGTCAGATTCCAACGGAGGAGGAGGAGCTGAACAACTATATTCCGCGACTCATTGAAGCTCTTATCCCTCTGGGGGATAAAATTCACTTCCTCATTCACCACTCCTCACTGGCATATAATTCGGAGCTGGAAGCAGCCGAGGCCAAGCTGATGGAGCCTCTCAGCCAGATCATCGGACGGCTGCAGGAGAGAGGCTATTTCAGGCAGGATATGACGAAGGAATGGATTCTGAATGTGATGTACTGGATGCTGTTTGTTACATGGCAGGAGGTCCAGTCTGGGCGCCTGGCGCGCAATGCAGCAGCCTCTCTCATGCTGGAGACGGTCTTCAGCGGCGTCGGGATGCAGGGACATTCCCGGACTCTGACTCCCTAGTCTGATCAGCAGACCCTCTCCATCACAGAGTGCGCTGTCAGCCTGACCAGGCGGTCGCAGCCGCTACGACCGCCTCCTGCCTTGCCTTCTCCTTCTGCACCTCCTTACCGCCTCTTCGGGCCCTATTCCCTCGCCCTCACCCTCGACCTCATATTCCCGAAGCTCGTTCTTATTCCCCTCCTGTTTGGATACACGTGCGAGCGTGTTGTCTATCCTATTCCATCCCATGCCACACCATACTATAACTTTACTCTATCCCATTCTGGAAGCTATCCATCCTCTTATTCTTCTCTCTTCTCCCTTCTCCCTCTTCTCTTCTTGCTTCATCATGCTTCATTCCCTGTTACGCCTATCCTTATACGCTCCTTCCCCTCTTTCTCTGATCATTGGCTAGTTCTCCCTATTCTTTCGACATATTTACTGATTTTAAATTGACATTCCAGGAAATATAAAGGTTTATATTCTGCATTTTTTGTGGATGAGTTTTGGGTGACTAAATGGTTAATTACTTATTTTTAAAGATAATTACTTATCAATATGTGTTAAACTTAAAGTTTGATTCGTGAAAAAATAATGTAGTATTATGGTGTCGATTTTTCTGGATTTTGTTCAAATTAAACCTGTAAATGGCGAGTGCTGTAGGAGTATGGCAGGCCAGAAGGAGGTGGGAAGATGAATGCTGCTGATTGGGGAGGAATGGGGGAAGGATAGGGCACGAATGCTGCTCTGCAGGAGCAGGTGGCGTGACCATCCCCAGCATAGGGAGGCATCGTGAAGCGGGCAGGTTGCGTCTTCATTGCAGCATGGAGGCTTAGGTTGAGAGGCGGAAGCCCTGAACAGCAGCGGGCGAGTCATATGGCTCAGGCCGTGCTGCTGTTCATCGCGGCATTGCTTCTCAGGAGACGGGAAGCCCTGCCGGCTGCTGTAGCAGTGGACGTTCCGAAAGATATAATTGCAGATCAGGGTCATGCTCGCCCGCGACTTCCTTGGCGATCAGTCTGGACAGAGCCTGACTGTATACGGTGCCGTTGTCGCCAAAGGCGAATAGAAAATAGCAGTTGGGATACTTCTCATACCGCCCGATGATGGGCATCCCATCTGCTGTTCCCCCATAGAAGCTAGCCAGCGCATACTCAGCGCGCACGTCTTGTCCGAGATCGGGGAAGCGCTTGGTCAATTCCTCCATCAGCTTGTCTGCCTTATGGACGAGCTTGCGGTCGCGAACCTCCGGGTAGTCGGTATTCTCATCCAATCCGCCGATAATGATACGGTTGTCGGCGGTTGTACGCATGTAGATGTAGGGACGGGCGGTCTCCCAGATCAGGGTGCGATGGTACCAGGAGGACAGGTCTCTGATGGGGCTTGTAGTGACGGTATAGGTGCTCACGAAGGATACCTGCTTGTCCTTATGAATCTCTATGCCCTCATATCCCGCGGCAAATATCACCTGCCTTGCCGTAATGGTGAAGCCGTCCTTGGTTGTCATCACGACGAGGCGGTGTCCATCCTCGTAATAGTGACCGTTGACCTCCGTATGCTCATAGATGCGGACGCCATGTTCTGCGGCATAATCGAGCAGTGCATGTGTGAATTTGAACGGATTCAGCTCCGCGTCCTTCCGGGAGTAGATGGCGGCCTCTCTGCTGAAAGGGTAATGAGCTTCGATCTGTTCCTGGGACCAGAACTCCAGGTCGCAGCCAAGACGTCTAAGCAGCTCGTATTCCTCATGGAGCGGCGCGACATCCTCGGTACAGCTAGCGCAATACAAGGTATCTCTTCTGCAAAATTCAAAATCCAGCCGGGTGCGCGAGGCGGCGGCTTCGATCTCGTCGATGGCGCGATGCAGCAGGTCCAGATGTCGGCGTGTATAGTCTTCTCCAAACGAATGGATCAGATTGGTGAACATCTTTTCTCCGGAATATTGAATCAATGCGGTATTCGTGCTTGTGCTGCCACTGCCTATTTTTCCTTTCTCAACAACGACAACCTTCAGCGGTTGATCTGCCAGGTAATAAGCGCATTGTGCTCCTGAACTGCCACCACCTACAATCAGCACATCGCATGCGATATTTTCATGCAAGGCTGGGTAAGCAGGCGGATCAGGGAACGTATCAGGCCAATAATAGGTGCCGGATTGTATGTTCATGTGGGTATCCTCCTTGTCGGGCTAGTATTTGTAAAATAACCAGATTCCAGTCATTTATACGGGATCGGAAGAACCCTCTGTCCCATAGCGTCTCATCTCGGCCCAAGTCAAGCACTGATTTCTGGTTTGAGCCTTTATACGGCATACTAAAAATTGCTGCTCGCTTCTGCCATCAGCGGGTATACTAGAGCTGGAACTATTAATACGGATAGATGACGTTCGGTGGATAGAAGCGGTCGGCTATACGTTCAGGAGGGATAACATGGACTGGATGTCTTCGATCATTGAGGAAAAGATACAAGAAGCGATACGCAAGGGGGAATTCGACAATCTGCCCGGTGCAGGCCGGCCACTGCAACTGGAGGATGCTTCAGGAGTGCCCGAGGAGCTGAGAGCAAGCTACAAGCTGCTCAAAAATGCCGGCATGATCCCTGAGGAAATGCAAATCCGCAAGGAGATGGTCACGCTGGAGCAACTGATTGCCTGTTGCCGAAATGATCAGGAGCGTGCCCGGCTTAACCAGCAGCTCTCGCTTAAGAAGATGCGTTATCAGTCATTAATGGAGGCCAGGGGCTGGAGTCATTCGGCGACATTTGCCCGGTACGAGGACAAGATGAGGGAAAAGCTGCTGTCAGGTGAGGATGGCGGCGGGGAGCGTGAATAGCAGAAACTGCAAAGAGAGAAGCGCCGCCGCCCCCAGCATGGAACGAACCTTCAGACCATAGAGGGCAGGCAAGGCTGATGCCAGGTGCATACTCGCAGGGACAGCGGTGCCCGGCTTTGAAGACTCTGCGATTCTTATTTGGTCAGTATAAGCTCTAACTGGACACGTACATCATTCTCAGTGCTAAGGACCACAGAATGCGGGTTCTCCATGCCGAAATCCTCGAAGGTGACCACCGTTGTGCCGGACAGCTTCAGTTGGCCACCTTCATAGACGGTTTTGCCGGTAAAGGTGACCTCCTTATCCGCTCCGCGCAGACTCAATACGCCGTGCATCGTAAGGTCATAGGCTGTGCCTTCAGTCCACTCTCCAGGGATGCCGTCGAAGCTTGTGGCGGTGAAGGTGGCGTTGGGGTATTGCTCAACATTGAAGAAATCGGAGCCTTGGATATGCCCATCTCGCTGACTGTTGCCCGAATTGGTCTGACTCAGGTCGATGCTGCCTTCCCCTGTCATGCTGCTGGCCTCCGAAGCATTTACGTTCCATTGGCCTGTTACGGCTGCATTCTCGAAGTTGACGGTTTCCTTGGAGGTGGTGACAGAGAAGTAAACCTTCGAGCCATCAGCTATGCTCCATAGTCCGTTCAACTGATCGGTTCCGATGAGAACTGCTGTCCCGGGATCGGAACCACTATTCGTGCTGCTGGTTGCGGAGGCTGCAGCCGACGATTCACTAGAAATCACTTGGGTAATCTCTACATTATTGCCCAGGTAATTGTTCATGACGGCATAGCCCGCGCCTCCAATAATCAGTACAGCGGCACCTGCAATCAACCATTTTTTTGTTTTATTACTCATTATAAACTCCTCCCATTTTCTATCGGTTTATTTTCGATGTGCTGCGCCTCATGTCTCCCCCTAAATCATTATTCTCTTGTGCTTGCAGCATGTTCTCTATATGGACAACCTTGATTATTAATATAGCAAAGGAATGTGTCGGGATGATGTCGATGACATCTCCTTCCAATTACCCTTAATTTGGATGCGTGAAAGGTTGCGAGGGCCGCACAGATATGATAAATCATAAATAAAGAAAGTCGGAGGGAGTGTGCCCTGTGAAGCCGATATTGATCGTTGAGGATGAGGCAGCCATCTCACGTGTGCTGGCTGCCTATATCAAGCGAGCTGGCTACCGGCCGATACGGGCCGCAGACGGCGAAGAAGCGCTCCGGCAGTTCGATCTGGAGGAGCCGGTGCTCGTCTTGCTCGATATTATGCTGCCGGATGTCGATGGGCTGGAGCTGTTATCGATGATTCGCAGCAAGAGCACCTGCCCGGTTATTATGCTGACGGCTCGTGATGGCATCGAGGATCGGCTGACCGGTCTGGATGGCGGAGCGGATGATTATATGAGCAAGCCCTTTGTGCCGGAGGAAGTGGTGGCGAGGGTGAATGCGGTCCTGCGGCGTCGGCCCATCTGGATGGATGGCAGCAGCCGCAGGATGTTCGGCAATCTGCAGATCGATTTTGCCGCCAAGCAGGTGCTCGTGAACGGCGCAGAGGTGGCGCTCAGTCCCCGTGAGCTGTCCTTGCTGCTCTTTCTTGCCGAGCGGCCTAACCGTGCCTTTACACGAGAGCAGCTCATTGAACAGGTGTGGGGCATGGATTATGACGGGAGCGATCGGGCGGTAGACTTGTCCATTAAGCGGCTGCGCCAGTCGCTGTCGCATTGGTGCCAGGATGTGGGGGAGATTCGCACGCTGCGGGGAATGGGGTATCAATTTTGCCTAAAAGAGTGAGGAAGAAGCAGACATCGATTTTGTCGTACTGGACATTTCGCTACTTTATCATCCTGTGTACCAGCCTGGCGATTATCGCACTATGTGCCGTCTACTGGATAATGGATACGGCCAAAAGCAGTCGCCTCAATACGGCGGCGCTGCTAGGACAGGAGATTGCGGAGCGTGTCGTTACGGAGAATGGGGAATTGCGAATTCCACCGAATTTTGACAGGCTGCTCGATAGCAGGACATCGTTTTTTGAGATTGATAGTAAGGACATGTGCTTGCTCGTGCTGGATGAGCAGGGTAATCTGCTGTTTTCCAGACCCAGATTGACGGACAGCGAGGTGAAGAAGAAGCTGACCGATGATCTGGGCGACTCCAGGGACAGACGGTTCATGGCGATCACTACCCCGATCGAGAACGGCGGGGAGCTTAAGGGGCAGGTGACGCTGCTGCAATCCAAGCGTTCATTGATGTATAGTCCCAATGAAATGATTCTGGTGACGGTGCTGCTGCTCACGCTCATCCTGTGCGGATGGTTCACGGTGTATCTGCTGTCCCGCAAGCTGTCCCGCCCGATTCGCAAGGTAGCTGTCAGCGCCAGACATATTGCCAATGGCAATTATGATGTTGACCTGAATGTCGAAACCCACGAGCAGGAAATGACGGAGCTGGTCGCTTCCTTCCAGGATATGGCGCTGAAGCTGAAGCAGTTGGAGGAATGGAGAGCTCTGTCGCTGGCCGGGGTCACGCATGAGCTGAAGACGCCGGTCACCTCAATTAAAGGGCTGCTGCTGGCGATACGTGAAGGGGTAGTCACACATGAGGAGGCCAACGAGTTTCTCGACATTGCACTTCAAGAATCGGTTCGGCTGGAGAGGATGGTGGCCGATCTGCTCCATTACAATGCTTTCTCCTCAGGCAGTCTGGAGGTGCGTAAGGATGCGGTGGAGCTGTCAGCCTTGGTGAGAGAGATCGCCTATCAATGGCAACTGGCACAGAACGAGGTGCCGGTGGAGGTCGTAGTGGAGTCGTCTGCTGCTGACGGGATCATTGGCGGAGATGCGCTCAGAATCCAGCAGATCGTCGTCAATCTATTAAATAATGCTCAGCAGGCAGCGGTACCGGAACGGAAGCTCTGCATCGAGATACGATTGCGTGCTGGGGAGGACCATATCGCGGTGGAGGTATCGGATAACGGCAGCGGCATAACCGAGGAGGAGCAGCCCCACATCTTCGAGCGCTTCTTTCGCGGGATGCGTAAGAAACGGCAGACACGCGGTCTTGGGCTGGGCTTAACCTACAGTCGACTGCTCGCGCAAGCACAGAGCGGCCAATTATGGTTGGGCTCTAGCTCGCCTGCTGGCAGTACCTTCATTCTTGAGCTGCGCCGGTTGCGGCCGTTGCCTCAGGAGTCGGAGAATGATGCCAAGCAGATGGTGAACCCCAGGGCGGTCTTGGATTCAGGGCTGCAATCTCAGGGAAGGTAATCGTATGGGCCGCACAGGAGTAAGTAAGGTCCATTACCCTGTCGGGGTCTGGAAAGTGATATGATGGAGCTAGTAAGCAGAATATAGTAAGCAGAATATAGTAAGCAGAATATAGGATGGAGCAGAAGGGGGAGGAAGTGAAATGAACTATTCACCGGAGAATGCAACCGTAGGCTTCATCGGTACAGGTGTGATGGGCGCCAGCATGGCCGGGCATATCCTGAAGGCAGGCTACCCGCTTCATGTGTACACCCGCACTCCCACGAAAGCAGAGGAATTGGTCAGGCAGGGCGCTATCTGGCAGGAGACACCCGCTGAGCTGGCGGCAGCTTGCGATGTCATCATTACGATGATCGGCTATCCTCAGGATGTGGAGGCGGTCTATCTAGGGGAGGAAGGGCTGATCGCTAATGCCCGGCAGGGAAGCTGTCTGATCGACATGACGACCTCCAGTCCGCTGCTGGCGCAGCGTATCGCAGAGGCCTGCGCGGCCAGAGGGCTGCATGCGCTTGATGCCCCGGTATCGGGCGGCGATGTCGGCGCCCGGGAGGCGCGGCTATCAATTATGATAGGCGGAGAAGAGCAGACCGTAACCGCTGTGCGGCCGCTGCTAGAGCTGTTGGGGAGCAATATCGTGCATCAAGGGGCAGCCGGGGCAGGACAGCATGCGAAGATGTGCAATCAGATTGCGATTGCCTCCAATATGATGGGGGTATGTGAGGCGATCGCGTATGCGCAGAGCGCCGGGTTGAATCCGCAGACCGTGCTGCAGGCTATCGCTGGCGGTGCAGCGGGCAGTTGGTCGCTTGCTAACCTGGGGCCGCGCATGCTGGCAGGCGATTATGAGCCGGGCTTTTATATCAAGCATTTTATTAAGGACATGGGGATTGCGCTGGATGCCGCCCGGGAGATGGGGCTGTCGCTGCCCGGACTGTCGCTAGCCGAGTCGCTATATAGGCAACTGGCGGAGCAAGGACTGGAGAACAAGGGGACACAGGCGCTTATTCAATATTACCTGAGCTCGCAGTAAGCGTAGCTAGAGAGAAGCCGCTACAACATTTTCGGCTACCCGCTGTAGCTGCCCGTCTCTAGTGGCGCTTGCTGCGTGGTGACTAGGGTGTGCCTTCAAACTCCAACGGGAGCAGATTTCGAGCGTGGCAGGTTATTCATGCAACAACATGAATGATGAAGAGCAGGTGGCTCTCATTAGGGAAGGGAGCCCCAGTTTTGGACGATAATATGAAAAGCACGCCCCATCTACAAGCTTGGGGCGTGCTTTCATTTGAGGATGACCGCTTATTCAGTACTGTATCTAGGGATGGATGGTTAGATTGACCCTGTTACTCCGTTACCTTTGATCGCTAATGGTTGCGACGCTGTTGTTGTTTGTCAAGTCTGTTAATGGATCATATGGGGCACCAGTTGGCGTGCCAGCCAGAAGTGCAATATCGACAGCATTAACAGGGCTTCCCCAGGAATTTCCTGAGAATTGGAAGATTGCAGAATCGACAACAAAGCCCCTTGTGTTATAGGTGACATTATCCACAATGAATCCCGTCGTATTCGGGTTCAGATAAGCAGGCTGACGCAAGGAATAGAAAATATTGTTGCGGACAAGCAGATTGGTCATATTACCGATCTGAGTGACGAAGCCGCGGTTGACCACCCAGCCTGTTGAAGGACCGGCTTGCGGCGGGCCGAAGATGGTATTGTTAATCAAGCGATGGTTAACGCCACCTAGCTGAACAAATTCTACTGCATAAGCGTTATCGCTTGTAATCGTCAACCCATCAATTGTTACATTACTGCCTGTAACAATGAAGGGAATTACTGCTGCGGTCAGCGTAATGATCGTCCCGGCGTAGCCGCGCAGGGTAACGCCTGCTTTATTCACTGAAATTGTCGCACTGACGGTGTAGGAGCCGGGTAAAATATTCACAGTTCCTGTAGGTGAAACTGCACTTACACCTTGCTGTATGGTGCCAAACGGGCTGGCTTGAGTACCATTTCCTCCTGTAGCTCCTGCAAGCACATAGACGTCGAACGGGTTAGGCTGAACTGTACCGGTAGCACCCGTCGAACCAGTCGCTCCTGTTGACCCTGTAGGTCCAGTATTGCCCGTGGCACCCCCTGGAGGTCCAGTCTCACCTGTTGCGCCTGTCGCGCCAGTGTCTCCCGTAGCCCCAGTCGGCCCCGTCGGCCCCGTTGGTCCTGTCGGCCCAGTGAATCCTGTGGCACCTCCCGGAGGTCCTGTCGGTCCGGTGTTGCCCGTCGGTCCTGTCGGGCCAGTGTTGCCCGTCGGTCCTGTCGGTCCAGTGTTGCCCGTCGGTCCTGTCGGTCCGGTATTGCCCGTCGGTCCTGTCGGTCCGGTGTTGCCCGTCGGTCCCGTTGGTCCGGTGCTACCTGTAGCCCCTGTTGGCCCCGTCGGCCCCGTGGCACCACCTTCATTGAATAATAACGCGACATCATCAACCAGAATATTGGCGCTGCCCGCCTGCGGAACCGTATTAATTAACAAAAATGCTTGTGTGGCTCCCGCAGGAACCGGCCCCACCGCTCGGGAGACCAGCAGCCATCCCGTTTGTGTGACGTCAGGTATATTGGTTCCGGGAACATTAATCAGAAACTCTTGTCCAACCTGGTTAAATGCATTGTCATAATAGAACAACTGAAGCGTAACCGTAGAAGCAGGATTTGGGCCAATTCTAGACAGGTAGACCTGAAACTCTAGAATTTGGCCGCTCATTACAGGAATGAATTGGCTAATATAAGCTGTGGTTGCTCCTCCTAACAATTCGGCAGAGAAGGAGCCGGTATGGGCATAGGCACTTGTAACGATAGCATTAGAAGCATTCCAAGGCGGGAAAGACCCTGTCTCGAAGCCACCGTTCACAACCAAATTCACAATAGCCATGAAGTTATTCCTCCTTTGCGTTACAGCCAACAACTGGAAGCCTGATTCGGTGCTCGCACCGACCTGTTCTAGCTGCATGATCCTTCCCTTGCTTGTCCCAGTACAGTGGTGGACGATAGGGAGCGCGGTCTACTGAAGTGAAAGGCTGGAACCTTTCGGAAGTCATAGGAACAATCGCATGCTCTGCTCGGCGCACAAGAGCGGCATAGGTTGTCCTTAACCTCACCCTTCAATTAAGCTCAAAGTAGTATATGCATTCTATTAAATAACCGTTCTGGGTATATGGCTCATTCTATAGAATAAGAGGCTTCTGCAACCTATACTACCGACCTCAAGCGTCTTGTTTTATGCGTCATTCCTTGCATATCCCATGCTGATCACAGCGGATGGCAGGCGAATAAGAGGAGTAGGATGGGAGGGCGGGAGACAGACAGCAGACTGTAATTTCCCTCTTGTTTTAATAAAAAAACTCTGGGACAATAATAATGTTGAGCCATGAAAAACTATGTCGGAGCAGCGGCTCTGAAGTTGCTATAGAACAGTTAATAAGGTTATGAATCATAAGCGATTGAAAAGAGGGTAAGCATGAATAAGCCATCCATTTATGGATTGACTCGTGAGCAGTTGGAAGCTTGGCTGCTCGAGCGGGGACATAAGAAATTTAGGGCGATGCAGGTGTGGGAGTGGTTGTACCGCAGGCGCGTGACATCCTTTGAGGCGATGGACGATGTCAGGCCGGAATGCCTGGAACTGCTGGCGGCGCACTTCGCGATCGATACCTTGACCGAGCATGTGAAGCAGGAGGCAACGGATGGAACCGTGAAGTTCCTATTCCGGCTGAGCGATGGCAATCTGATCGAGACCGTGCTGATGCGCCATAAGTTCGGCTTGTCCGTATGCGTAACGACGCAGGTTGGCTGTAATATTGGCTGCAGCTTTTGTGCCAGTGGCCTATTAGCGAAGAGCCGGGATCTGAGCAGCGGAGAAATTGTGGGACAGATTATGAAGGTGCAGCTCTATCTAGATCAGGCCGGCCGTCAGGAGCGGGTCAGTCATGTCGTTGTGATGGGTATTGGCGAGCCGTTCGACAATTATCAGAATATGAGCGACTTTATACAAGTGATCAAGGATCATAAGGGACTGGCGATTGGGCCGCGGCACATTACCGTGTCTACGAGTGGACTTGCCAACAAGATAGAGGAGTTCGCGGACAGCAGCCTTGGCGTCAATCTGGCGGTCTCGCTGCATGCGCCAAACAATGAGCTGCGTACACGCATTATGAAGATTAACCGAGCCATTCCGATTGAGCGCTTGATGGAATCTATTCAGTATTATCTGACTAAAACGCGTCGTCGAATCACGATAGAGTACATCCTACTCAAGGATGTGAACGACCAGCCGGAGCATGCGGTGGAGCTTGCGGAGCTGGTGAGCAGCATCCGATCCTTGGCTAATGTGAATCTGATACCATATAATCCGGTGGACGAGCATAGCCAGTATCAGCGCACGGATCGTGAGGTTGTACGACAATTTTATGACACGCTCAAAAAGCAAGGAATTAGCTGCAGCGTCCGGTTGGAGCATGGCGTGGACATTGATGCCGCGTGTGGTCAGCTCCGCAGCAAGCAGATCAAGCGGGCTGGAGCTGTTTAGGTGTAGTGAGTGTGGATGAACCGTTTCTTCTTCGTAGGATGGGAGCCTTGGGTGTCCTGTGTGCGGAAGAAACGGTTTATTTTGTGTGGAGCGAATACGATAAAGATCGGAACATGCCCGGCTTCTTAATGTTAATTGGACATACGAGCTGTAACATCTAAGAAGGTGAAGATTGCGGCCTTTACCTCTTCAAGCCCGCGTACACGAAAGCAAAGGGGAGTCGGCATCTTCACTTTCCAGCAGGAACAAAAAAGTTGGACGGGAAACATTGCGTTTCTCCGCCCAACTTTTTTATTTATGGCTTTTTCGGACAGCCGTTCCAGTATTGAATTAACGCTATTATTGATTTTTGATTCTGAGAAGAAAAATATTAAGTTGTTGTATAATCCGTTGTATTCAAATACCGGTTAATAGCTGATGCAGAAGTTAAGTTCGTAGCGGCTGTTGTAATAACACGTACTTCATAGGTGCTTGCAGCAGTGGCTGGGGCTGTATCGACAAAGGTATTGGAGATAGGGAAGTCCGTAGTTTCAGCTTGAGCACCACTTTGAATAAGTGTTCTTGTAGCAATTAAGGTGTCATCTCTATACAATCTAAATTCAGCAGTAACGCTCCAAGCTGCACTAAATACACCCTCATATCCTAAAGCATAGTCAACTTTAATATTATCTCCTGCTGTAACATTTGAGGTCACAGATGCAACGGTAACTTCAGTATTTAATGGCGGAGCAACATCTATAGTTCCAGCAGTATTTGAGAATGCTAGCGTAGCTCCTGGTCCAGTCGGTCCTGTAGCTCCAGTAGCACCAGTAGCGCCCGTGTCGCCAGTAGCGCCAGTAGCGCCAGTAGCGCCCGTGTCGCCAGTAGCACCAGTAGCACCAGTAGCACCTGTGTCTCCTGTAGCACCAGTAGCGCCAGTGTCGCCCGTGGCACCTGTAGCTCCAGTAGCCCCCGTGTCGCCTGTGGCACCAGTAGCGCCAGTGTCGCCAGTAGCACCAGTAGCACCCGTGTCGCCAGTAGCACCAGTAG
>NZ_JBUEDD010000017.1:0-99423 GCF_054955055.1 Paenibacillus sp. J5 | reverse complement strand
AGGCAGATTCAGGATGTCCAGCGTCTCCCCGTCCTTGAGCTGGAAGCTGTCGCCGGATTGGATCGTTCCTGTACTGCCATCCGACTTCTCATACGTGTAGCTTCCATCCTTGCCGGTGTCCTCAAAGCTGACGGTGTATTCGAAATCTCGCGTCTTATTGCCGCCATTGCCCATTACCTTATTGCTGATAGTCAGCTTGGCTACCATTCGTTCATTGAGGAAGTCTGCCTTATGATCGCCCTTATACTCGATCGAACCGGAATACTCTCTCGTCTCTGGCGTGGTCGTATATCCGTCGATGATCGTATACTCGGCCTGCGTTACAGCATAGACCAGACCCTCGGGCAATGCCGGGAGCGTCACCGCTTCCCCGTGTTTGAGGGTGAACTTGTCTCCGCTCTTGAGCGTGCCCGATGTTCCATCTGACTTCTTGTAGGCGTATTCTCTGTCATTGCCTGTCCCGGTAAAGGTCACCGTGTATTCAAAACCCTTGAACACATCAGCGCCATTCCCTTCCACCTTATTACTGATGGTCAGCTTTCCTTGTGCCGGTGTAGGGACAACCAGAGGATCATCAGAGCCTACCTTGACGCCATCTACCCAGATGGGCTTCCCTGGCGTATTGCCGACGTATACCTGATAGATTCTTGTCGTTGGCAACCAGGTTGTGGTATCAATATACGTTTCCTTCAGCTCATAATACCCTGGGTCCGGGAATAACAGATTAAGCTTCCCTCCGGTACCGGTTGTTCCTTTGGCAACTTGAGTTCCATCATTCTTCTTGTAGAGTGTAAACTCTACACCAGACAGCGGATTGCCCTCGGGATCTACCTTGGTCAGGGGCAACAGAGCATTGGAGGTGGAGCTTCCAGCTACGTCCGCACTGTCGAGCGTGCTTTCGCTTTTGGCACTGACAGATTTCAGCTTGTCATCGCCCTCCAGCTTGACCTCGTTGCCCATCTTGTCTCCAGGCTTCGCTTTCTTGGGATCAACCTCTGTTTGATATACAAATTGATAGAGCTTGTTTGGATCTTTCATCTTGAAGGTTAGCACCGTAGTGCCTTCCGCACCTGGTTCAGCCTTCACCTGAACTTCAGCATCAGGGTCGCTCAGATCCAGTGCTGCGCCGACTCGTTTCAGAGCGCCGCTGGCAGTCAGCTCGGCAGGATACACTGCCATGCTAGGCGATGTCAGCACAAGCTCGCCGCTGCTATCATAGCGCGGATTCATGCCGGCACCCAGAGTGTCCTGCAAGTATACCCCTTTCTCCATGTTGAACGGCGGGGTATAATTCACTGTCCATTCCAGCACCCCTGGCACTGGCTTGCTTACGGATTTGCCTAAGGTCTGAACCGGCACAATCATCTTGCGTTGTTCGGTCACAACCTTTTCTTCCCCGCCCCATATCATGTGAAGATCGGCTTTGTTATACAGCACCTGCTTGTCTGTGCCGCCCGTTAGATATTCCTCCAGATACTTCTCTAATGCCGTGTTGGACGGTCTTGCCTTTATCAAAATCACATAAGGGCTTTCCAACTTGGAGAAGGTGAAGGTTCCTACGTTTCCACTATGGGAGAAGCTGACGACATGAGCAGTCGTACCAGGTTCAATAACGGTTTTGGCATCGTTTCTGATACCATACTCGGTACCTCCGCCATTACCGGAGGAACCCTCCCAGAGCTCGAATTCCTTGTCATCTGAAAACGGCACGAATTCCCAGCCATCGGGCAGTGTATCCACAAGCCTGATGTTGCTGATGACTCGGCTGCCGCCTTGCTTCGCCATTTCCTCTGTGTTGTACCCCGGCATATTCACGCCTAAGCGGAATGTAACCGTCTTGGTTGTCCTATCATAGGCGGACAATGTCCATGCTGCATTATCGTCGTTTCTAATGTAGCTGCTGACGTCATTGGGCTTCACATTTTCAAGTGTACCGTCTTCCTTCAGCGGCTTCGACGCAAAGAGCATGTCCTTGTTCAGCATACGCAGATGAAGATTAACAGAGATTTGCGCCGATTTTACGACTGCTCCATCAACTAGCAGAGCACGATTCCAGCGTGTTTTATTAGTAGAAGTAGCATCCTGTCTGAATAGAATATCTGGACTGGTCTCAAGGGAACGGAAGCTGAAGGACGCGGCTGTGTCGGTATATCCGGTCACTTTGATCAGATCCGCCACCACTTTACCGTCCACAGTCAATGGGATAACCTTCAAGGTTAACCCGTCGCCGCTCTTGAGGGTTCCCTCGTGATATTGCTTCCATAGCTGAGCCGTATTCAAGTTTTGCTTGATTTTCGCAATCGTTTGCGAATCTACCTCTCCGGTTGCATCGACAGCGTTGTCTAGGACATTCAAATCTCCGCCATGCACCAGCACATCGTATACCGCCGCGTTTGGAAGAGCATACTGAGGCGTTAGCGTGACGGTCCACGTGATACCACCCAGATTATAGTCCTCCGTCGAGATAGAGCCTGCTTTTGTAAAAGCATGTGCGCCGATTGTAATGATAGCGTCGTCCGTTACCGAAGCAGGCCTTGGACCGCTAGTCACATCATTATCCTGAATGCCACCTGGTGTATTCAATGTCCAGTTGGCGAGCGGGTTGATTGTGAAGCTGGAGCCAGTTGTCACTTTACTCTGAATCACTAGCTCTACACGTCCATTAACCGTTCCAAAGGAATAAACGCCGTCCGTTGGTACAATTGACTGTTCTTCAGATGCGACGCCATCCTCCCATGCCTGCCACTTGGCAGATACGAAGTCGAGTCCCGCAGGCAAAGCGTTGGTGATCGTAAAGTTTTGCAACCCTTTTTTATTATATTGGTTGACAACGATCTTCCATGTAATGGTTTCACTCGGATGGTCATAAGAGCCTGATGCTTGAATCCAGTCAGGTGCAATCCACGTTTCACGCGTTACACTTGCTTTCACCTCATCATTCGTATCCTTCAGGTCAGCTTTGGGATCAAAGCGTTGTCCCTTATCACGCCCTGGATCAATGGACACATTACGATACTCTTTATAATACAAGTCCTTATGAAACCATGCCTGATACTCGACCTTAGGCTCCACCCCTGTGCCCTTCGGGAAGAGGTAGCTCAGACCGCCATCTTCATCGATGGACGGATCTACCTGAGAACCGTTTACCTTAAAGGAACCTGGCACATATACCATACGGTAATCGGAGGGCTTCGTGTAATACGTCATTCCGTCGAGCGGCAGCTTGATTGTGGGATCAAGCACATCAAACGAGGATGGAGTGGACTCGAAGGTCAAATATCCATCCTGATAGGCCGGTACGGTTACATACCACCAGGTCCAGCTTTTCGTCTTGGGCCAGTTGTTGCCGGTCAAGGTAATGCTGTACCCCGGCGTAACATCCGGGTTCTTCAGCTCATAGGCTTGCCCGAATATCGAGATTGGCTTGGTGTCGCCATATTCCATTCCCGTAATATCCGCTCCGGCAGTCGTTTCAAAGCTGAGGACAACTCCTCGTCCAACTCCGTTGAAGAAGTTATCATCGCCGTTAAACACAATCCTGATGCTATTCGGTGTGAAATAGACCGTACCGAGCGGTTTTACACCGGATTCTGTCTGTGCATTGAGGACTCTATTCGCAGTCGGCAGCACCACTTCCTTGAAGTAGTCCTCTCTCTTCAGCTCAACCCAGTCACCCTTTTGAATATAGCTTGCGGGGTCTGCATTCGTTGGATCGGGGTCATCGCCATTCACGAGCACCCTGAGATCTGCCAGCTTGAGAGTAAGCGGTAATCTCCCCTGAATTGTACCGCCTGACTGAACAGTAGAGCCTCCCTGTGACACTTCCACAGCAAAGGTTGAATTAGCTCCTGTAAGTACTGCTGTTTTGTCCGTCGGGCCTGCCGCCCTCGCAACAATATTCTCCAGCACCTCAGGTTCACTCGCCACTTCTGTAGCGGCATCATCTTGCACGCTCTCCACATCGGATTCCGAAGATGGTTCTTCCGCGTTCGGCAGGTCTGATTCAATGACCGACTCCGTATCGGAGCCGTGCGGGAGGCTCTCTGCATATGCCGCAGCAGAGAACATCACCGTCTGCAGGATTAGCATAACTGCCAAAAATAAAGGCAGGAACGCTTTACCTACATAGCTTTTTCGTTTCGACACCCATGTCTCCTCCATTCCCTAAATCCGCGAACTTTCTTGTTGACAGCAGGTTGATTCCCGGGCATTATGCCTCACGCGAATAAACCCATGCTGTTTGCCCAAGATCATGTACACCGTAGAGACTTCAAGGAAATCAGATGCAATGGGTACATGTCGAGCGTTCAGTAGGTGGCCTGTCCTTCGTAGTTCTTCCCTCCTTTCTTTCGAGCATGTTCACCATGACGCCTATCAATTTGGAATAATATACCAAAAATCGATACGGCATTCATATTATAGCAGGCCAATCTATACGAAAAATATACAAGGCTCGACAAACAACGCTAATCACTTCCACCTCAGCATTTGAAGCCAGTACAAGGCATAGGAAATAAGTCACAAGCGCTATGAACTTGAATGCATAGACAACTCGTCCTCTGACAAAATGTAAAAAAACTCCCTTCTATTTTGCGAAACAACGCAAATAGAAGAGAGTAATTTTGAACAAGGGTAGAGAGAACGCCCCTAACGGTTATGCCGATTCCTTCCCTGCCATCTGAATCGCAGCTTCCAGAATCGTTCTGGCTGATTTGGCATTCTGCTCTATATCGCTTTGTTCATGGCTTCTGACTTCCATGGCAATGCGCACTCCCTTCCCTTCCGGGTCATTCGGCTGTCCGACCGCCCTCAGGATAGAAGCTATTTTTTCCGTTGTCAGAAACCCTGGCAGGCCAATCGGCATATGATGATCGCCATATCCTTCGCTTTCCTTGTCCAGAATGGCATTGGAGAAATGAATTTGTTCCAGGCATGATCCAGCCAGGGCAATAGCCTGCTCTATGTCTTCTCCGTTCAGCGCCGCATGAGCGGTATCAAAGGCAATACCCGCATTGAGATATTGCTGTCTCACCCTGGACAGGAGCGCAACCGCGTCCTCTGTTGGGCCTACAAGCCGTTTCTTGTGGGCATCCCGATCGAGCGGCTCCACCAATATCGTCAGATTGTACGAAGCGGCTTCCTCACAAATGGCGCACAA
Source organism: Paenibacillus sp. J5 (assembly GCF_054955055.1). Lineage (NCBI taxonomy): Bacteria > Bacillati > Bacillota > Bacilli > Caryophanales > Paenibacillaceae > Paenibacillus > Paenibacillus sp. J5. The sequence continues at coordinate 94,265 of NZ_JBUEDD010000017.1, read as the reverse complement.
GCTCTCATAGAAGGCTTCGAAGCCTTCCTTGCGCCGCTCGATACCCGGGTCGGGGCCAGGGATAAACGCAACGTTGGATGCGCCACATTCTGCGGCCAGGTACAGATTTTCCTTGATCCGTCGCACCGTCTCCAGCCGCAAGGAGGAGTCCAGCGAAGACACATCCAGATTGTGGCGGTAAATAAAGAAGGTCAGCCATTGGGTAATAACAAGTCCGTTAGCCTGTGCCGTCGTCCGAATCCGTCCCCGATCCTCCGCATCAAAGCCATCGCAAATTTCGAAGGAGCGGTAGAAGCCCTCCGAGCCCAGCTCCTCGATCAGACCTGCCGTATATCCCTTGTCATTCATAACGGGATGATAGATTTCCGGTATAAGCAATGATGGCAAAAAAAGTTGCTGTGTCATACGTTTCACTCCCTATGATTAAATGCCGCCAATGCGGGCTTTGCCCTAGCTATGTCCGCGCTAGCTCAGAAGCGCTTCCTCACGCTCACGGAAATAAGCTGCCGATTGCATCACCATGTGATCCAGCAATGCCTTGTCCGGCTTGCCATACATTGCCGGGTAGGGGTCTCCTCCGGGACCAAGCGGCTCCGGTGTTACGAAGCGTCCCTCCCGATTGTAGCCAAGCACATACAGCGCCATAATGACGGTATCCAGATCAAGCGAACCCTCTCCGAGTGCGCAGCGATTGCTGTCCGCCAGATGGAGATTGACGAGTTGCTCACCGGCAGCCAGCAGCGATTCTCCGATATGGGCTTCCTCCGCCTGCATGTGGTATATATCCGCATTGATATGTCCGATGCCAGGATGGTCTACAGCGCGAATATATTTCTGGGCGTCCGCGATCGAATGGACAAAGCTTACCTCCGCAGAGCGGATCGGCTCAATTGCAGCTTTCACGCCATGCTTGACGAATAAATCGGCCACCAGGCGCAGCGTCTCGACGCTGCGATCAAACTCCATATCGTCATATTTGGCCGCACGCCCGACAGCTCCCGGTACAACGAGCAGATAGCTTCCTCCAACCGCCTCGGTAAATTCGATTTCCCGCTTCAGGTAATCAATCGCCGCCTGACGATGAATGGCACGGTTGCTGGACAAATCATTGTCCGCTGAGAACATGCCGCAGACACCAGACACCTTGAGATCATGTTCATCCAGCACCGCTAGCGTTTCGTTTACCTTGTAGCCTAGATCGCCACCGTAATGATTTCCATGCAGCTCGATATAACGAATACCGGCCTTCTGTAGCCGTTTCGCCGTATCCTCCAGTGATTCTAATCCAAAGCCCCAATTGCTCCATGAGAAATTCAGACGTTGCTGACCATTGAATTTCCCGCTTTGCTTCAACTCCAAAAATGCATTCCTGATCCGTTCATTTTTGACGATATAGTTCTGCACCGACATGATCGGCCATCTCCTCTCATTATCTAGGCTTGTGACAACAGCTCCACGTAATATCGGGTCGCCCGCTCCGAGTCCTCCACAGCTATCGGAAATTCAATTACCCGCGGCAACTCCGCGGAGAAGCAGGGCAACACGTCTCTCCAGCGGGCATCGGCATCTGTGGGTAGCGGAGCCGCCGCCATAACGCCGTCACACGTTGCCGACCACTTGAAATGAACATATACGATATAAGGCGTGAGCAATTGCGCTGCCGCTACAATATCCTCGCCAAGCCATAACCAGTTGCCAACGTCAAAGGTCATGCGAACTGGAATATGAAGCTCCGCGCAATCATCCAGGAAGGACTTCAGCACAGCGGGACGTCCTCCATGCTCGCTCTGGTCGTTCTCTACGGTCAGTTGTATGGGCAGCTTCATGTATCCGGCTTCCTCCAGGCAGACGCGCAGTGCAGACAGATCGGACAAGCCATGGCGATAGCCGCCCAAGGTTGTTTTCACAAATTCTGCCCCCAGCTTCCTGCCTTCCTCCAATGCGCGAAGCAGTTGTTCGCGGTTCAAGCCTCCGTCACTTTCCCACAGCTCCAAGGGAACGGAATAAGCGGCGCGCAGACCGCTGCCCTGAACGGCTGCCCGCAATTCTTCATACGGCGGCTCGTCTCCCTCAAGCAGCTCCCGCCGGATTTCAAAACCCGCTGCCCCGGAGCGGGCCGCCATGGCGGCAATATAAGCTTGCCCGCGCCGCTCTGCCAGCGTACCGTATACCGAGGCTGCTACAAATACAGGTGATTCATGATTCATTCTGTTCCCTCCGTTGCGGGTTATCCTTTGATACCCGTTGTTGCAATACCTTCCACAAAATAACGCTGTGCCATAAAGAACACCGCCAGACACGGAATAATGGAGACAACCGACATAGCCATGACCTGATCCCAGTTCGAAATCGAGGAGGTATCCAGCGACATCCGCAAACCAAGGGACACTGGATATTTTTTGACACTGTTAATAAAGATCAGAGAGTTGAAGAAATCGTTCCAGGTCCAGATAAACTGGAATACAGCAGCGGACACGACCGCCGGCTTGCTCAGCGGCAACAAAATATGCGTCAATATTTTGAAGGAATTGCAGCCATCCATAACTGCCGATTCATCCAGATCACGCGGAAGACCACGCAAAAATTGCACCATCATAAAGATAAAAAAGGGATACGTGGCAAATGCCGCCGGAATAATAAACGTCCAGTACGTATCCAACCAGCCAAAGTTACGGAAAAGCAGGTAACTCGGGATAATAATGACCGCATTAGGCAGCATCAACGTAGCAATCATTAAGGAAAACAACACATTTTTGCCCGGGAACCGAAAACGCGCAAAGCCGTAGGCCACAAGCAGACTGGATATAACAGTGGCGATAACCGTAGGCACCACCATCAGGAAGGAGTTGAAGAAGAAGGTGCTGAATCCGAACTGCCCTGTGCCCTTCCAACCGTTAATGTAGGAATTGATTTGGAATTGAGACGGAAGCAAGCTTACCGTCGAGAATATTTCATGCATAGGCTTGAAAGAGGCGCTGACCATCCACAAAATCGGATAAATCAGGATGGCGCCAAAAATCGTCAAAAATACGATTCTGCCCATACTGCTTATACGCATCAGCATAGTCATCAAAATTTGCCCCCATCCTCGTAGTGAGTCCAATATTTCTGCGATTTAAAAGCAATAATCGTAAACAGCATGATGCAGATAAATAATATCCAGGACAACGCCGAGGCATAACCCATTTTGGAAAATTGGAACGCATCCTGATACAGCTTCAGTCCAAACAAATAGGTACTATTCAAAGGTCCGCCGTTCGTAATCAGGAAAGCCGCCGTAAACTCCTGGAAGGCATTGACCGTCTGCATAATAAGGTTAAAGAACAGAATAGGCGTCAGCAGAGGGAACGTAATGCTGAAGAACATCCGCAGCTTGGAAGCGCCATCAATTGTACCGGCTTCGTACAGATCCTTCGGGATTTGCTTCAGCCCGGCCAGGAACAGAACCATCGATGAGCCGAATTGCCAGACCGTCAGCAAGCTGATCGACATTATGGCCAGCGAAGGAATGCCAAACCAGTTCACAGCCGGAATGCCGATGGAGGTCAGAAACTGATTAACAATTCCGTCAACGGTGAACATCGAGCGCCACAGCACCGCGATGGCTACACTCCCGCCAAGAATAGACGGGAGATAGTAGATCGTGCGGTACAATGAAATAAACTTCAGCTTCATGTTCAGAATAACGGCAATGATCAGCGCAAAACCAAGCTTTCCAGGCACCGAAAGCAACACATACAAGAAGGTTGCCTTCAAGGACGGAAAAAACAGCGGGTCCTTGGTGAACATGTAGACGTAGTTGGACAGACCAACAAACGTTTCTTTTCTCAACAGACTAAAATCGGTAAACGAATAATAGAATGAGGCCATAAAAGGATACAGCTTGAACACAAGCATACCGATGATGAATGGCAAGACATACAGCAGACCTGCCCATTGCCTGTCCTCCGAACGTTTGAAAATGCTTGCTGAGCGAATCATGTGTACCACCTTATTTCATTATTTTTTGGTTGCTGCCTCGATCTCTTTCAGCTTGGACTCATAGCGTTCTACCATTTCTTTGGCACCCGCCTCCGGAGAAGCCTTGCCGAATGCTACCTTCTCAACGACTTCGTTGGTAATTTTAAGCAACTCCTGATTATTATTGATATAGCTCGGAGCGGCATCCTGATGAGCAAGCGCAGTATCCAGAGCTTCCGCAACCACCTGATCCAGCTCGTTACGATCAAGGAGCAGCTTCTTCGCAGACGGCTTAACCGGGATGGAGCGCTCCACGCCCAGCGTCAGCGTCGCTTGCTCGCTCGTGAAGAACCAATCCAGGAACTTTGCCGCCTCTTCGATATTTTTGGAACCTTGGTTAATGCCGATCAATTGTGACGGTCTTGCATTAAGACCAGAGGAAACCGCCTTATCCTTGATCGGGAACAGCGTAGTTGCAATGTCGAAACCAACTGCTGTCCCGCGATGCTTCGGAATATCCGTAACATTGGCAATTGTCATCGCTGTTTGGCCGTTAATCCACTTCGGATTTTGCTCTGTCTTGGCATTGTACAACGCGCTTTCTCCAAGCGGCTGCAGAACGCCGCGTTCAAACAAGGACTGTAGGAAAGCGAACGTCTGGGTCATGGATTGCTGGTCGAAGCCCAGGGAGTAATCGGAGTTTACCAAATATCGGCCTGTCAATTGACTGTGATAGGACGGTATAATCTTCTCCGTGAGCGTAGCCAGATCGGAATTAATCAGATAGTAATCTGCGTTTTTCTGATGCAGCTTTTCGCCCTCCTCCAGCACCTGCTCCCAGGTCCAATCTGCGTCGGTCGGCAGCCCTTCACGCTCCATAAACGTTTTGTTCGTAATAGCTGTCAATGCATTGATCCCGGTAGGCAACCCTTGCAGCTTGCCATTGATAATCGCCCAATCCTTCAGGAATTGCTCGTCGAATTCACTTAAATCAATGGTATCTGCCAGCGTATTCATATCCACGAACAAATCGCCTTGACTGACCAGATCATTAATCCACAAATAATCAAGCTGGATCAGATCGGGAGCCGTTCCGCCCGAAAGCTGCGTCTGAAGCTTCTGGTAATAACCGTCGAAAGTACCGTATTCCGCTTCGATGGTAACATTCGGATGCTCGTCCATATACATCTTGATTGCCGCCAGCGTAGCCTGATGCCGGCTCTCGCCTCCCCACCAGGAGAAACGCAGCGTCACTTCTTTGTCTCCGGTCGTTTCCGAACCATCGTTCCCGTTCTTGCCCTCCGTATTCGAGCCGGAGCATGCAGACAGCAGAAGCGTAGTACCCAGCAGCAAGGTCATTCCCGCTTTGATGGATTTATGAATATTGAACATTTGATCTCCCCCTATGGCTTACTATGATAGAACTGAATAGAATTATCGATTGACACAGGATGGCATTGGCTGCCCTGCAAGTCCGCACAACAAATTGTCTACCGCCAGCATCGCCATGCGTGTACGTGTCTCCAAGGTTGCGCTGCCAATATGCGGGGTTACCAGCACATTAGGCAACTCCAGCAAAGGATGATCTCCCGGCAGTGGCTCCGGGTCAGTCACATCCAGTGCAGCATATGCGATCTTGTGCTCTCGCAAAGCCTCGTATAGTGCAGATGTCTGCACCAGCGCTCCTCTTGAAGCGTTTACAAAATAAGCCGATGGCTTCATACGATCAAATTGCTCCTTGCCGAACATCCCTTTGCTATCGCTGGTCAGAGGCACAAGCACCACGATACAATCTGACTGCTCCAGCAGCTCGTCCAGTCGGACATGTCTAGCCTCCAGTTGCGCCTCATGCGGGCTGGGCTTTCGATTGCAATAGATAATATTCATGCCGCTTGCCCGCGCCCTTCTTGCCACCGCGGTACCAATATCGCCCATGCCCGCGATCCCAAGCGTTTTGCCGTACAGGTCGCTGCCCATCACTTCCTGCCACTGACCCGCCTTGACCAGTTGCCAGCCCTCATGGATTCTGCGCATCGCCGATAGCATAATGCCGAATACCAGATCCGCGGTCGCTTCGGCCAGCACCCCTGGCGTATTGCCAAATGGAATGCCTCTTGCCGTACAGGCGGCAACATCAATATTGTCATAGCCCTTGCCTACCTGCGCCAGAGCACGCAGCCTTGGTGCCGCTTTCAATAATGTCTCGTCCACTGAAATCGTGTGCCCGACACTTAATATGCCCTCAGCGTCCGCAACCCATTCCAGCAGCACCTCCCGCGGAATCGCTCCTCCGCCCTCCCATACCCGCACATCACAATGCTCCAGCAGCTTAGCATAAGGAGCTGGCCACGTTGGTTCCGTCAATACGACCCTAGGTTTGATGGGTAACCCTTCTTTCTTCAGAAGATTTGTTATTCCGTATAAGGAAGCAAGCTTTCCGTAACATAACGACTATTCATCATCATGGCTCCGTCCGGATCGGCCACCGCCTTCGCCGATTCCTCTTCCACCATGATCCAGCCATTGTAGCCCGTATCATGCAAATGCTTAACAATCCGAGGGAAATCAATGATGCCCTCACCCATCGATTCCCACACATGGCTCGCGGATGCGTCCTTGAAGTGCACATGCCGGATAAACGGCCTGTATAGCTCGAATACCTCTGCCACATCCATACCGCCGCATGCGATATGGCCAGCATCCGGCGTATAGCCGACAACCCTGCTGTCCAGTCCATCGAACATCACCTGGTAATCCTCGCCCGTGCGGAACAAGGACCCTGGCGGCGAATTGGGATGGAACGAAGCGACTACCCCCTGCTCCGCTGCCCTTCTGCCGATCTCATTGACACAACGGAGCAGATCGCGCTGTCTTCGCTGCAATTGCTCTCGATTGCTTCCGGGCATCTGCACGATATTGAGCAAGGCATGTGGAAAATGCTTCAGATAATTAATATAATAATCTGCCGTTTTCCGCTCCTCTTCGCTTTCCTCATTGCCCGTCCACTTCAGTGACAAGGTCAAGGCCGCAAGCTCAAGCCCCCGCTTGTGCAACTCCTCCTTCAAAAATTGAGGCGAGTTGTCGAATCGGCCCAGCATCACAACCTGCGTATCCAGTCCTTTGAAGCCTCCGGCTGCGATAACATCCATAATATGTGGCAAATTGTCCGATTGTGTCTCATAAGACAACTGCCATGTGTAACCGTGACATCCAAACTTGATGCCCATTGTTTTCCCCCCTAGAGAATACATATTGTCGGCTCCATTCCATGATAGCACTTACATTTTGCGATCTATAGGCGTTTCAGTTACGATAGAGCATCCGTAATTATGCAGTTTGAAGCATCCATTTCACGAAAGGTATCATTAATTACGAAAATATATCCATCCTTAATTTATTGCGATACGGCTATGGAGTTATACACCGGAGCAAGCTATACTGAAAATGTGAAAGATATTTGTCGATTTTGTTTGCACGGGGGGATGATGACATGCACAGGCTTCTGCTCGTAGATGATGAAAAAGAAACCAGGCTCGGGCTTCGCAACTATTTCCCGTGGCGAGAAATCGGATTTGAAATTGCTGGAGAGGCGGAAAACGGTGTTGATGCTCTTGCCATACTGGAGTCAGAGCATATTGATGTGATTTTAAGCGATATTCGTATGCCTGTTATGGACGGACTGGATCTTGCCCACGAAATATTTAGTAAGCGCTTACCGGTCAAAATCGTATTTTTGAGCGGACATCGGGAATTCGAATATGCTCAAAAGGCGCTTCTGTATGGAGTCAAAAATTATATTGTAAAACCTACCAGATACGATGAGCTAGTGGATACGTTCAAAAAATTGAATGCGGAGCTGCAAGCTTCTAATGTCCATAAGACGGAAAACACAGGAGAGCACAAGGTTGTAACGACCGTCCGTCAATACATTCAGAGAAACCTCGCCACTGCCAGTCTGGAGGAGGCCGCGGAGCAGGTGTTTATGACGCCGCAATATCTCAGCAAATTCATTAAGGACAAGACTGGGCACAATTATTCCGAGCTGCTGTTGGCCCGACGAATGGAGAAGGCTAAGGAGCTGCTGGAGGATTTGCGCTACAAAATTTATCAGGTCAGCGAGATGGTTGGATATACCAATTCCAAAAATTTCACCCGCGCCTTTCATAAATATTATGGCAAGCCGCCACGAGACTGGAGAGGCGAATAACGGGTGAAAACAGTACACACTTTTTTTGTAAAAAACTTCATTGCTGTAATTCTGCCCATGTTTATACCGATTTTAGTGCTAGGCGGCTTGTTTCATCTGATTATCAAAACCCAGATCAAGGATACCATTATTGTCAACAATTCCAATTCGCTCCACCAGACGATTGACACCTTTAATCTGATTTTTAATGAGCTGGACGCCGTTTCCTTGTATTTCTCGAATCCGGTCATCAAGCAGAACCTGAGCCGTATTCTGAAGGAGCCGAGTCTGTCATCCGGCGATTTGACACTGTTTGACACCCTGCGGCAATTTGTGAATGTACCAGCCATTACAAGACCGTACATCCATTCCATTTATATGTATATACCTAACGACTACGGTCGATTTTACAACAACAACTATGGCATTGACTATCTGGAGCAATCCTACGACAGCACGTGGCAGCGTTCGCTTGGAATCCATGAGCATGAATCGATGTGGGCGGAGCCGCGCGCCATCAAGGAATATTCATTTGAGCCCCCTAAGGAGGTCATTACATTCTACCGCCGACTTAACTTGGGACAGCCATCGGGCCATGACGGCATTCTGATTATGAACATTTCGACAGATTACATCAACAAGCAATTGGAGCAGTTGAAGAAGCTGCCCGAGCAGCAATTTTATGTACTTGACGCAAGCCGACAGCTTATAATCAGCAGTGCTCAGTCAGCGCCTCTGACGGACAATCAGATCGAAGAGGTGGCTGCAAGCGAGCTCACCGTCTTCACCTTGCCTTCAGTTGGAGGCTCCAATCTTATATCCAAGGTTCAGTCCGATTCGTACAACTGGAGCTTCGTCACCGTAATTGCGGAGAAAAGCCTGTACAAGGTGCCGAATTCTCTGGCCAAGCTCACCTTCTCTCTACTCGCGGCTTGCTTCCTGATTGGTGCGGTGCTCGCCTTTGTACTGACCCGCAAAAATTATCACAATGTTAAAACGATATTGAACATTATCCAGTCCGCGCAGAAGGGAGGCGTCGTCTCCAAAATCGAAAAAAAACCGTCGGATGTGTATCATTACATTATCCAAAACGTGCTCAAAACATTTGTGGAAAACAATTATTTGTCCGTGCAGCTCTCCGAGCGGAAATATCGTTACGAAGTCATTGAGCTCAAGGCGTTGCAGTCACAAATGAATCCTCATTTTCTGCTTAACACGCTCCAAACCATTTATTGGAAGGTGCTTGAGCTGACAGGTAAGCCCAACGAAGCCAATGCCATGCTAGAACATCTGGGAGATATATTGAAGTTTTCACTGGATGTCCATGCTCAGTTGATTCCGCTGGAGGATGAGCTGAGATATACGCGCAGCTATATCGAGATCCTCAAATACCGCTATCGCGATAAATTCAGCGTTGTATGGGATGTGTACGAGACGGTTCTGCATTACCATGTGACCAAGCTGCTGCTTCAGCCGCTTGTCGAGAATGCGCTGTATCATGGTATCAAGAACAAAAAGGGAACCGGAATCATTCGGATCAAAATTCGCGAACGGGGCGGGCAACTGGTACTGAGCGTAACCGACAACGGGACGGGCATGGCTCCCAATCGCCTGAATCAGATCAAGAGCAAGCTGCGCTGCTCGCTGGACAGCTCCGATGACAGCCAGACCAGCCATATCGGCTTGTCCAACACCTATAAGCGGCTTCATCTGCAATTCGGAGCCTCCGCCTCTCTGGTAATCCGCTCCAAGCCCGGTTGGGGCACTCAGGTCGAGATTGTGGTTCCCTTAAGTCTGACTAACCGTTCCCAAGCATAAACGGCTAATACGCAGCCCCTGTGCAGGGTTGACTGAGAAAATAGGCCAACCAGCAATATTTGATTGACCTGATAATACGAAGAGGGGCTGTCCAGCAAGTCTTGTAGACACTGTTGGACGCCCCCGTTACCCTCAGCTTCACCTGTACCTTTTTCCTGAAACGCCCCTAATGAACTCCATCATTCTTCTTTACTGGTCTGATATATTTCAGAAACCGCTCCGGATCATGATAACAATACATGATTCTGCCAGGGGAAATATCCAAGCAGTAACTGGTATTTGTAGAATCGAAGGCTGCCATTGCCTTCTCAATCTTCTCCTCTACACTACGATTTTCCTGCTCATACTCAAATGGCCCATGTTCGAAAACAACATATTCTGCTTCGGGAACATCCATCATTCGCATTTGTGAGGGTACTTCACCTCTATAATCCCATGGAAGACGTATCCCGTAACACTCTATACGTGGGAAACCCCAATCGCATCGTCTACCGTCAGGGTCACTAATGTAGGCCATAATCTGACCGCTGCCGCTGTTAGCCTCGCTCCCACCATCGTCATCCAATTTACCCTTAATACTATCAAGTAATCCGCAAATTGTTTCGCAATCCTGCCCCGGAATAAGACTTTGCTTTTGCCAAAAATCCCAGTACCCATTACTCTCACTGTTTTTAATGTGCAAAAATTTATGTGCGGGAATCGTTACAAAATAAATGTTAACCTCATCTGTAGATTTCATCATACCAATCTCTCCTAATCCTAAAAAGTAGCGGTCAAAAGAGTTTATTTTTGTACGAAGAACGACAGGCTTAGGCGCTTTACGGTATTCACTTGGCGCTACACCGTAGGTTGCTTTGAATGCTCTGCTAAAAGCTTCATGTGATGAAAAACCATAATTACAAGCAATATCCAACATACTTCTCTCACTATCTCGAACCTCTTTTAGTGCAAAAGCTAATCTTCTATGGCGTAGATAGTCACGAAATGGCATACCCGCTATTTCTTTAAATTTTCTCGTTGTATAAAACTCGGAATAACCCAGCCTGCGAGAAAGAGAGCTTAATGTCAAAGCTTCATCACAACCATTTTTAATACATTGATCAATTTCATCAACGATGATCTGGATTTGCTCCTGCCACGTATACATTCTTCTACTCACCTCTTTTCAACTGCTTTACCCTTAGTATAAGAATTTGAAGGGATTAGGATTTGATTTGACTTGCTGTAATGATATTGCACCAAAAAAAGAGCTAGAAGGCCCTATTAAAGGCTTTCTAGCTCCATCGTACCTATTCCCACTCAATCGTTGCAGGCGGCTTGGACGTTACGTCGTAAACGATACGGTTAACGTTGTCCACTTCGTTGACGATACGAACGGAGATTTTCTCCAGTACGTCCCAAGGGATTCGCGCCCAGTCGGCGGTCATGCCGTCGATCGAGGTGACGGCGCGGATGCCGACGGTGTAGGAGTAGGTGCGTGCATCGCCCATAACGCCCACGCTCTTCATGTTCGGCAGCGCAGTGAAATATTGCCAGATCTCGCGATCCAGACCTGCCTTGATGATCTCATCACGCAGTATCGCATCTGACTCGCGCACAATGTGCAGCTTCTCCTCGGTCACCTCGCCCAGCACACGAATCGCAAGTCCAGGGCCAGGGAATGGCTGACGCCATACGATCGCATCCGGCAGGCCGCACTCGGTTCCCACCTTGCGAACCTCATCCTTGAACAAGGCTTTCAGCGGCTCGACAAGCTTGAACTTAATGTCCTCTGGCAGGCCGCCTACGTTGTGATGCGATTTGATCGTTTGCGCCGTAGCTGTGCCGCTCTCTACAATGTCCGTATACAGCGTACCTTGCGCCAAAAATTCAAAGTCGTCCAGCTTGTCCGACTCTTCCTGGAACACATAAATAAACTCGTTGCCGATAATTTTACGTTTTTGCTCTGGATCGTCTACGCCAGCTAGCTTGCTCATGAAGCGATCTCTGGCATCAATCTTGAGCACCTTCATATCGAACTTGCCCACGAAGGTCTCCATGACACTCTCTGCTTCGCCCTTGCGCAGCAGGCCATGATCAATAAACATACACGTCAGTTGATCCCCGATCGCCTTGTGCAGCAGGATCGCAACAACAGAGGAATCCACGCCGCCAGACAGCGCGCACAGCACCTTGCTGCTGCCCACCTGCTCGCGAATCTCGCGAATCGTATCATCGATGAAGGTCGTCATGCTCCATGAGCCCTCACAGCCGCACACCTCATAGAGGAAATTGCGGATCATCTCATTGCCGTAGACGGAGTGGCGCACTTCTGGGTGGAACTGCACCGCGTAAAATTGCTTCTCCGCATGGCTCATCGCCGCGATTGGCGCATGATCTGTGCCCGCATCTATTGTAAAGCCTTGCGGCGGCTCGACCACGAGGTCGCTATGGCTCATCCATACCGTCTGAACCTTGTCCAGTCCTTTGATCAGATGGCTCTCCGAGCGGAACTCCACCTCAGCCTTGCCATACTCCCGCTTGCCTGCGCGCTCTACCTTGCCCTGAAGCTGGTGAGACATCAACTGCATGCCGTAGCAAATACCCAGAATCGGAATACCCAGATCATATACAGCCGGATCTACAATCGGCGAATTCTCTTCATATACGCTCGCCGGGCCGCCCGAGAACACGATGCCTTTAGGATTCAGCTCACGAATCTTCTCTGCTGTCGTGTTGAACGGCAGCAGCTCGCTGTACACCCCCAGGTCGCGGATGCGTCTGGCGATCAGTTGGTTATATTGTCCTCCAAAGTCGAGAACAACGATAATTTCATTAGCAGTTGTCATGTCCGTGCCTCCCTCAATTCATAGCAAATATTATATATAACCAGGATAGACACGGTCAAGCATTAACGGACAAACTGTCCTTGACCCCAGCAGATGGGAGTGGAATCAGGACAGCCATCACCTGCCCATACTCCGGCGGCACCATGCCTCCTCCGCCATAGCGCTGCTGCTCCTCCCAGGTCACTAGCTGCTCCAGCCGTTCAGCGGCTGATTGCGCAAGCGCGAGCCGGGCGATATATTCCCGCCCCGTCATCCCTGCGGGCTTGGAGCCGTAACGGTCGTACAGCAGCCGCCAGTACGCGGCGCTGACCGTGAGGAAGTGGCGGCGCGCGGCGCTGCTTCCAGGCGCAGCTCTGCGGTAGCGCCGCAGCGCCCAGTTGAGCGCCAGTTGCCTGCGCGCAAGCCACAACGCGGCACTGCCGCCGCCAAGCAGCAGGGCAGGGCACAGGAGCAGCAGCGCCGTCTGCGGCTGCCATAGCGCTTGTAACTGCTCATCCAGGTTCTGCGTCCAAGCTGAGGCCGCAGGCTGGGGCGACGCCCCGGCTCCGACCGCTGCGCCATAGCCGGGTGTAGGATCGAACGCGACCCAGCCTGAGCCAGGGATATAGGCCTCGACCCAGGCATGGGCATCGCTCCCGCGTACCGTATAGGCGGTCAGCGGCGATGAGGCTTCCGCCTGTTGCATCGGCACGGATGCGCTGCTGCCTAGTTGCCGCGCCTGCAATGCTCCAGCCGTTACCGGCTCGCCCGGTACGAATCCCTTTACCCAGCGGGCGGGTATGCCTTGTGTACGCAGCATGATGACCATTGCGGTCGAGAAATGCACACAATAGCCCTGCTGCTGCTCGAACAGGAAGTGATCGACAAAGTCGCGCCCCTGCTCCGGCACGCTCGTATCCTCCAACGTGTAGAGGTAGGAGGAGCGCAGATAATGCTCAAGCGTCTTGGCCTGCTCCTGGAATCCACCTTTTCCTTCCATTATATGTGAAGCCAGCTTCCCAATCCTCTCCGGCAGTCCTTCGGGCAATTGCAGGTACCTTTCCATGCCCTGCACCCCATGCCCGCTACTCTCCCCCGCCACCGCTCCGGTGCTTGGCTCTGCCAGTTCGCCCTGCGTTTGCATCCGCCATCCAGGCGGATCAGCAGGCAGCACAGCCTGGATCGTATAGGAGCGGACACCCGCCCCTGTCGGCCTGAGCGTGCCTGTGTCGGCATCCGCAGCGTAATCGCTTGCCTGCTTGCCGTCCGCCTCCAATTTCAATACCATTCCATCCTGACCGCCATGGAACAACGGCCAATCGGAGGACGGCTGCTCCAGCACTATCCGCTGAACAATGACATCGCTGGACATTTTATGGCTCAGGCTAACGAGCGGTTCGTCTTCCCTGTTCATCCCATTAGATGAGACCCTCTCCCTCTCGCCCATCCATTCCCCCTGCTGTAGCTCTCCGTTACGTTCAATAGGCTCGTTCACTACAGTCCGGCTCTCCTGCTGCTGCGTAGTCAACGGCGTTACAGCCGATGGACTTGTGGAGGGCTCAGCATCACCGCCAATCATCTTGCGCACAAGCCGCTGCTCACTAAGCTTCCATCCCCGGCCATCATATACATCCATCACATCTCCACGCCAATAGAGGGGACGAGGGGAATAGCCCGTGAACAGCACCCTCTCATCCGTCGCGAGCGGCTGGCCGAGGGTGCCGCTATAGGCGCCGTAGCCAGTCCGCCCCCGATCGCCGAGTGCATCCGCCAGACCCTGTGACTGGAGCGTAGCCTCAAGCTGATGTCTGGAGACTCCCCCATGCTCCTGCGCCCACAGTCGACTGGCTGACCATCCTTCTACCCAGCCTGCTGGCTCGTCCAGCCGCGGCTTGCCTGACGCCGCCCCCCACCCTGCAGCGAGCAAGACAGCCGCGCATACGGTCGCGGACAGCCACCATCTGGAAGGTTTGAGAGCGCGCAGCACAGCAGGCTTCCTGTGTAATAGAATGCTTCCGTCATAACAGATCGCGCGGCAGTATGTGATGCACGCTGTCAGCATCATCCCGGCCGTAGCCGTCACTATAAGCTCCCGCTCTACCGGAATGCCTCCTGCCCAATGAAGATGCAGCAGATAGATGCCTGTGCCCAGAGCCAGACCCGGCCCCCAGAACCGATGCCACATCAAGCTCTGCAATGTATGGGCGAGCAGCACTGCACCGATGAACAGCAGCAGCGTCCGCAGCTCTCCAGAAACCTCCATTCGACCGGACAGCAAGCGACTCAGATCGGACCATAACGCCCCTCCTAGCCTGGACGGCCATTGAACGGGGTCAGCATGTCGGTAATATAACGCCATGACTGCATACAGGCAGCTTGCGCCATTGAGCAGCAGCGCCGCGTACCCTGGCAGCAGCAGCACACCGCTCGCAAGCGCGATCGCCATGAGAGGGTAGAGCGGGCCAATATGATATAATCCCGTCACCGCCTGCATCCCTTCAAGTGGAAGCAGCCACTGACACAGGAGCGTCAGCAGCAGCGCGGTCGTCACCAGACGCACCAGGAATGGCCAACGTTGCGGCACAGCAATCTGGCGACTTGCCCCAGCCGCCTCGGACGGAGCGCTCTCTCTGTCTGCTCGTTGCCCACCGCGACTTACCTGTCCACTGTGGCTTGCCTGTCCTCTTTCGCTCGTCCGTCCTCTATAGCTAGCCTGTCCTATGGCATCAATTTTGCCGCCGCCTCGGCTTGTACCAGCCGTATCAGGATACGAGTCCGCTCCCCTGATCCTCATCGCGCTCCTCCTCTCCACATGCCGCGGTCTGCCGCAGGCCGCTTCGTGCCATCGTCCACAGCTTGACCGCCCCGCCTTGCTGCTCGAACATGCGGATCTGCTCGCGCATCGCATGGGCTGGCGCAGCACCACGACTGATGAGCCATAGCTCCACCCGGCAACGCCGAGCGGCAGCAAGCCGCAGCAGCTCTTCCCAGCCGCCTGCCTCGCTGCTGATGCAGAGCAGCACACCGCCCTGCGGAAGCCGCAGCTTGTCCGCAACCAGTACCGTCGCCAGGCTCCTCTGCCCATCCGCCCGCACACGCGCCAGCAACAATGCTGCTGCGGTAGCCCCCGCTTGTGAGGCTCCGCCCCCTCCGTACTGGCGCAGTCTCAGCGGCTGTGCGCTGTTGCAGAGCAGTTGCGCCTGCATACCTTGGCGGATAGCCTCCCCGTAGGCATACAGCGCCTTGGCGATACAGGCATCGAATCGCTCCATATCTTGCCCATGCGCGGCTGCGGAACCGTCCAAGGCAATCAGGCAACGGGCAGCTCCCTCCTGCCCCTGCTTGCGTACCTGCAGCCCGCGCCCCTTGGCAGCCTGCCGCCAGTCCAGGTAACGGTACGCATCCCCTGGCATGTAAGGACGCCGCTCCTCGCCAGGTCCGGCCTGGTGACTTCGCCAGCCCACCGCTGCTGCCGCTCCGGGCAGTCCCTGCCCCGCTCTTCCCGCAAGCCTCCCTCCTCCAGTCCAGAGCTTCAGCTTCTCTCCTGCCGCTGACTGCGGGAGCACGAGCACACGAGCATCGCAGGATACCCGCAGCTTCAGTCTCCGGCTACATAGTCCTAGCAGATCGCCTGCCTCGACCTGAAGGCGATTGAACGCCCATTCGCCCCGCCGTACCGGAGAGATATAATAGTGCAGTCGAAAGTCGGTACGGAACCAAGGCAGCACAATTCGGCGATACCGCACCGGCTGTGCCTGTTCATCTGTCATGCTGGACAACTCATCCTGAATGGCAATCCATACAATCGGCCATATAGGAGCCGACTGAAATCGCAGCTCTACCCGCAGTTCCTCTCCGGCTTGCAGCAGCTCGGCCGACAGCCGTCGCTCAGCCGCGAGCCTGCGAACAGCGAGCCATGGGGACAAGCCAGCCAGCAGGATGATTCCGGTCAAGATCGCTAGGGCGAACCACTCCACATAGCCGCCACGCTTCCCGATGCCTGCGGCAAGGAAGCCCCAGACACCGAGCAGGATCGGCCAACTGATCCACGGACGCCCTCTCATGACAGCCTCCTGCCCGCATCCGACTCGCCTGGTAGCGGACACTGTCTTAGAATCTTCTCCAGCGCCTGCTCCGCGGCGCGTCCGTCGACATAGTAATCGTCGCGCGGCACCAGCCGATGTGCCAGCACCGGCAGCGCTGTCGCCTTCAGATCATCCGGTACGACATACTCCCGCCCGTCCAGATAAGCGGTCGCTTGCGCTGCCCTCACCCAGTCACGGGTAGCGCGCGGGCTGGCTCCAAGCGCCAGCGCGGCAGCCTGCCGGGTCGCAGTCACGACCTGTACCGCATAGCCAAGCAGCGAGCGATGCACGCTCACCCGAGCCGTCCGCCGCTGCAGCTCCAGCCAGTGTCCTGCAGGCATGACAGATGTATGCCCCTGCGACTGCCTGGCCGGGGGTCGGCTGTGCTCCAGCATGCGAACCTCATCCGCTACAGACGGATAACCGATCCCCAGCCGCATAATGAAGCGATCGAGCTGTGCCCCAGGCAATGGGAAGGTGCCTTCATCCTGAAGCGGGTTTTGCGTGGCGATCAGCATGAACGGCTCTGGCAGCTCGCGGGTCACGCCATCAATCGTCATCCTGCGCTCCTCCATCGCCTCCAGGAGCGCCGCCTGGGTGCGCGGCATCGTCCGGTTCAACTCATCGGCCAGCACCACATGATTCATCAATGGCCCCGGCCGATACACGAAATCCCGCTGACTGGCATCCCAGATCGAACCGCCGGTAATATCGGCAGGCTGCAGATCAGGCGTAAACTGAATTCTTCCGAACGTGCCCCCTATAGCCCCCGCAAATGCACGCGCCAACAGCGTCTTGCCTACTCCCGGCACATCCTCCAGCAGCAGGTGCCCGCCCGCCAGCAGCGCTGCCAGCGCCAGCCGGACAACCTCCTCCTTGCCCAGCAACGCTTCATTCAGTCTGCCTCTCAGTCGCTCCAACTGCTGCCGAGCCTCTATCTCGTGCAGCTCCTGCCCAGGACGCTCCTGCCCCTCCTGCTCAGGCAGCTCCTGCCCAGAACGCCGCTGCAACTCCTGCTCAGGCAGCTCCTGCCCAGAACGCCGCTGCAACTCCTGCTCAGGCAGCTCCTGCCCAGAACGCCGCTGCAACTCCTGCTCGGGCAGTTCCTTCCCAGAACGCCGCTGCAACTCCTGCTCAGGCAGCTCCCACCCAGAATTCTGCCGCCTCTCCATTTCGCGCTGCTCCCGCCCAGAACTCTGCCGCCTCTCCATCTCGCGCAGCTCCTGCACAGAACCATACCGCTTCTCCATCTCGCGCTGCTCCTGTCCCCGCAACGATTCCGCTCGCAGCGCAGCAGCCGCTGCGAGCCGAGCCTCTCCACTGTCCCTCATACTCATTCCTCCCTGCACCCTACTTCTATCAACCATTCTCTCCATAGCAGGCTGCTTTTAATCGGTAGATAGCAATCTTACAGTCGGTGCAGACTTCATATGAGAACAGGGGTAATCCTGATTCACAACTCAAAAAGCCTGGCAACTACGGAATCTCTCCCGTTAGCCGCCAGGCTGAATACTGCTAGGTTTACATGGCCTGCAATGCTTCCAGCACCTGCTCGATATGCCCCTTCAGCCGTACATTGCGCCATTCGCGCACCAGCTTGCCATCCTCATCAATCAGGAACGTGGAACGAACGATGCCCATGTATTCCTTACCGTACATTTTTTTGAGCTGCCATACGCCATACGCCTCACAAGCGGTATGCTCCGTATCGGCCAGCAGCACGAACGGCAGGCTGTACTTCTCAATAAATTTCACATGAGACTTCACATCGTCCGCACTCACTCCGATGACGACCGCCCCGCTGCCCTCTATGTCGCCATAGGCGTCGCGGAAGGCGCAGGATTGCTGCGAGCAGGTCGGCGTATTATCCTTTGGATAAAAATACAAAATAACTCTCTTGCCGCGAAAATCGCTCAGCGCCACCTCTTGTCCGCTTGAGGACGGCAGCCTGATCTCTGGCACCGTCTCCCCAGCCTTCAGTTCATTGCCCATATCTGCTTCCTCCCATTCGTTCAATTGGTAACCTTCCTGTGCGGGCAACCCGTTGTATTGCTCGCCACTCCCTCGCTTCCCTACGATCCCGCGCCGCGGTATCGCTTCACGCCATGGTTCCAGAACAGCAGCGCCCCGCCTGCGAACACGAGTCCAATGACCGGCGTCAGCAGTGCCAGCGAGCTCTCATGCCCGCTGCCCGGCTGCAGGAAATAAGACGCGGGATAGACACCGACAAAGGCGAACGGAATCAGCCATGTCAGAATGAATCGAATCACCTTGTTATAGATGCCCACAGGGTAGCGTCCATAGTTCTGAATATTATACATCAGCGGCACAATTCCTGTCGGAGAGTCCGAATAAAATGACAGCGCCGTAATTGAAATATAGATCCCTGCGTAGACCAGCACAGAACCAAGCACCAGCAGCGCCAGCATCAGCACATCGACAAGACCGAAGGTCAAGCCAAGCTGTGCCCCGGCAATCCACATAATAGCTGCGCCCACCAGCGAGCCGATAACGGAGGGCGGGTCCATATTTTCCAGCAGAATCTGTCCGAGATTATGGGCGGGACGAGTCAGCACGCGATCCATCTCCCCTTTGACAATATACCGCTCGCTGAAGTTCCACAGATTGAAGAAGGTGGTAAAGATGCCGTAAGGAATCATAAAATAGCCGTACACAAACACAACCTCCGCCTGCGACCAGCCCCCCAGCGACTGCGTATGCTGAAACACGATCAGGATAAAGATCAGATTCATCCCCTGGAACAGCAGGTCAGACAGCACCTCAATCCAGAAATCCGCACGGTAGGTGAGACGGGTTTTGGCGTAGTTTTTAAAGTATTCCCAAAATAATTGTGTATAGAACATGTTCTTATCCTCCCTGCACGAACAGACGGTTCCGCGCTCTTCTCCAGATCCACCAGATCGGAAGCAGCAGCGCTACAAACCACAGCGCCTGCAATCCCAGCACCTGAAGCGCCTGGCTTCCCTCCGTGCGTCCGGTGAATACGGAGCTTGGCAGATAGGTAATCGCCTGGAACGGCAGCCATTTCATCACGGCCTCTAACCAACCCGGAAAGAAAGTAACCGGCACAATGACGCCCGAGAACAGATCGACCATAACCCGCTTCATCCGCATCATGCCCTCATTATTTTCCACATAGAAGGCGAATAGCCCGGTCAGCATATTAATCTGCGTATTAATGAGAAAGCTGAACGCCAGCATCACCAGATAGACCAGCCAGGTCGTTGCGCTCGTCGGCAGTGTCACCGGAAAGATCAGGCAGACGACGATCATCCCCGGCACCATGAATAGCAGCAGTCGGAACAGCCCTTCTCCAAAACCCTGCATCATCTTGACCAGCAGATAGGAATAAGGACGGATGAACTGGATCGCCACACTGCCATCCCGAATCTCATTAGCAATCTCCCGATCGAGATTGTTGAAGTAGAATGCCCGCGACATCCATGAGACAGCCACATAGGTCGTCATCTGCGCGACCGTGAAGCCGCCAAGCGTCTCCTGATCCCCGAAGATCGCCAGCCATAAGAAGTAATATGCGCCAATGTTAATGGCATAAATAACAATACCACTATAATAATTCACTCGATAAGCCAGCATCGTCAAAAATCGAATGCGAATGATGTCCAGATAAGCGCTGTTCATGATGAAGACACCTTCTCCGACTGATAGATCTCCCTGACGATCTCATCTGTATTCGTCTCCAGAATTTTAATGTCGCGAATCTCTGCAGCGCCCACGACCCGAGCCAGCGCATCCGACACATTGACGGCGTGCGGCAGCCACATTTTGGCGGTCAGCCCGTTCTCGACCTTCCATTGCACGTTGAGTCCCGATGTCCACGACTCCAGTTGTCCGGTCGTCACACTATGAGCGAATTGGAAGTGAATCTCTCTCCCCTTGCTCCAGTTCGACTTGAGCCGCTCCAGGCTGCCGTCATAAATAATCGACCCATCATCCAGCATAATGACACGCGAGCACAGCGCCTCAATATCCTGCAGATCATGCGTGGTCAGCAAAATTGTCGTGCCGTATTGTTTGTTCAATCCCATCAGGAAATCCCGAATTTCCGTCTTCACCAGGATGTCCAGCCCGATCGTCGGCTCATCCAAAAACAGGATCGACGGATTATGCAGCAGCGACGCCACCAGCTCGCAGCGCATCCGCTGCCCCAGACTGAGCTTGCGCACCGGTCGGTTCAACAGCTCGCCAAGCTGCAGCCGCTCTACCAATTCATCCAGCCGCTTGCGGAAGTCAGCCTCCGGTACACGGTATACCTTGCGCAGTAGCTGAAATGATTCAATCACGCCGATGTCCCACCATAGCTGACTGCGCTGCCCGAATACGACCCCGATATTTTTCACGAACTTCTCCCGTTCCTTATGGGGGATGTAACCCCCAACCTCAACCTTGCCGGAGGTCGGCACCAGGATGCCGGTCAGCATCTTGATCGTAGTGGACTTGCCTGCTCCATTCTCCCCGATATAGCCGCATATCTCTCCTTGCGGAATCTGGAAGCTGATCTGCTTGACCGCCTCCACCTCCGTATATTCCCTTCTTAATAGATCCTTCAGCGCTCCGCCTAAGCCTTCGCGGTTTTTCTGCACGTTGAATTTCTTCTGCAGCTTGTGCACATCAATTGCCAACATAAAAGCTCTCTGCTCCCTTCGCTTCGACATTTCCCGGGAAATTGTGTTATAGTTTGAAATAATAGAAAATGACTTGCTTAGACACCTCTTTGCAATTTATAATTCTATGATGGTATGCTGTCTTACTCAAGGAGCAAGCTTAGTCCATAGGGTAACGCAAGCAGCTATCCAGGCATCCGGGCAGGGATCGCTCACAACCATCTATAAGCTTAGTCTGCGACGGTTATAATTTCAAGTATCAACCTTGGCGGATTGGTTTATGTGGGCATGGAGCTGGATATGAACGGTACTGGAGGGCAAGGCTTAATGAACAATTCTCTGCCGGTTCACGTCTACTTCATATAGGCCATGCATTGCAAGAGCGCAGCAAGGGAGCGTTAGGATGTCCCATTGATCTGAATTGTTATAGCTGAGCCTCGTTTTGAATTCAAGAATATACGGATGGGTGATGAAACGAAGATGTCTGCTAATCATGGTAAGAAAATGAAGAAACCTTGGAAGATGGCACTCTATGGTGTGTTGATCGCACTGGGGCTAGTCGCTGGATTTGTGGCTTACCAGGGCTTGGGCATCTACAATGCGCTGGATAATTTTCAGAAGCCGCAGGGCGAATCCCGATTTGAACAGTTCACACAACAAACCTCATATACCGAGCCGCCCAAGTGGGAAGGCACGGAACGGGTCAATATTGTGCTGCTGGGTGGAGATGGCCGGGAGGAGAATAGCAACGGCATCGCCCGCTCCGACTCCATCCTGATTGCATCGATTGATCCTGTGTCGAAGAAGGCACATCTATTCTCCGTGCTGCGCGACACCTATGTTGATATTCCAGGGTACGGCAAGCAGCGGATCAACACCGCCATTACACTTGGCGGCCCGACACTGGCGATGAAGACGATCGGCAACCTGCTCGGACTCGATATTCAATATTACGTTTATGCCGAATTCGAAGGCTTCAAATCGCTGATTGACGCGATGGGCGGCATTGACTTTGAAGTCGAGAAGAACATGCATTACACGGACAAAGCCGACGGCCATCGATATGACATCGATCTCAAAAAAGGCTGGCAGCACCTCGATGGCGACAAGGCGCTCCAATATGTGCGCTTCCGCCACGATGCCATGTCCGACTTCACACGTACAGAGCGTCAGCGCAATTTTATGGAGGCTGTAGCGAAGGAGCTTCAATCCACATGGAATCTGCTGCGAATGAAGGAAATATTGGAGAGTGTACAAGACTATATCGAGACGAACCTGACGGTTCAGGATATGCTCAAGCTCGGACAACTGGGACTGAACCTGCAGATGGCTGGCTCTGCACAGGTGCCGCCGATGGACTTGCTCTACGATCTGAAGGTTGGCGGCGCATCCGTACTCGGCGTGCGCGACCAAGCGAAGGTGCTCGCTTACGTTCAGGAGCAACTAAGCAAGGATACCCGAGCCGAGGAGGCAGCCGCCAAGGCTGAGCAAGACGGCTCTGCCACCGACGGCGGAGCAGGCAGTCCGGCTTCCGGCTCAGCCGAACAGAGCGGGACAACAGACCCGAGCACCACAGGTGCTACGGGCACCGCGCCTGACAGCAACTCGTCAGCAGCCAAGCCGCGGTCATAGTTACACGACGCACCCGAAGTGATCTAAAGAGGATCAGGGAGGGTGCGTTTTTGTGTCATGCATGAGAGGCATCTCCCGCGCATCACCGGGCTCTCTATTAACAATCCGCGATAAAGTTGTTAGAATGAAGGCAGACTTCCGCCTTGCGGCGGTTCGGCTTATGGCTGTAACTACATGGCCTTAAAGATTAGGAGGATTAATATTCATGACACTCAATCCACGCAATCATTCCGCGCTTCTGTATAAGGAGGCGCTGGAGCATATCGTCGGCGGGGTCAACAGTCCGTCCCGCTCCTTCAAGGCCGTCGGCGGCGGCGCTCCGGTATTTATGAATCGTGCCAGCGGCGCTCACTTCTGGGATGTCGATGGCAATCGTTATATTGACTATCTGGCGGCATTCGGCCCGATCATTACCGGTCACGCCCATCCGCATGTGACGGATGCGATCGTTCGCGCAGCTCAGAATGGCACCCTGTATGGAACACCGACCGAGCTGGAGATTACGCTTGCGCGCATGATCAAGCAAGCGATTCCTTCTCTGGACAAGGTGCGCTTCGTCAATTCCGGCACGGAGGCCGTGATGACCACCATCCGTGTTGCCCGCGCCTACACGAAGCGGAGCAAGATTATTAAGTTTGCTGGTTGTTATCATGGCCATTCAGATCTCGTTCTCGTCGCCGCAGGCTCTGGCCCGTCTACACTCGGTATCCCTGACAGTGCGGGCGTGCCAAGCAGCATCGCCAGCGAGGTCATTACCGTCCCTTATAATGATCCAGATAGCCTGAAGGCCGCTCTGGAGCGCTGGGGCGATGAGGTAGCCGCGGTGATGATCGAGCCGATCGTAGGCAACTTCGGCATGGTCATGCCAAGGCCAGGCTTTCTGGAGACCTTGTGCCAGCTCACTCGCGAAGCAGGGGCACTCGTCATCTATGACGAGGTGATCAGCGCATTCCGCTTCCATTACGGCGGCTCGCAGACGTATGCAGCGTTAGACAACCATGCCGCTATCGAGCCGGATCTGACCGCACTGGGCAAAATTATCGGAGGCGGCCTGCCGATCGGCGCCTATGGCGGACGCAAGGAGATTATGGAGCAGGTCGCTCCTCTGGGCCCCGCCTACCAGGCTGGCACCATGGCTGGCAATCCGGCGTCCATCTCGGCGGGCATCGCCTGTCTGGAGGTATTGCAGGCTCCTGGTGTGTACCAGCAGATGGAGCAGCAGGCGATTCAACTGACCGAGGGACTGTTGCAGGCAGCCCAGCGCCATGGCATTGGCCTGACGGTCAACCGGATTAGCGGAGCGTTCTCGACTCATTTCTGCCAGCATCCGGTCACGAATTACGATGAAGCCCAGGATACAGACGGCGAGCAGTTCGCCCGCTTCTTCCGCCTGATGCTCGATCAGGGCATCTATCTGGCTCCCTCCAAGTATGAAGCCTGGTTCCTGACCACGGCGCATACCGATGAAGATATAGCGGCCACCCTCACTGCTGCTGAGGCTGCCTTCGCTCAGATGGGGAGGCAGGGCGAATGAATGCGATCAGCAGGCGCATTCAGGAGCTGCATGCTATCCGGCCTGTCACCAAGCCACCGGATGATCTGGAGCAGTATTGGGCAGCCGCTACCCGCGAAGCGACAGGCAGCGGCTACCGTGCAGAGCGAAGCCCGGAGCCGACTCTGATGGGCATGCAGTTGCATCATGTCGTCTATGAGGGCTTCGCCGATACACCTATCCACGGCAGGCTGATGCTCCCGCTTCATGCCTCTGCCGAAGCGCCCGTGCCCTGTCTGATCGCCTTTCCAGGCTACCATGGCGGTCCGATCTCTCCGGAGCTGTCGGCTTACTGGATCAGCCTGGGGATCGGCGTGCTCGCGGTAGATGTCCGCGGCCAAGGCGGAGAGAGCGGCAACCGGCTCGGCAGCAGCTTCGGCATGACGATGGGCTGGATCACTGAGGGCATCCTCGACCGGGAGCGGACGTACTATCGCGCGGTTGCAATCGATGCCCTGCGTGCAGCCGATTGGCTGCTTCGACAGCCTGAGGTAGACACAGCAAGGGTCGGTACCTTTGGCGCCAGCCAGGGCGGTGGACTGTCGCTGCTCGTATCTGCGCTCGATGCGCGGATCAGCCTGACCATAGCTGACATTCCGAATTTGTGCCATCTCGACTACGGACTATTTCATTCCACAAGCTCCCTGACCGAACTGCAGCAGTTTCTCCGTCTCTATCCGCAGCATCTGGAGACGGTACTGCGCCATCTGAACGATGTGGATATGGTGCATCTGGCTCCCAGACTGCATGCCCCGCTCCTCATGTCGGTGGGCTTGAAGGATACAATCTGCATGCCGGAGCAGATCTTCCCGGTCTACCACGCGGCCTCATCCGCCGAGAAGCATCTGGAGATCTACCCGTTCACCGGACATGCCGTAGAGGCAGCACAACGCCAGAGAGCCATGGACTTCGCCGTCCGCCATTGGCTGGAGAGCTAGGCTGCCTGAACGTTAATGTACCAGGGCGTGTGTTCTAACCCGCGCAAGGGCATCATTCACCGCCGTATTGCCCCGTGCTGCGTTGCATGCTCTTGTCGTACCCCCGGTACGCCTGCGAGAATGCGCCTTGCCCGGAACGAGAATTCGGCGAAATCTGCTCCCCTCGGAGCTTGAAGACACAGCCGAGATGAACTGCTGAGACTGCTTGGAAATGCTGAGACTATTGAGAATGCCTGTCAGCCATACCTCAAGTCGCGAAGAAGGGAGCCTTCTGCCCATGTGCATGAAGACTCCCTTTCTTAATGTCCAACAGGAGTAGACACATGTCCTGCAAATGGTGGACATAGCCCACCCCTACGCTCTCGGCGCAGCATACCACCACATGTAGACTTAGCAGCACCTGCTCCTTCAACATATAGAATCCACACGACAGCCGTTCCAGCACTGCAAGTGTCCACTATTTGAAAGACAAATCCCCACCAATTGTCCACCTACACAGGACATCATCCGAATAGGGCAGCTATGTCCCAATTGTCCACCTACACAGGATGCAACCAAGTAGAGCCGCTATTTCCGATGCATCTTGAACTCCAGGAACAGCTCATTATAATGCGCCAGCATCGGACGCCCCAGATTTTCATATACCTCCAGCTTCGAGGTCAGCTCTGCATCTGGATAGAAACGTTCATCCTCTCTGATCTCCTCTGGCAGCAGTGCAAGAGCAGCCGCATTAGGCGTTGAATAGCCGACATATTCGGTATTTTGCGCACCCACCTCCGGGTCCAGCATGAAATTAATAAATCGATGTGCGCCCTCAATATTAGTCGCGGTCTTCGGTATGACCATATTGTCGAACCACAGATTCGTGCCTTCCTCCGGCACCACGAACTCCAGCTTCTCATTATCACTCATAATCTCCGAAGCATCACCCGACCAGACGACGCCGATCGCCGCTTCCTCACCGGCAAGCAGCATCTTGATCTCATCGCCTACGATAGCTTTCACATTCGGGGTGAGCTTATTCAGTCGATCCAGCGCTTCGCGCAGATGCCCCTCATTCGTATCATTCAGCGAGTAGCCGAGCGAATTCAGACTCATCCCGATCACCTCGCGCGCACCGTCGACCAGCAGGATCTGATTGCGCAGCCCTTCATCCCACAGGTCGGCCCAGCTCGTAATCTCCTTGTTGCCCAGCAGCTCCGGGTTGTAGACCAAGCCGACCGTTCCCCAGAAATATGGAACCGAGTAGGCATTGCCCGGGTCAAAGGGCAGATCCATGAAGCGCTTGTCGATATTCGCCAGATTCGGCAGCTTGCGATGATCAAGCGGCAGCAGCAGCCCCTCCTCCTTCATCTTGCTGATCGCATATTCCGAAGGAATACTCACATCATAGGAGGTACCGCCCTGTTCAATCTTGGTCATCATCGCCTCATTGGAATCAAAGGTCTGATAGATCACCTTGATACCCGTCTCCTGCTCGAACCGTGCGATCAGCTCCGGGTCAATATAATCGCCCCAGTTGTAGATGGTCAGCGTATCACTGCCCTTGAACCCTTGGGAGGCATTGAGCCAGGAGGTCATATACATCAGCACAGCCGTCAACAGGATGACGCCTGCCAGCATTCGCAGCAGTTGCTTCATGGTGCCACCTCCGCATTAGTCGGCTTGTTGCCTGATTTCTGGCTAATGAAGTAATAGCCGACGACGAGCAGCGCTGTGAACAAGAACAGCAGAGTCGACAGCGCATTAATCGACAGCGACACCCCGTGGCGCGCGCGGGAGTAGATCTCCACCGACAGCGTAGAGAAGCCGTTGCCTGTGACGAAGAAGGTGACCGCGAAATCATCCAGCGAGTAGGTGAAGGCCATGAAAAATCCGGCGAAGATGCCCGGCTTGATGAAGGGCAGCGTCACCTTCGTCAGCACCTGCCAGCGGCTCGCGCCCAGATCGCGGGCAGCGTCAATCAGTGTCGGGCTCATCTCCTCCAGCTTCGGCAGCACCATGAGCACGACGATCGGCACGCTGAAGGCCACATGCGAGATCAGGACGGAGCTGAAGCCGAGCTGCACGCCGGCCATCGTGAACAGAATCAGAAACGAAGCGCCGATGATGACATCCGGGCTGACGATCAGCACATTATTAAGCGAGAGCAGCGCCTGCTTGCTCCGAAGCTGTCTTACATGACGGATCGCCAGCGCGCCGACAATGCCGAGCACCGTAGAGATGAGCGAAGCAAGCAGTGCGATGACGAGCGTATTGAGCACAATAATGAGCAGCCGCGTATCTGAGAACACCTCGCCGTACCACTCCAGAGAGAAGCTCTCGAACTCCCGCATCGTTCCGCCGCTATTGAACGAATAATACGTCAGGTACATAATGGGGCTGTACAGCACGATGAACACCGCTACCAGATAGAGCCGGCCCCAGTTAAGTTGTCGTTTCATTTGGCCCCCCTCGTCTTCCGTCCTCCGGTAACGACCATAATCAACACCATCATCAGAATCAGGAAGACCGCGATCGTCGCCCCCATCCCCCAGTCCTGTGTCACAAGAAAATGCTGCTCAATCGCCGTCCCCAATGTAATGACCCGATTGCCCGCGATGAGGCGGGTAATCATAAACAGCGACAAGGCCGGGATGAAGACCACCTGACAGCCCGCCTTGACGCCTCCGAGCGTAAGCGGGAGGATGACACGGCGGAAGGTTGTCCAGGCCGAAGCGCCCAAGTCGCGCGATGCATCCAGCAGTGACGGCGGCAGCTCCTCCAGCGCATTATAGATGGGCAGCACCATGAACGGTATAAAGATATAGACCGATACAAAGATAAAGCTGAAATCGGTGAACAAAATCTGCCGGGTACCGATACCGATCAGCTCCAGCAGGCCGTTAGCCAGCCCGTAGGTTCCAAACAGGCCGATAAAGGCATAGGCCTTGAGCAGCAGATTAATCCAGCTCGGCAGGATGATCAGCAGCAGCCATAGCTGCTTGTGCTTCGTCCTCGTAATGAGATACGCGGTCGGATATGCAATCACGAGCGACCACAGGGTGACCAGCAGCGCGTACCAGAACGAATTGAGCGTCATCTTCATATAGACCGGAGTAAAAAACCGCGCATAGTTCCCCAGTGTCAGCTTGCCCTCTACATCAAACAGCGAATAGTAGCCGATCAGAGCGATCGGAGCCACGACGAATAACACAATCCACAGCACATAAGGGACTAGATAAATATTGCGCGCTCTCGTCATCATGCTCTCCCGTCCTCTTGCAGCGCATAGCCCTCCAAGCGTCTGTCGAACTCCTCCTCCGACTCGCCGAACCGCATGACATGGATCGCCTCCGGGTCAAAGTCGAGTCCGGTTACCGTATGTACCTCAGCCTTGCGGGTCGAATGCACCATCCAGCGGTTGCCGGCATGATCCGAGCCGATAATCTCATAGTGAACGCCGCGGAATAGCTGAGAATCGACGGTAATCTTCAGCTTGCCCCGCTCAGGCGGCACCATCTCCAGATCCTCTGGGCGAATGACGATCTCGACCGGCTCGTCCGGGCGCAGCCCCTTGTCCACACACTCAAACGGCTGCCCGGCGAACTCTACCAGGCAGTCACGCAGCATCTTGCCGGGCACAATATTTGATTCTCCGATGAAATCCGCCACAAAGCGGTTGATGGGCTC
The DNA here is from genome assembly GCF_054955055.1 of Paenibacillus sp. J5. Lineage (NCBI taxonomy): Bacteria > Bacillati > Bacillota > Bacilli > Caryophanales > Paenibacillaceae > Paenibacillus > Paenibacillus sp. J5. The sequence goes on along the minus strand of NZ_JBUEDD010000017.1, from coordinate 64,969 downwards.
ATCATAGATGTCCGTCGGTGTGCCGCTCTGCTGGATCGTTCCCTCGTTCAACACGAAGATCTCGTCCGACATCGCCAGCGCCTCCTCCTGATCATGCGTGACGAAGATAAAGGTAATCCCCAGACGCCGCTGCAGCTCGCGCAGCTCCACCTGCATCTCGGTCCGCAGCTTCAGATCGAGCGCCGACAGCGGCTCATCCAGCAGCAGAATCTCCGGCTCGTTGACGATCGCGCGGGCAATCGCTACCCGCTGCCGCTGCCCGCCGGACATCTCGGATATTTCCCGCGATTCGTAGCCTGCCAGATTGACGAAGCGCAGCGCCTCCGTCACCTTCTGCTTAATCTGATCCTTTTGCATTTTTTTGATCCGCAAGCCGAAGGCTACATTCTCAAATACATTCAGATGCGGGAACAGGGCATAATCCTGAAATACCGTGTTCACTTGCCGCTTCTCCGCAGGCACCCGGTTAATCAGCTCGCCATTGAACAAGATATTGCCCTCCGATGGCTCCATAAAACCGGCAATCAGACGTAAAATCGTCGTCTTGCCGCAGCCGGAAGGGCCCAGCAGCGTATAGAACTGCCCGCGCTTGATCTCGAAGCTAACCTCCTTCAGAACAGGAGGCTCCTGCTCATAGCGCTTGGTCACCTTCTCGAAGCGAATGATGCTCTCCTCTGTCATCGCCATCCTCCTCTATCCTTCATGCTTCGATTGCGAACCGGCAATGTCCCCGCCGTTCATCGCCCCAGAACAGCGCCATCTCATCCTGATCCTGAATGGCTCCGACCCCCGCCGGAGTTCCTGTGAAGATCACATCGCCTGCACCTAATCCGTAATGCTGTCCGATATGATCCACCAGTGTCTGCAGATCGAAGATCATGTCTGCGATATGCCCGCGCTGCCGCTCAATTCCATTCACCTGCAACGAGAATTCCGCCTTGGCCAGCTCATCCGGCCCATCGATCCGCTCAAATGCCGTCATGGGCGCCGAGCCCTTGAAGCCCTTCGCCTTCAACCATGGATGCTGCTTGCGCTTCAAGTCATCCTGCAGCTCGCGCAGCGTCAGATCAAGCCCCAGGGCGAAGCCCGTCACCAGCTCCTGTGCCTTCATGCCCGCTTCATATTCACGGCCGATGGCAATGACCAGCTCAGCTTCATAATGCACCGCGCCATATCGTCCCGGCAAGGCGATCGTCTGCCCGTTCATAGGCGCCGCGGCTCTGGGCGGCTTCATGAATAGCATCGGGCTGTCCGGCACCTCATTGCCCAGCTCCGCGGCATGCAGCTTGTAATTGCGACCTACACAATATAGGGAGCCCAACTGTAGGCCGGGCCATATCGTCTGTATCGTCTGTATCGATAATGTCATGTCTCCATATCCTCCTTGCGATAGTATTCTCTTCTTGTCCTGCTTCTTACCCTTACTCGAATTATAGCATTAAGAGCGCCAGGATAAATCCCCATGGCGCTCTTGTTTGTGTCACATCACGTCTTTTATTGTTAAATTTCACCTCTGAATTTGTTAAAATAGAGGAAAGTGTCGAGATTAGTTGGAAGGAGTACCTGACCTATGGCCATACAATACCGATTGACTACCGATGCGCAGCTGCAGGAGGCAGTCGAGGAGCAACTGCGGGTGCGCGTGTTCAAGGATGATCTGCTCATTGAATCAAGCGCACTGCTCATCCGCTACGATGACAGCTTGATCGTCACCCAGTCGGGAGTGAGCGATCTTAGCTATCACCAGCGGGATGAATGCGAGCTATTTGCATTGAAGCGGAGGTAAGGATATTGCAGCAGAGGAGCGGTCGCTTCTCTGCTGCTAATGCACCTGACGCTCGAACAGCACATCGCGGTCATTCATGCGGGCAATGAGCAGCAGGAGCACTACATTGATAACGAGCAGCACAGCACCCAGCAGCGCCAGCAGCAGTGGGCTGAGCACAACTGCGCCCGATGATTGTCCGACGATCAGCCCGATGATCGGCAGCACGATGATGCCAGCCACCTGCTGTCCCTCCTGAAAGCTGCGAACGCGCGCAGAGACAAGTACGCTGCAGAGGATAGCCGTGATGGTGAACACCGGAATGACCCATAACATAATTAGCAGCCACTTGGCTCCAACCAGCATCAGGCTGCCGAACATCGGATACACGATCAAGTTGACCGAGATGCTACAGAGGACAAAGCTGCACAGCGCGGAACCATAAGCGGGAATAAAGGCGGCGAGCAGCTTGGCCAGAAACAGCTCCTTCACTTCGATCGGCGCGAATAGCAGGCTCTCCAGCGTGCGCCGCTCCTTCTCGCTGATGAAGCTGTTGACCGCAATCATCATCGCGTTAATAACCGGGATCAGCATGAAGATAGGAATGAACATATAGTTCAGCATGTAGTCAATGAATTGATGATTCAATGTAGACAGCGACCCGCCAGACAGCTCCACTCCCTGAAGCTGCTTCAGCAGCTCATTGAGTCTGCCTCCGCTCAGTGTGCTGATGTCCATCCATCGGCCGGCCGCAGCCATCGCTGTGGGAAATATAACCCCAAGCAGCAGCGGCAGGATCACCAGGCCGAGCCACACCTTGCTGGTGCGCCAGATGGAGGTCATATCCTTCACAGCTATCGCCCGAACAACTCTATTGTTCATTATAGGTTCGCCTCACTTCGAAATAGATAGACTCCAGGCTGCGGTTGACGATCTGAACTGAATGCACCCAGGTATAGGACAATAGCAGCCGCAGCAGCTCAGGGATCTGATCCCGTCCCGGAAGCGTCAGCTCAAGCCGTCCGTCCCCCACTGCCCTTGGGCGGTAGGCTGACGGCAATCGTGCATCATTTGACGTTGCGCCCGTCTCCACATGAAGCACCACGCTCGCTGCGTACTTTCCTTCAAGCTCTGCCAGGTTTCCTTGCTCGATGATGCGCCCCTGCTCCAGGAACAGATAGGAATCACATACATTCTCCAATTGGTGCAGCACATGCGAGCAGAGGATCGTTGTTGTCCCCTCTTCGCGGTTCATCTGCTCCAGGTAGGTCAGAATCTCCCGAATCCCGTCCGGGTCAAGCCCATTGGTCGGCTCATCCAAGAACAGCAGCCGTGGTCGATGCAGCAGCGCCTTGGCAATCGCCAGACGCTTCTTCATCCCGGTGCTGAATCCCCCGATTCGCCTGTCCTTCGCTTCGGTCAGCCCGACTTGACGGAGCAGGCTGCCGATGCGTTCCCGTTCCTTCTCTACGCCGTAGATGCGGGCGAAGAACCGGAGATTCTCCTCCGCTGTCATATCCGGGTACAAGCCAGCACTCTCGGTCACGACACCGCTCATCTGTCGGATGGCATTGCCTTGCAGCCTCGCATCCTTCCCATCCACCGATATAGAACCGCCATCTTGCGAGATCACCCCTTGAATGAGCCGCACTATCGTCGTCTTCCCTGCCCCGTTAGGTCCGAGCAGCCCGACGATCTCTCCCTGCGGGACGGTAAAGGATACCCGGTCAATAATAGTTTTGCCACCCAGTGATTTGCTTACTTCCTCTAGCCGAATCATGCCTTCCTCCCCTTCCGCTTGACGAAATAGAGATAGATGAGCAGATAGGTCGGGAACTGAACCAGGCCAAGCAGTCCCCACAGCCATTTGTTATGGCCTCTGCGCTCTGCATCCCGAAACATCCAGCTTCCCTGCAGCAGCAATATGGTAACGACCGTGACAATCACGAGCGCGTTCAGCTCAGTCCCCATCCCTCTTCCCCTCCCTCTTCCTAAGCTCGGTATATATCAACACCGGTGCTAAGGCCAGCCCTGCAACCTGCACCCAGATCAGGTAACGCGCATCCTCCGCCAGCGCAGTAGCCAGCCCGCCGAGCAAAACAGCCGCAACCAGCAAAAAGAACAGCCATTCCCTTCTTCGCTTGCGGCGCAGCCGCTGTCCATTCTCGGCGACCTGCGCCTCGAACCAGCTCAGCTCTGTCGGGACGGGAGGCAGCCAACTGTCCATACGCTCCATATCCGACTGGAGCTGCCGAATCCGTTGCTCCTCCTCTACCCCAGTTACCGCTTCTGGCAAGTCGCCGCTCCTGTGCGGTGTGCCGCTCTTCGCATTATCCTTGCTCATCGTCCGTCAGCTCCTTTCGCAATGCCAGTATTCCATTGGATACCCTGGATTTGACGGTTCCGGCCGGAATGTCCAGCATACGCCCAATTTCCTCATAGGTATAACCATAATAATGCTTGAGTACAATCGGGATGCGAATCCCCTCCGGCATCTGCGCGAGCGCATCGAGCAGATGCGGCCATTCATCTCCGTGCGCCTGAGCTTGCCAGCGCATACGACGCAGCGCCTGCTGCTGCTGCTCCTGCCATGCCTGCTCTCGCTTGCGACGGCGCAGATAATCGATATACAGGCGCGTGCCGATCGTAATGAGCCAGGAGGAGAACTTCGAGCTTCCATTATATAGCCCGATCTTCTCCATCGCCTTCAGCATCGTCTCCTGGGCCAGATCCTCAGCTAACTGCGGATGCATCGTCACTTTGCGTAGATAGCTAACCAGCCGTGTATAATGATCGCGGAACAGCAGCGACAATGACAGCGAATCGCCGCGCTGGGCGGCCTTGATTAGCTCGTGTTCTTCCATCCTTCCCATCCCCATATCTCTGCGAAGCGCAGCCCATTAGATTGATCTTCTGATTGACTCTACATGAATGATTACGTTCAGCGTACCCCAATCGTTCACTTCTCCCTTGGAAGGAACCGATATTTTTAAAGAAAATCTATAGTTTTTATAGTAGGACAAAATGACATTTATTATTATAATATGAAATGAAAGCGATTTTAACAGAAGTGGAAGGAGGGAGCTTGAAGGGATAGGGAGAAGACGAGAGGCCCACTGACATAACCAGGATAGAAAGGGCTGATTTACATGAAACGACAAAAAAACAGATATGTCATTTGGTTCACTGTATTAGCAATGCTCTGCTCCGTGCTCACCTTTGCCTCTCCACAATCCGCCTACGCGGGCTTGGCAACGGGCAATAAATTTCTGGGGAATATTATCGCAGGCAGTGTCCCCTCCAACTTCGGAACGTATTGGAATCAGGTGACGCCTGAGAATTCCACCAAATGGGGTGCTGTAGAGGGCACACGGAATGTGATGAACTGGGGACAAGCCGACATGGCTTACAACTATGCTCGCAACAACGGTATGCCATTCAAGTTCCATACGCTCATCTGGGGCAGCCAGGAGCCTAACTGGGTAAAAGGACTGTCGGCGGCCGATCAACGGGCTGAGGTGCTGCAGTGGATGCAGGCTGCTGCCCAGCGTTACGGACAATCGGAATATATCGACGTCGTTAACGAGCCGCTGCACGCCAAACCATCCTTCCGCAATGCGATCGGTGGAGACGGTGCGACTGGCTGGGACTGGGTCATCTGGTCTTTCCAACAAGCTCGAGCCTTATTCCCGAACTCCAAGCTGCTGATTAATGAGTACGGAATTATTAGCGACCCGAACAAGGCACAGCAATACATTCAGATTATTAACCTGCTCAAGGCCAGAGGTCTGGTCGATGGCATCGGCATCCAGGCTCACCATTTCAATATGAACAATGTATCGGTCAGTACGATGAATTCGGTATTGAACGCACTGGGTGCAACGGGTCTGCCGATCTACGTATCCGAGCTGGATATGACGGGCAACGACTCCCAACAACTGGCTCGTTACCAACAGAAATTCCCTGTCCTGTGGGAGCATCCTTCGGTAAAAGGCATTACGCTGTGGGGCTATATCGAGAATCAGACCTGGGAGCCAGGAACTCACCTGATTACAAGCTCTGGCGCCGAGCGTCCTGCGATGCAATGGCTGCGTCAATACTTGACAGGCAATAGCGGTAACCCCGGCAATCCTGGTAGTGGCGGCACCACGCTTGCAACCTTCGAGTCCGGCACTGAAGGCTGGAGCGGTGGCACGATTGTAGGTGGGCCATGGTCCACAACCGCATGGAGCTCGCAGGGTACCCGTTCCCTGCAAGCAGATATTACGATGTCGTCTGGAAGCGGGCACTATCTGTACAAGAGCGGCAACACTAGCTTCAGCGGCAACACGAAGCTGAAAGCGACGGTCAAGGGCGCTTCCTGGGGTAACTATGGCTCAGGCCTTGGCGTAAAGCTGTATGTGAAGCATGGCAGCAGCTATGCCTGGAAGGATAGCGGCTGGGCGACGATCGGCGCGGGCGGACAGATTAATCTGACGCTTGACCTTGCAGGAGTTGATGTAGCCAACATTAAGGAGTACGGCGTACAGTTCATCGGCGCCTCCAACTCATCCGGCACAACGGCTGTCTATGTAGATAATGTTACATTGGGCAACTAACTGAAATTGCACTGGAGCTGATATGCTAGCGCATTCGGCAGTGGCAAGCGATGCTTGCCTGCTGAGTGCTGCCGCTAATGCTCAACTATACGCCTAATAGAGAGGGGGCCTGGCGCACCTCTCTATTAGGCGTGCCCTACAGCTCGCTCAAGGTGTCTTTCTATAACGTCTCTAATTGAAGCTGCTACGTCCACATGGCCTGGATGGTCTCCTGGAACAACGTATCGAGCTGCTCATCCGCCTGGACTGGCGAGCCGCTCATATCACCAGCAAGCTGCGCGTAATGACGGAGCTTCTCCTCAATATAGACATGAATCGGCTCAATGCGCGCCCCCTGACTCAGCTCCTCGCCTGCGAGCTTGCGCTGCAGGAGCTGATCAAGCGCAAGCCTCAGCTCGCTGCCTCGATCCACCAAGGCCTCGCATAGCTCGCCAAAGTCAAGCGGAGGCAACGTTCCGTTACGCTCCATCCACCCGCAAGCCAGCAGCGGGCGCAGCACGTAGAAATACTTTTTGAGCCTCACCTGATCGCCTCGCAGATAATCACGGAAATTCCCCTGTGCCATATGCAAGTAATGATACATCGCCGCCCTCGGAGAGAATATCTGCTCAGACAGCATGCGCAGCCGCTCCGCACATCCTCCCACCTCAACATAGCGAATCGGCGATTGCAGCCACTCCATCAATGGTGGATTGCTCTTGCGGAAGAGCAGCAACGCCTTGCGCAGGTCCCACCCATTTATATCCAGAAGATCATCGATCGGACGCTCGATAACATCCCGGCGTTCAAAGATCGACAAATAGCTCCTCACCGGTCTAATATAGAGAAAACGGACATCGTAATCACTGTCCTGCGACGGGAAGCCCCAGGCACGGCTGCCGGATTCACAGGCGTAGACGATGCGTACTTGCTCCTCCTGTTCAATTTGCCGCAGCGCCGCTTGAATGCGTGCTTCGATCGTAGTTGCAGACATGGAACCCACTCCTCTTTCTTGATGATCGTCGTTGCTTCTATCATCGTCTGGCTGTGACCATTTGAACAGGGTGCAAGTATAGCGATGTATTTGGTCTTGACTGCAACCTGTATGCTGCGACCATCGTCCTTACTATACATCTTCCCAGTAGCTTCATGTCCATACATCTATAAGGAGGCGCTTCATGGCTAAGGAAAGCTTTGATAAGGAGATTCAGTTCCTGCGGCTGCTGGCCTTGACCGGCGGGGCCTACAACAGGCAGCAATATGCGCAGCGGCTCGGCATCTCCGTACATACATTTGACAAGACGCTGCGGCGGCTCAAGGATATCGTTCAGACCATCCATAGCCCGCAGGAGCTGCCCGGACAGCCAGGACGGGACCTGGCGGAGCAACTGCAATTCCGCTATTACGAATCGGCTGATCCGATCCTGCTGTTCCTGTTCCGTGCCCGGTCGCTCAAGGAATCGGAGAGCCATCGGCTGTCGTTGCTCGTTGCCGCACTGCAGGAGGCTCCGCTGACCGCCTTGGAGCTGCTGGAGCAATGCTGTGCCGAGCTTCCCGCCGAGCTGACCGCGCCGGATGAGAAGACGATCCGAACCGATCTGAAATATCTGGAGGAGGTCGGGGTCATACGCAAGACGGACAGCACGCGCCCCTATCGGTATGAGCTGGATCGACGGATCGTTACGAACCTGACGCCTGATGAGCAGCTTGATTTGTACGATTTCGTTGATATCATGGCGAACACGCAGATTCCATCCGTTCAGGGCTATCTGCTGCGCGAGAGCTTGAAGAAGGCGCTGCGCGCCCATGATGAGACCGCCCCCGGCTGGAATGAGACGCTCTGGTACAAGTACCATTACCACTCCCGTATTCTCGACGAGGCTCATCTTCCGATGGTCATCCTGGCGATCGAGCAGCGCAGGCGGCTTCGTTTTCTCTATTTTTCACCCAAGTCCGCCAAGAGCTACGCCTCGCAGAATACAAACCCGCTTTTCGAGCGGGAGAGCAAGGGATATCAGGAGATGGTACTGCCGCTCCGGGTTGTCTATGACCATCAATATGGACGCTGGTATCTGCTCGGCTTCAATGGCCGCCGCGGCATCATGAAGTTTCGGATGGAGGGACTGACCCAGATCGAGGAAGCCTCTCCCGTCACTGAAGAGTTCTTCGCGTACAAGCAGGCAGAGCTCGTGGAGAAGATGCGCTATAGCTGGCTGATCGACACAGGTGCGCCAGTGCGCGTTCGGGTGAGGTTTTTTAACCCGCTGCCTGAGCCCGGCGGACATAACTTCGTGAAGAACCGGGTGCTGCTGCAGGGACAATGGGGAACCATTACGGAGGAGGACGAGGACGGCTTCCTCTACGAAATTACCGTGAATGGCATCACTGAAATCAAGCCGTGGCTGCGCAGCTTCGGATCTAGCTGCGAGGTGCTGGAGCCGCGCGAGCTGCGCAATCAACTGATCGAGGAATGGAAGGAGCTGTATACCTACTATGAGTCTGTTCGAGAAGGTATTTAATTACCAGTTATTATCCCGCCTGGACGAGGCTGGCGCTTATACGATCACCTCGCAGGAGCGCTCATGGCTGAAATCGATGCTTGCCGACCCTGTCGCCGCAGGCGCCTTCGAAGCTGGAACATTGGCTAAGCTACAGACACTTCTGCAGCAGGAGCCGGACAATCACCTGCCGCTCCACATCATGGAGAAGGCCAAGAGCGCTCAGGGCGCGGTCTTCCATCCGCAGCTCCGAACGCTCCGCCATATCATTATGCGTCGCCAAGGGATCAGGATGATCTGCCGTCTGCGCGATGGACAGATGACAAGAGAGCAGCAGGGCTTCCCCTATAAGCTGGAATATTCCATGGTCAAGCGGGAATGGTCGCTGCTGTGGCTGCGTACCCGCGGGAGACGGTCGCTGATGGCGACCAGGCTGGATCATATCGTGTCGCTCCATGAGGTCCCCCTGCCCGCAGACCGTGCCGATCAATGGGCTGAGTGGATCACCCGCACCCTGCAACAGCGCAAGCAGCAGGCGGTGCTGGAGGTACCTCCCCTCTACAACCCGGAGCTATCCCGCATCCTGTATGCCTTCTCCTGCTTCGAGAAGACGGTAGATTACAATGCGGAGCATCGCACCTATCGCATCACCCTGCTGTTCCCAGGCAATGAGGCCGAATATGTACTCTCCAAAATCCGCTTCCTCGGGATGCGCGTGCGCGTCATTGAGGGCGATTATTTCAAGCGGCGGATGCTGGAGGCGGCCGCCAAGTCGCTGGCACGCTATGGACTCATTATGCCAGCGGCTGCCGAAGCCGCCTCCGCCGCCTCTGCCCCTGACAGTTAACCCGTCTGCGCCTTCGGCTTGCGTGCCGGAGAGTTGCCGAAGATCATCCAGGAGAACGGCACATACCTGATGACCAGGCTAACGACGATCCAGGACGGAATCAGCGCAAAGAAAAAGCCGCCTACATACCAGAGATGAATCAGCATCGAGTTGCCCGTTGTCGGTGGGAAATTGCGGTAGATCAAGTTAAAAAACGGGTGAATCAGATAGATGCCAAATGACAGCGCGCCGAGCTGACTAATCCACTTCACCAGCACCGGCGAGCAATGCCGGTAGACGAAGAAGGCAATCTGCAGCAATACGACGGTGCCCAGATACGTATGGGCATTCCAGAGAAATTCATACAGCGTGGTATTATAACTTGTCCCATAAATCCGGGATTGGTAATAGATGTTGACATGACTCAGCGCCGCTGTCAGCCAGGCTGCCCATAGCACCACCCAGAAGATGACGCGCGGGACGGTTGCATTCTCGCGACTGGCGATGATCCATTCCTTAATCTGCGGGAAGAAGCTGCCCAGGAATGCGCCCAGCATAAAGTACGACATGTACGAGAACATCCAGCTTCCCGGATACTTTACTTGCCAGTAGAACTTGTTCATGAAGACGAAGCCCCACTGAATCGCCAGCCCGATCGGCACACTCCACTTCAGCAGCGTCCTGCTGCTCTTGAGCAGCAGCAGTGCAATCGGGAAGAACAGATAGAACTGGCTGTTGATGAATACGAAATAGAGATGCGTCCAGGCCTTGCCCGTCAGCAGTTGAATGCCGAAATGCTGCAGCGTCTCGATGACGCCCAAGTCACGGTTATTCAGAATATACGAGATAATGTAATACATGACGGAGAACATGAAATACGGCACCAGAATATATTTGAGCCGCTTGCGATAGAAGCCGCCCACCAGCTCCTTGGTCATCGGACGCTCATAATAATTGTAGAACAGAACGAAGCTGCTCAGAAAAATAAACGAGGGCGTTCCGTATTTCATGAAGATATTGACGAAGTTGTAAGCGAAAAAATAGCCCGATTCCTTCATGTTCAATGTTGCAAATGACGTGGAATGGACGCACAGGACAGCAATAATGCAGAGTGCTCTAACAATCTGCAACTGCGGAATATTGTCTCTGCGCAGCGGTGTTGTGGCAGTACCCAAATTAGCTCGTCTCCTTGTTATAAATTCGGCTATCTAGCAGCAGTCCTCTGCTCGACTACATTCATTATAGCGGATATGCCTTTACATTTCCCGTTCCAAATCATTAATTATTACTTAAAATTCCCTTTATGCATTCCACTTGCGCTGATAGGCCGCAATCGCTGCATATTCCGCCTCCAGCTTGCCGGCAAGGCGGGTATAGATCGGCAGCAGCTCGCGGTACATCAAGACAGCCTCTGGCTGCGGCTCATGAGCGTGCGTCTCCCCCACCATACCAGAGACAGCCTCTAATGTGTCAGCATGCCTCATCGCATACAATCCCAACACTGCTGCGCCCAGGCAGGAGCTCTCGAAGCTCTCGGGCACGATGACCCGTTGGTCGAAGATGTCGGCCATCATCTGCCGCCACAGTGGCGAGCGGGCGAAGCCGCCCGTAGCCATCAAGCGAATCGGCTGCCCCATCTGCTCCTCCATCACCTGCAGCACCGTGTACAGGTTAAAGAGAACACCTTCCATCACCGCTCGAATCATATGAGCGCGCGTATGGCGCATCGTAAGTCCGAAGAATGACCCGCGCGCATCGGCATTCCAGAGCGGAGCCCGTTCTCCGGTATAATACGGGTGAAACAGCAGTCCGTCCGCGCCAGGGCGAATCCTCTCTGCCTGGGCAGTCATTAGATCGTAAGCATCCACGCCAAGGCGCTGCGCCTCCGCGCACTCCGGCGCAGCCAGCTCATTGCGTGCCCAGCGCAGCAGCATGCCGCCGTTATTAACCGCCCCGCCAATCACCCAATGCTGCTCCGTCAATGCATAGCAGAAGGTGCGCCCCTGCGGGTCGGTCATCGGACGATCCACCACAGTACGGATTGCGCCGCTGGTGCCGATCGTTACGGCGACGACTCCCGGCCCGATCGCATTCACGCCCAGATTGGACAGCACGCCGTCCGTTGCCCCAACGATAAACGGCACGGAAGCAGCCAGACCCATCGCTTCCGCTGCGTGACGATTCATGCCTTCCATGCGATAGGTCGTCGGCACGAGCCGCGATAGCTGCTGCGGTGCAAGGCCCGCCAGCTCTAGCGCCTTAGCGTCCCATTCCAGCCGCTCCAGATGGAGAAGACCGGTCGCGGAGGCCATCGAATGATCGATAACGTAGTCGCCGAAGAGGCGGAAGAAGAGATACTCCTTGATGGAGATGAACTTGGCTGTGCGTGCGAACAGCTCCGGTCGCTCATGGCGCAGCCAGAGCAGCTTCGTAAGCGGCGACATCGGATGAATGGGTACCCCTGTCCTGTTATAGAGAGCTTGACTGCCCGCTTGCTGCTTCAGCCACTCGGACCAGCCCGCGCTCCGGTTGTCAGCCCAGGTTAAGCAGCGCATGAGCGGCTCTCCTTGCTCATCGACGGGAATGACGCTATGCATCGCTGCGCTCACGGCTACAAACCATACCTCATCAGGCCCGATACCGCTGCGCGCCATGGTCTGTCCGATCGTGTACAGCACGGCCTGATAGATCTCCTCCGGGCTCTGCTCCGCACTGTCCGCCGCCTCTGTATAGAGCGGATATTCACGTTCAGTCCGCAGTACAACGCGCCCGTCCAGTCGGAAGAGTACCGCCTTGGTACTCGTGGTTCCAATGTCCAGGCCAATCATGTAGCTGGCAGCCTTCTTGCTTTCCTTCTTGCTCTCCTTCGTGCCTTCCTTCATCGTCTCCTCATTCCTTCCCGCATTCATTCTATGGTTTCCCCCAACTGCTCTACCATCAGTCCCACCACCTGACTACCATCTGCCCATTGTGCACGGAGCACCGAGCTTGCTTCGCAGTACCTCCGCCGCTTATATGTCTACCTGCTCCCTACTCTCGCTTCCCCTATTGTACATCGGTGTACTTGTCGACAAGTTGAAGCTGCGAAAAATCTTTCGCTATAGAATAGCAGACCTAACCTTGCAGTACTCTATCCCGTCAGCTCAATGTAGCGCTCAGTGTGCGCTGTGAATCGGCAAAATATTCCCTCACCACAAGCAATACCTGCTCCTTGTCTCCCGATTCCAATGCCCCCAGCAAGTTCCGATGCTTGTCGATGACCCGTTCCAATCTGGCCTCGCCCTCAGTGAACAGGCTCTCCGTCGTCACCAGCATAACCGCCATCACAAGCTGCGAAATGCTGTTCCACAGATGCCGCATTCTAGTATGACCTGCCGACTCCACCAGCGTCTCGTGAAACATGAAGTCAAGATAGGCAAATTCCACCGCATCCCTATGCTTCGCAGCCAGCTCCATCCGGTCGATGCGCTGCTGCTGCTGTATCAGCAGCTCCGGCGGGCAATTGTCGGCAATCCTCTCCTGCACGAAGCTCTCGATCAGATAGCGAACGTCATACAGCTCGGCTCGGTCTTGTGCGTTCAGTCCGAGCACGATCGCCCCCATGCGCTCCAGACGGATCAGCCCCTCTCCCGCCAGCGCACGCAGCGCCTCCCGGACAGGGGAGCGGCTTGTGCCAAAATCAGCCGCCACCCGATTCTCGGAGATGACCTCGCCAGGCCGAAGCTGCCCCTTGATCACCTGCAGCCGCAGCTCGCAGGCGATCACCTCGCCGCGCGAAGCTCCTTGCAGCCATGTCGCTGGATAATTCATCGTGCAGCCTCTCCTCCCCCATCGGAATGTCACGTTCCCACTAGCTTCGAGCAATGCACGAACGCTCTCTAGACCGTTACGACACGGTTCAGGAAGCTGCGCGTGCGCTCATGCCGAGGGTTAGCGAACAATTGACTCGGCGGCCCTTCCTCCACAACCTCGCCATTATCCATGAAGAGCACCCGATCAGCTACCTCGCGAGCAAAGCCCATCTCATGCGTAACAATAACCATCGTCATATGCTCCTCAGCCAATTGCTTGATGACGCGCAGCACCTCGCCTACAAGCTCCGGGTCAAGCGCAGAGGTGGGCTCGTCGAACAGCATGATCGCCGGATTCAGCATGAGCGCCCGAGCGATCGCTACCCGTTGCTTCTGTCCGCCGGACAGCCTTGCTGGATAAGCATCAGCCTTGTCGGCCAGGCCAACCTTAGAGAGCAGCTCCTTGCTGCGCTCGCGCACCTCTGCCGCAGGCCGCTTCTGCACCGTGCGCGGCGCAAGCTCCAGATTATCCTGCACCGACAGATGCGGGAACAGGTTGAAATGCTGGAATACCATGCCCATGCCGGAGGTAATCGACTTGATCTGCGGCGTGGAGGCATATCTGCCGTCCTGAACCAGGTAGCGGTCGCCGATGCGGATGCTGCCGCCGTGGATATGCTCCAGGTGGACAAGACTGCGCAGCATCGTGCTTTTGCCTGAGCCGGATGGCCCAATGACGGCGACAACCTCGTTCTTGCGAATCTCAAAGCTGACGTTCTTCAGTACATCCAGACTGCCGAACGATTTTTTAAGATTGGTCACTTGAATCAAACTCATCCTTCGCCAGTCCTTTTACTCGTATTTGAATCGTTTCTCCAAAAACTTGAAAAACAGCGTCAGCACAAGCGTCATGAATAGATAGATAATGCCCACAACTATAAAAGGCGTCAGTGACGCATCACGGTTCACTGCTGTTTGCGCAAAATGAAGCAGCTCCGGCACAGCGACCGCATACAGCAGCGCTGTATCCTTCACCAGCGTAATCGACTCATTTGCCACAGCAGGCAGCGCCACCCGAAACATCTGCGGCATAATGACCTTGGTCGTCGTCTGCCAACGGCTCAGCCCAAGCACCTGCGCCGCCTCATGCTGCCCCTTGTCGATCGACAGCAGGCCGCCGCGGAAGATCTCGGCAAAGTAAGCCGCGTAATTGAGAACAAAGCCGATACAGGCCGCTAGGAAGCGGTCGAAGACCAGATATTCCCCTACACCTGGCAGCATCGGCAGACCGAAGCAGATGAACAGCAGTTGCAGCAGCAGCGGCGTACCGCGCATCACATAGATATAGCTATGCGCGAACCAGGCTACGGCTCTAATGCGGCTCTGCGCCATCAGGGTGAAGAGAAAGCCGAGCGGCACAGACAGGGCAATCGCAATCAGGAACATGCTGATGGTTGTGCCTGCGCCCTCCAGCATTGGTTTGGATATTTTGACCAGATATTCCACATTCATCGTCGCTTCACACCTATTTCAGGACTTTGTCTTCGCCAAACCATTTCACGGAGATTTCCGCCGCCTTGCCATTCTCATTCAATGCATCCAGTGCAGCCTGCAGCTCGTTAAGCAGCGCTTCATCCGTCTTGCGTACCCCTACCCCATACTCCTCGGGCGATAGCGCCTCGTCCAGCAGTTTATATACGCCTGGCTCTTTGGACATATAATATCTGGCTACCACTTCATCGATGATGACGGCTTGCGTGCGTCCGTTCTTCAGGTCGCTCAGTGCAAGAACGTTGTCCGCATATTCCGACACCTTGACCTCCGACTTGATCGGGCTGCTCTCCAGCGCATCCGATGCCGAGGACAACGATTGCAGACCGACTTCCTTGCCAGCCAGATCCTGAATCGCCTTAATCTCCGAGCCCTCCAGCACAGCAACCACCTGGCTGTTCTTCAGGTACGGCTTGGTGAACAGCACCTTTTGCTTGCGGTCCTCGGTAATGGTGTAGCCGTTCCAGATCAGATCGATGCGCTTGCTGTTCAGCTCCGATTCCTTCGCCTTCCAGTCGATCGGCTGGAACTTCACCTCGTAGCCCATCTGCTCGGCTGCCGCACGCGCATAGTCAATGTCAAAGCCGACAATTTCATTATTATCGTCCCGGAAGCCCATCGGAGCGAATTTGTCATCGATTCCGATGACCAGCTTCTTGCTGGCTCCCTCTCCTGCAGCTCCCGTGGTTCCCGTCCCGCTCTCGGGCTTCTCTCCACAGGCAGCCAGCATGACTGTGAACAGGGATACAGCCAATAGTATTAAACTAAACTTCTTCATCGCGATTAATCCTCCCTAATTGAAGGCACAGCAAACCGAGCTCTCCCCTTACGGGCAGGCGGCCGCTTCGCCTTGCCTACTCTAACAAAGCTTCCATGCTCCTCGTGTCCGTCCTGTCAGGACAGGCACCGCAGAGCTTCATCATACCATACCCCAGGCCGCAGCGTCGATAACGATCACCTCAAGCCGAGCAACACTTTTTGAACTTTTTGCCGCTTCCACAAGGGCAAGGGTCGTTGCGTCCGACCTTCTTCCTGCTCTCCAGGCTGAATACCTCGCCCGCTGGCTGCGCCGGTACTGGCGACCGCAGCACATTGCCGCTCCGCGCCGCAATTTCATTCGGCGTATGTCCCTTGAGCGCCCATTGTCTCGTTGAATTAAAGATCGCAACCAGGAAGGCCATGACTTCATCCAGCGTCTGCACATCCTCCATCTCAATCATGCTCTGAACGAAGGACATAATCTCGTTGAATTCCGCCCCCTCTTGAATGCGCCACACACACGATAGCACGATCTCATGGGCTTCCTCCGCCGTCAGCGTGTAGTTGCTTCGAATATACTGGGCGAAGGCATTGAACTCGGGTGTTGTCTCCACATAACCGAATTCAGCCGCCTGCAGCACGCGTTCCTTCGGCAACTCGCAGTACCCAAGACTTGGACGCGACTCCTGCTCCTTGAGAATAGCTTGCAGATGCTCCTCCTCCACCAATCGCCAGTGCGCCCAGCCCAGGCTCGTCGGTTGGAACTGCGGCACATAGTCTAATGATTCAAGAACCGTCTCCAGATATGCGAGCTCCTGAAGCGGTTCCTTCATATAATCACGAATAAGCTCCATCAGCTTGCCCTTCTTCACGAGGCCGTAGTAATAGAGCAATCCATAGGTCAGCTTCAGCCATTGGTCATTGCGCTTAAGCTGCTGCTTCAGCTCCAGGATATTCAGGCCCTTCACGCTTTCCCGCAGCTCAAGCGGCATAATCAGCACCCTGCGGCCATCGAGCGTGCCAGGAAATAGCCATCCCTGCTGCTGATAATAGGCCGCCTCAGACACCCCGATCTGCTCCGCCCCCAGCACCCCATTGCGGCTGGCCGCTCTTGCAAGCAGCTCATAGCGATGGCTGTCTATTCTCATCCATTGCTTGTGCAGCAGCTCCGGCACAGCTTCACATAGCCGTCCGATCAGCTCCGGCTTTTTAAGGCTGCTGGCGTTCCTGACCCCCAGCTTCTGGCGAAGCTTGTCCAATTCCTCCTTGGTCAACCGGGACAAGCCCTCCTCAAGAGTCAGCCCTTCCGTAATCTCGGACCAGAGCCGAGCCTGAAATTTAGGGCTTGCCAGTTTACTATTCATCTTGTTTACATTCCACATGCCAATAACTCCTATCCATTATTACTCACTAAATTATAACGTTAACACACATTCCCCCCTTTTTTCCACCACAAATAGCGAATTAGCTGCGGCTGGCACCGCTTGCTATCCTGCTTTCACGCCTTCTAACGACGTGTGTCATCCATGAAGCAACGGAGGATAGAAGCAGGTTAACATGGCCTTCGTGTCGAACATTAATGAGGAGAGCGCTATTAAAGCAATGAAGGTTAGAAGGCTTGCGCCTTTTCACTTATAGTTGATTCAAGAATAGCTACAGATAGGCTTCACACAGTGAATATATCATGATATATTATTATAAATACTGCATCAATGATTCCATTTCGCCCTTGATCTGGTCTAGAATTGGCAGTTCCAGGAGGATTGTAACATGTCCAATGATTCACCATCCACATCCAGGCCCATGTATGAACAGATATTTGCCTCGCTGCGCGAGCGCATCGAGAAGAAGCAATACACCGTTGGCGATCGCGTTCCATCGGAGAAGGAGCTGTGCGAGGAGTTCGGCGTCAGCCGCATCACCAGCAAGAAAGCGCTCGAGATGCTGGCAACCGACGGCTATATCGTCCGTCAGCCCGGACGCGGCTCCTTCGTCTCCGTCCCTCAGCCTGCTGCCGCGGCAGTGCCAGTGAGTGCAAGCGCAGCACGCGGCGGCATGCTGCTGATCGGCTTAATCATCACGACCTTCAGCGACAGCTATGGCACCGGACTGGTTCATGCGATGGAGGAGGCCTCGCGCGCGAACGGCTGCTTCCTCGTCCTGCGACGGACGCTGGGCAAGCCCGAGCATGAGGAAGAGGCCATTCGCCAGTTGCTGGAGCTGGGAGTAGACGGGCTGATCATCTTCCCGGCACAGGGAGAATTTTTCAGTGCAGAGATTTTGAAGCTGGTGATCTCTCAGTTCCCGCTCGTTATGGTTGACCGTTACCTTAAAGGGATTAACGCCGCATCCGTCTGCACCGATAATCTGGAGGCGGCCAAGGACGCAGCGCGCCATCTGTTTGGACTCGGCCACAAGCATATTGCCCTGCTCACCCAGCCGCCTGTGAACACCACAACTATCGAGGATCGGATTGAAGGCTTTATTCAGGCTCATGCCGAGCAAGGCATCATCGTGGACCGCGAGCTGTGGCTCGAATCGATTACCTCGACGCTGCCGAGCGTTCCCGATGAAGAGTGCCGCAGCCGCGACATCCAGGCGATCATGGAGCATCTGCGCCGCAACCCGCACATTACAGCGGTGTTCGCTATCGAGTACGAGGTGGCGGAGCTGACGCACATCGCCGCGCAGCAGCTTGGCTTGTCTGTGCCGGAGCAGTTGTCCATCATCTGCTTCGACTCCCCCGACAGCAGCGACCTGAGCCGCTATACGCACATGCGCCAAAATCAGAATGAAATGGGTCGCCTTGCCTTCGAGCATGTGCTGCAGTTGCAGAAGGGCGAAGCCAGCAATCAACGAACGACGCTGCAAGCGGCGCTCGTTCAGGGCGCCTCTACCGGAGCAGCCCGTCAGACAGCACAATAGGCTCGTAGCGAGCTTTGATGCTCTCGCCCCCCCCTTCTTGCGGAGGAGCTTCGTATGATCAGGTCAGCCAGATAACTGGCTGACCTATTTTTATGGCTGTTTTTAGCTACCGCCCCAGTCTGCGTTTCGCCACACCGTTATCATTATGATATATGATCTCAATTAAAGTCTTGCTGAAAATTAATATGTTATACTATTATTATATTTATATATCATTTAAGGGCTATATACTCCCCATACATGGCCAAATGTGGCCAAGCGGACGCTGCCCAACAAGAAAGGGAATTGAACATGACGACCGCCAAGACTGCTCATCTTATTTCTCACACTCATTGGGATCGTGAATGGTACATGCCTTACGAGTACCACCATGTCCTGCTTGTCGAGCTGATGGACAAGCTGCTGGAGACGCTGGAGCATGACCCGGATTACCGCTATTTCCACCTGGATGGACAGACGATCATCATCGAGGACTATCTTCAGGTTCGCCCCGAGCAGCGCGAGAAGCTCGAGGGCTTTATCCGCAGCGGACGCATCCATATCGGCCCGTGGTATGTGCTGCAGGATGAATTTTTGACGAGCAGCGAGGCCAACATCCGCAATCTGCTGACTGGTCATCGGGATGCCGCCCCCTTTGGTGTCATCTCGAAGACGGGGTATTTTCCAGACTCGTTCGGCAATATGGGGCAAGCTCCACAAATCCTGCAGCAAGCGGGCATCGATAATGCGCTCTTCGGGCGTGGCGTCAAGCCGACTGGCTTCAACAATATGGTCGGGCAAGCCGATACCTATGAATCTCCCTATTCGGAGATGATCTGGCGATCGCCGGACGGCTCGAGCGTGCTTGGGGTGCTGTTTGCCAACTGGTACTGCAATGGCATGGAGGCGCCTACCGACAAGGATGAGGCT
This sequence comes from Paenibacillus sp. J5, assembly GCF_054955055.1. NCBI lineage: Bacteria > Bacillati > Bacillota > Bacilli > Caryophanales > Paenibacillaceae > Paenibacillus > Paenibacillus sp. J5. Next base: position 45,368 of record NZ_JBUEDD010000017.1, on the reverse strand, counting down.
CGGCGCTACTGGGATCAGAAGCTGGCCGAGGCCGAGAGCTTCGCCTCTACGCCACAGCTCCTGTTCATGAACGGCTGCGACCATCAGCCGATCCAGACGGATCTGTCCGAGGCGATCCGCACCGCGCGCGAGCTCTACCCGGACATTACGTTCCAGCATTCCAACTTCGATGATTATCTAGCCGCCCTCAAGCAACAACTGCCGGATGATCTCGTTACGATCGAGGGCGAGCTGCGCAGCCAGCGTACCGACGGCTGGGGCACACTCGTCAACACCGCTTCGGCTCGTATCTACCTGAAGCAGATGAACCAGCTTGGGCAGACCTTGCTGGAGAAGGTGGCGGAGCCGCTGGCTGCATTTGCCCATATCGACGGCGGCCTAGATTACCCGCATCATCTGCTCCGTTACGGCTGGAAAACACTGATGCAGAATCATCCCCATGACAGCATCTGCGGATGCTCGGTGGACGAGGTGCATCGCGAGATGGTCACCCGCTTCGACAAGAGCCGTCATGTTGCCAAGAGCATCATCGATCAGAGCGCGCAAGCGATCGTCAAGTCGATCGATACAGCGTCTGTAGCTGCCTGGGGCAAGGAGGCCGCCGTATTCACCATCTTTAATACGACCGGCTGGGCGCGTAGCGGTACGGTGTCGGCTGAGCTGACAGTGGCCAAGAAATATTTCCCTGAGGGCCCGTCCCCAAGCGCACTGGCTCGGGAGCTGGAGCAACTGCCACTCGCAAGTTGGGGTGTTCTTGACCACGCGGGCAAGCTTGTCGATGCACACATCGAGGATCTGGGCGTGCACTTCGGCTACGAGCTGCCGAAGGATCGCTTCCGCCAGCCCTACATGGGACGCAAGGTCAAGGTGACGCTGCATGTGGCCGACATTGCCTCGATGGGCTACGCGAGCTATGCGCTCGTCGCGGACGCGAAGGCGAAGTGTTCCGGGACGCTCGTCCCGTTCGATTCGGTGCAGGTTCGTGGATTGATGATGGAAAATGGCAGACTGGTGGCTACAGTTGAGGAGAATGGCTCCCTTACCCTGCTGGACAAGCAGAGCGGGCGCACTTATAGCAGCCTGAATCTGTATGAGAATACCGGCGATATAGGCAATGAATATGTGTACCGCCAGCCTGCTGGCGAGTCGGCCATGACAACTGAAGGTCTGCGGGCGGTAAGCCAGGTTGTGGAGCAGAGCAGCACCCGCGCGGTCATCGAGAGCACGCTGCACTGGAGCATCCCGGCGCGAGCGGATGAGCAGTTCGCTGTGGAGAAGAAAGAGATGGTGCCATTCACCGAGCGCACCGCGCAGCGGGTGGAGCAGACGGTACCGCTCATCCTGACGACCCGCTACATTCTGGAGGCAGGCAGCGGCATGGTGCAGGTGGAGACGAGATTCAACAACCAGGCTCAGGATCATCGGCTGCGCGCGCTGTTCCCCTCCGGCATTCGGGCAGAGCAGCATGAGGTCGATTCGATCTTCGAGGTGGCGCGGCGCGATACGAAGCCGGCCCCGGAATGGACGAATCCAAGCAACTGCCAGCATCAGCAGGCGTTCGTCAGTGTCTCGGATCACAAGCACGGCTTGACGATTGCCAACCAAGGACTGAACGAATACGAGGTGCTGCAGGACGATGCAGGCACGATCGCCGTTACGCTGCTGCGGGCGGTATCGGAGCTAGGCGACTGGGGCGTCTTCGAGACACCGGAGGCGCAATGTCAGGGCGAGCAGTTCGTCCAGTATGCCATCCTCCCTCATGGCGGCAACGGCATCGAATCCGGCGCTTACGCCCAGGCATACCAGTACCAGGTTCCATGGACATGGGCGCAGACTGACGTTCATGCCGGCTCGTTGCCGCCAGTTCATCAGTGGCTGCAATGGACGGAGGCCGCATCAGCAGACGCAGCAACGCAACGCGCTGCGCTCGCCCTGTCGGCGGTGAAGCTGTCTGAGGCGCATAACGATCTGATTGTACGCTGGTACAATATGAGCGGTGAGACGGTATCATTGTCCGCCAGCGCTGTAGGTACCACAGGCACCCCCTATGAGAGCGACATCCTGGAGCGACGTCATCAGCCGCTCACTGACGAACCGCAGGCCGTTGGAAAATATAAGATTGTTACCCGCGCTTATCCGCTAGCGTAAGGTACGTTCATCTGCATCACCAAACAGGACACTTCACAGGGCGATCCCCCAGATGAAGTGTCCTGTTCTATCATGCTAGCTTCTATAGTGCCCAGGCACCCTTGCGGAACACCGGAATCCGGTTGCCATCCGCATCGATCCCGTCAATGTCCATCTCTGCAGAGCCGATCATGAAGTCGACATGCGTAATGCTCGCATTCACACCCGCCTCGGCCAGCTCCTCCGTCGTCATCGTTTCCCCACCCTGCACATTGAAGGCATACCCACTGCCAATCGCCAGGTGATTAGAGGCATTCTCGTCAAACAGCGTATTGTAGAACAGAATGTTGGAATTGGAGATCGGGGATTCGTGAGGCACGAGCGCCACCTCTCCAAGATAGTGCGAGCCCTCATCGGTATCCACAAGCTGCTGCAATATATCCTGCCCTTGCTCCGCCTCTACCTTGATGATGCGTCCTTGCTCGAAGGTCAGCTTGAAGTTGTCGATAATATTGCCTCCGTAGCTGAGCGGCTTCGTACTCGACACATAGCCGTTCACCCCGTTGCGATTCGGTACGGTGAAGACCTCCTCCGTCGGCATGTTCGCCATGAACGAGACGCCGCGCGCGCTTGTACTGCCTGCCCCTACCCACAGATGCTTGGGCGGCAGCTCAATCGTCAGATCGGTGCCCGGTGCGCTGTAATGCAGCTTCGCCAGCCGCTTGCTGTTGAGCACCTCCACCTTGCTGAGCAAGGTGCTGTGATGCTCCTGCCATGCTTGCACCGGATCATCCGCATGGAGCCGTACAGCGGTGAAGATCGCCTCCCACAGCCTGTCAACCCCCTGCTCGGCTGGAAGCTCGGGGAACACCTTCGCCGCCCAATCCTTGGTCGCCGCGGCAATGACCGTCCAGCTTACCTTGTTCGCCTGAACCGCACGGCGGAAGTTCTGCAAGCCTTGCCCGGATGCCTTCTGGAAGCTCGCGATCCGGTTCGGGTCAATTCCCTTGAGCAGATCCGGATTCGGCGAGAGAATCGAGATGAAGGCCGCTCCCGCTTCGACGAACGAGTCGCGTTTGGCTGTCTCCCAGCTAGGAAAATGCGAGAACACCTCGTCCGCCGCCCGTTCGTATTTCATCCGGGAGAGCACCTCGTCTGACCAGTCAACATGGACATTGGCTGCGCCTGCCTCATACGCCTTGCCCGCCAGCTCACGAACGAAGGCCGCCATCTCTATCGACGCCGTAATAAATACTTCCTGTCCTGGCTGGATATTGACACCAACCTTTACGATCAACTCTGCATATTTCTGCCACTCTGCCATGTACTTATCCGCCACGATCCATTCTCCTTCACTATGTAATTGATCATGTCTAATTTTACCATAGCACAGGCGAAATTCATAAATATCACATCCACAGCTCACTGCTGCATCGCTCTGAATCCGCGACCGTTTTCAGACCAACCCATTTCACTCATGGCCGTACAGCAGTTGCGCTGACTGCTCTTCTGGCCGCTTCCAGCAGTTCGGCCTCCGTATACACCTGCTCTGCCATTGGCGATACGACGAGTATAGACAGCTCCAGCTCGCCCGTATCTCCCTCCTGCACGCGCAGCTCCACTTGATCAGGTAGATTCAGTCCGGACAGCTCCTTGACCGCTGCCTCCGGGTTGGCGATTGCCAGGGCGCGAAATGCCGGGTCTTCTGCTACTCGCCATTTGAACACTTCGTATGTTTCCAGTGCCTCCTCAATGGTCCATTCCATTGCTCTACCTCCCGCAAACCATCTCATGCTATTACATTAGCTGAATTTCCTGTTATTTTCTGTAATCTAAATTACAAATTGAATATTTGATCCCCTGCATGGGGGGCAAGCCCACTGCTTCAGCTTTCTCTATCATGAAGTCGTGACACGCAGCGCCTGTCCGCAGCGGGCGCAATAGCTGGCCTCGGGAGGCGAGACCGTACCGCAGCCATCACAGACCAGCGCTTGCTTGACTTGAGAGCCGAGCAAGCTCTCCGGCACCTCTTCCCCTGAATGCTCCCTGTCCAGCAACGGATTGAGCAGCTCCAACTGAGCCCGCTCCTCTCGCATTCCCTTGCGAAGCAGCCGGTACAGCAGGAGAAGACCGAGCACGCCGATGACGATCATGCCAGCCAGGCGGACAGCACCCTCCATATAGCGGTTATCCCATAACGCATGCAGCGCAAAGCTGGCGAACAGGAGCAGCATCATATGGCGATAGCTCCGTACAGACGAGCGTCGTGCGCCTGCTGGGTGATGTCTCAGGCCGTACCATAGCCCAGCCGCAGCAATCGCCGTCCAGGTGCCGTGACCAAAGGGCGACAGCAGTGCTCTGACCCATAGCACCGCCAGCATATCTGCGGCGGCGCCCTGTTGAAGATAGGTCCAGCCATACAGTATGCTCTCAGCCGCTGCAAACCCCATCCCGACAGCGGCGCCGAATACAATGCCATCCATGAGGAAGCGCTCCCGGCGGCTGCGCAGCAGCAGCACACAAACCAGCAGCTTCAAGGTTTCTTCCAGAAGGCTTACAGCGATCGGCTCCCAGACCGCTCCCAGGCGGCTCCCTTCGCCCCCACGGAACAGCCAGTAGCGCTCCAATAGCCAGGCTGCAGGCGCCGCAGTAGCGGCCGACAGCAGAAATGCCTGGGCGAGACGGGGCAGGCGATAACCGAGCAGTTGCGTCCCCCGCATGTAGGCCACAAAAGCTACCGGCCCAGCCACTCCCCCGACCAGCAGAGCCGATGCGATCCACACCGGATGCTTCTGCCAGATGGCAAGGACGGTGGTCACCACAAATAGCCCGCCGAGCAGCAACAGCACATCGATCCATCGGTCAGCGCCGCGATTAGTCTGACGCGAGTTGCGGGCCGCTTCATCAGCACGCTCGCTGTCTAAGCCAGAGTGGGCGCCGGAGTGGGGACGGTGATTCCATCCTGCCGCGTCGTCCTTAGCAGATGCCGCCTTCCGAAGCTGCAACAGATCCGCCAGATCAGGACGGCGTAGACGCAGCAGCTCGATGAATTGGCGATGAACCTGCTCATACTGCTGTAATATATAATGAAACTCCGACTCTCCCAGCAACAGCAGCTCGCCATCCTCCAGCGCGGTAACTGTGCCGCTATGTGCGCCACCTAGCAGCAGATCCGCTTCTCCAAAGCAGTCTCCGCTACCCATTACGCCGATGCGCCGCCCGTTCTGAACCGACTCGAAGCGCCCCTTGGCAACCATATACAGCTCGCTCGACGGCGTTACCTCGGTGATGATCCTCTCCCCTCGGACCACCTTCACTCTGCTCGTCACCTCGGCCAGGCCGCGCAGCTCCGCGTCTGGAATGGTCGACCAGATCGTCGCCTTGCGCAGTAATCCATGAATCAGGCGGATGCGCGCCGAGAACAGCAGGCTCTCATGAAACATCGGGCTGGCCTCGGCGAGCCGAGCAAAATCAGCCGCATTCAGGCGCAGCGCTGTTACCTCGCCGAGCGCTTTCACATCGGCTGTCCGTTTCTCCTGCAGGATGAGTGCGATCTCGCCCACCAGCGCGCCCGGCTTCAGCACATCGAGCACAATCGGGCGGCCTGTCAGACTATGAGAAGCTACCAGCGCCTGGCCGCTCATAATAAAGTAACAGCATTCGCCAACCGTTCCTTCAGCAATAAATGACGTGCCATTGCTTAACTTCACCTTGCGCATGGCCGCAGCCGCTATCTCTAATTCATGATCAGGCACACCGTGCAGCAGTATATTTTGCCGCAAAAATTGAACCGCGCTATCCATCGCCATCTCTCCATAGAAGAACGGAATCAGCCCATTCAGGCTGATTCCGCATCGTATTCAACAAACTATAGTCAATTGTAGCCATGCCTTGTAGCAAGAGGCCTCTAGCGCATATTGCCAATAATAGAGCTGCGGCTATCCTGCATCTTCTTAATGAAATTCGTCATCACATCAAACGCCTCATTGCGCTTATTCGTCATGCTTTGCAGCCTTAGCATATCCATTTGCTGCGAGGAGTTGAGCGAATCAATCGCTTGACGAAGCAATGTAACCAGACTACCTAGCTCCTGATAGCTGTAATTCGCCTTCTTCGTCATGAGGTAGCCTTTGTCTGCGAGCTTATTCGTCGTGCCGTCGTCCAGCTTATATGCGCCATTGACAGGCTGGGCCAGTGCGGCATTCACGCTGCTGAGCAGCATATTCAGCTCGGCGATCTGCTGATTGCGAGCCTGCACACTATCCATCTGGGATTGCAACTGCTGTTCCAGCAACTTGCTGCGCTGCTGCTGTACCATCAAGAGCGCCGTTTCGATATCCATCGACTGAATATCGACGGGGATGATTCCTGGGAAGCCGATCATGTTGCTGGCGCCTCCGCCATCAATCGCCCCTTTGACCGCACTATATGCTTGGTCATTCATCATGACGCCCGCCCCTGCGACCATCCCCAATACCAGCATTCCTGACATGGACAATACCGTTCTCTTCTTCATTATAACTCCCCCACGCTTCCATTGTATTTGTTAGCTTTATTATAAGGGAGCGCGCGTGTGAGAATCTGTAATCACAATTACATTTCATGAATCTGGGGGGGAATTACGGTGTGAAAAGAATAAGAGACCTGCTTGGGGCGTGCACAGGTCTCTTGCTTGATTTACTTATTCGCTTTTAACGAGGTGGACAGTGGAACCGTGCTATGCAGCACATAATCGCCTTTGCCCCATGGATAATTGACCGTCAGGTTTGTCGGGAAGTTCGTATAGGAGCCTCCGCTAGTGCTCTGTACGAGTACCTGAGAAAAGGATGCATAGGAATATTTGTTTTTATCCTGGTTATCATGTGTGCTGTGAACCATCTTGACAGTAGTAGACGATGTCAGCGAATTCTGAGTCGGCAATGTGTAGGCTGCCGTACCGTTAATGTACAACGTTGCTGTATTGTTAAGGTTGTTGATTAGTTTCAGATGAATCTGCGATCCAGCCGAAGGCTGGTTCGTCAATGGATCCGTGCGATTGTATGCACTCGAGGATTTGCCGCAATTCAGAAACTTATTCCATCCCGTAGAGGGCTTATACGATATACCGCCTTCACAAGTATCCCCCAATCCTAGGTAGAATGCGATGTAGCTGCCATCATTGGATACGAACACATCACTAGGAATCGTTAGATACGCTTGAATGCCCGTATATTTGCCTGTTGTCACAACTCTCGCAGCGCCCTCTCCTGTTACGGCAAAGGCATTGCTAGAAAAGGTAAGCATCAGGATTGCAGAGAATAGTAGCATCGTTACTTTCTTCATTATAATGATAGCCTCCTAATCGGTATTTCGCCCCAATCAGATGATTACATAAATTATGTAATATCTTAATTATATTGTTTAAATTACCAATTTAACAATAGTTCTTATATCCTGTTATTTTTCTATATTAAAACGATTACATTTAAATTTTCCTGACATATTTCGACATCCTATGATACTATGAAGGCAAATCCTCTGGAGAGGAAGGATAGGTCTATGAATAAATCTGCCCTACTAGCGAGTCTCATCTCGTTGCTGCTAATGATAGCCTCCCCGTCCTCTGTGTTACAGACCGCCGAAGCGGCTACACTCCATCACTGGCAGCTATATAAAAATGGCGAGGCGCATCTCAGGCAGGGCAAGCTCAAGCAGGCGATTGCCGAGCTGGAGCAGGCTGTAAGCCAATCGGAGCAGGCAGGGTATCTGCGGAAGCTGGCTGAGGCCTACGAGCAGAGCAAGCAATATCAAAAGGCGGCGGACACCTACTACCGCGAAGCTCGCATCCATAAGGTGCTGGGCGAGCAGTCTGGAGATCTGAACACGTACTATGCGGTACTGGCCAAGGCCGACGCCTTGAATACGGAGATCGAGGTATATGTAGAATCGCCTGCAATGCAAGGGACAGTGGGAGCAGCAAGCACTGTGACTGGAGGCCGGGATCTCGCGAAGTTCGAGCCGCCAAGCGGCATGTACATCGGGGCCTACATAGACAAAGATAGCCATATGGTCAAGCTGGGTGACGACAAATTCAAGGCGTTCAACAAGCTTGCAGGCAAGCAGCATGCCATTTATTTCACCTATCACCGCTACGGCAGCCCCTTCCCGTATCATTGGGCGGAGCAGGTAGGGAAAGCTGGCGGTGCCATTCAGTTAGCCTTCCAGCCGGACAACGGGCTGGACGAAGTGAAGGATGGCCCCTATCTTCGCCAGTTCGCGCGTGATGCGAAGGCCGCGGGAGTGCCTGTCTTCCTGCGCTTCGCTTCCGAGATGAACGGCAACTGGGTCAAGTGGAACGGCAATCCGCAGCAGTATATCCAGACATTCCGTCTCGTCGCCAAGGTCATGCGGGAGGAGGCGGATAATATCGCGATGGTCTGGTCGCCCGCTGCCAATCCGAAGCCAACCATCCAGGCGTACTATCCTGGCGATGAGTGGGTGGACTGGGTGGGGTTGAGCATCTACAGTGTAAAGTATTTTAACGGCAAGCTGGGCAGTCCTGCCGATCAGGTGAATCCGCTTGACTCCCTCGATGAAGTCTATCAGACCTATGCCGCCCGCAAGCCGATCATGGTCAGCGAATATGCAGCGACTCATTATAGCAAGGCCGGGGACACCTCTACCCTCTACTTCGCGCAGACCAAGATGAACATGCTCTACCATGGTGCGAAGCTGAAATATCCGCGTCTCAAGGCAATCAGTTGGTTCAGCCTCAACACCTTGACCGACTCGCATCGTGCAGAGCGGAGCCTGAACAACTTCAGCCTGACCGAGAATGACAAGGTGCTGGCCGCCTACAGCAAGCTGATCGCTGACCCGTACTACCTGTCATCTGTCCTGCCTGCCTCTGCTGCCAGACCAAGCACCAACAGCTCGGGATCTTCTGCCACGGCAGAATCAGATACCAGCCGGCAGCCCGCAGCCGGGCAGAGCGCCGCATCAGCCGCATCGACTGCAGGCATCGTTCAACGGGATTATCCTTACACCCTTCGCAGACTCACTGCTACGAAGCTTAAGCAGCCATCTACAGTCATCGTATGGGTGAAGACGTATGATCCGTATATCAGCAAGGTCGTCATCAAGCTGAACGGCAAGCTGGCACTGTCGCGGCAGCAATATCCGTACAGCTTCAAGCTTGATCCGTCGAAGCTCCCCGCAGGCGATCAGAAGCTTGAAGTCATCGTCTTCGATTCCAAGGGCGCTGAGGCATCCCGCAGAAGCTTCACCCTGCGCACAGGATAAATTTTCATATTTATCCTTGCATCCAAACATGTATTCGCATTATAATAAGAACAAATGTTCTTTATTTGGAGGCGAACGAATGCTCATTGACAGCTATATCGGACGCAATGTCGAGATCGTCTATAGAGACAGCAGAGGGGTAACGACCACACGGCGCGTTGCCGTGTATTCGGTGCGGAACGGCAAGGTGCGTGTCCTTGATTGGGACAGACGCACCTTCGGGACGTTGGCCGCTGGCCGTATCCTCTCTGCCGTTCCTCATTCACTGAGCTGCTGCGCAACTCCGCCGCGCTTGGCTACTGACGACCGTTCACACTCGTCAGACAGAGCTGCATCCTTGTCTCTCGCCACGGACCATACAAGTTCCACAGACACTGACGAGATGAGTTGCCCAGCAGAGACGAACACGGATGGGATGCAGCCACTATATTCCTTCACCGTTCATCACCTACATCGATTACTGCGATCATAGTGCGGATATAGAAGAACACGCCTCGGCACAGGATGCCGGGCGTGTGTTCGTCATTTATGAGGCAGAGAGACCTGCGCTAACTTAATCCTGTGACATGCTATCGGCGTATATCGCCATCGCATCCCGCATGAAGACAGCCAGCCCGTCACCGAATTGGTCGATATTATGCTTGAAGCGCTCATCCTCGACATACATTTGCCCCAGATTTTTGAATGCCTCAAGCGTGTAGTCATAGCCTGTGTTGCTGTTGAGCCAAGTGTACCATTCCCCGATCGCTGTCTGTGCATCGGCATGATCCGGTGCTAGCTGACGCACTGCCGCCAGCCTGCGGTAGAGGTCATTCATTGACTCTCCCAGCTTATGCTGCTCCTGCTTGTTCATGGTGTCGAGCTTGGCATGAGAGCGATTCACCGCTTCATCCCCCCAGCGCTCTCTCGCCTCCTGCTCATACGGACGACTACTGAAGTCGAATCCGGTGAATCGTTCCTGATGGGTCATCGTCATCTCACCTTTCATATGACGAACCGTCTTGTCGATCGTCTCCAGCATCTGGTCGATGCGGTCTCGCTTCTCCAGCAGCAGCATCCGGTGCTGATGGAGCGCGGCCAGTCGATCAAAGGACGGGGCAGTCACAATATCCTTAATCTGCTTGAGTGGGAATCCCAGCTCCCTGAAGAACAAGATCTGCTGCAGCAGCTCCAAGTTCGCTTCAGAGTATAGACGGTATCCGGATTCCGTCGTCTCCTCTGGCAGCAGCAGCCCGATCTCATCATAATGGTGAAGTGTGCGCACACTCGTCCCGACCAGATCAGCCACCTCCTTGACTCTCATTCCCAATGCCTTCACCCCCCTCGCCATTTACTATAGAGTATAACGTAACGTAAGAGTCAATGGGGAGATTAGAACTAACAATCGCCACAACGGAGCCTAACCCCCATCGACATCGATGAGGGTTAGGCTTGTTCGCCCTGACAGCCTTATAGCTTGCAGCTTGATGCTTGATGCTGTCAGCAGTATTATGTGGCCGAGGAATCGAAATCCTGCTTCGTGCAGGAGATCGAGCTGTATTGTTATGCCCCTTCGCTTTCTCCAGGCACAATACCTAGTTGCTTACACGGCCTTTGCCTGGCTTCCCTTCCGGGCGTCCCGCCTCTTTGTCTCCCAAGGTTGGCCGCTCGCCATTCACCTGCTTCGTCACATGCTCGCTCAGCTCGGCGACTCGCTGATCGTACTGCTCCTGGGTCAGCTTGCCATCTGCCAGCTCCGCTGCCAGCTTCTCTGTTCTCTCCTTCACAAGCAGATCGACAACTGCCGATGTTGCCACACCCTGCTCCTTCGCCAGCTCAGCCAGTGTCTTGCCTGATTCCAGCGCCTCTCTCAGCTCGTCCGTTGTCTTGCCGAGCAGGCTGGCTACCTCCTCGGAGCCGCCGAGCATACCCGCTGGACCATGACCCTTACGATCTGGAGTGCCCGGGCCGCCAAAGCCCAGCTCGCCGTTCACCTGTTTCGTCGCATGCTCGCTTAACTCAGCGACTCGCTGATCATACTGCTCCTGGGTCAGCTTGCCATCTGCCAGCTCTGCTGCCAGCCTCTCTGTTCTCTCCTTCACAAGTAGGTCGACAACTGCCGATGTTGCCACACCCTGCTCCTTCGCCAGCTCGGCCAGTGTCTTGCCTGTTTCCAGCGCCTCTCTCAGCTCGTCCGTTGTCTTGCCAAGCAAGCTGGCTACCTCCTCGGAGCCGCCGAGCATGCCTGCCGGGCCATGACCGACAGGGGCGGGAATGCCCAAGCCTCCCGGGCCGCCCAGGCCGCCTGGACCTCCGATAGCCGCCCAATCTCCGTTTATCAGGTTCGTTGCAAGCTCCGTCAACGCACTGACGCGCTTAGTATATTGCTCTTGTGTCAGCTTGCCATCTGCCAAATCCTCGTCTAATCTCGCTGTCTGGGCTTTCACAATCGCATCAATGACCGTCTGGACGCTCACACCCTGCCCACTTGCCAGATCGGCCAGCGTCTTGCCAGACTGTAGTGCTTCCTTCACATCATCCGCGCTTAGCCCGAGCACTCCCGCCAATTCGTCAGATGCCAGCCAGCCGCCGCCGAGACGACCGTGCCCCCCCTTGCCCTGCTGAACTCCGCCAAATCCGGCACGCTTGCCATCCAATGAAGACTGATATTTCGTGGAGCTATCAGCGGCTGCATTTACAGCCTGCGTCGTGAACATACCTGCACCTACTGAGATTGTTAATGCTAATGTGCCAACTGCTAATCTTCTCCATTGCTTCATTTCCTTTGCACCTCGCTAGGGATTCGTATTGGCTGAATAGCCTGGTAGCGAATTCCTTGCTTGCTACCTGCCATTTCAACTATCTCTAGCTTAACCAGTCCAGATAAGAGGAACTTGAAATGGGGCTGAAAGTTCGCTGAATACTTGGGAGGCTCTCATGACGCATCTGGTCTCCCATTTACGAGGCAGATCGCGATAGCCGCTACAATGCGCAACGGCTCCGCCCCTGCATTACACAGGTTCGGAGCCGCGGCTCACCTTCTATTGCTCTTACTTAAATATGCGTTGCGAGAATTGATACAGCCCGCTGCTCCATACTTTGCCTTCATGTCCGCCCACATCGAGATACCACATATGCGGAACGTTCATGCTATTCAAGCTGTTGTGGAAGTTTTGGCTGATCCACAGCAGTCCATCCGATGCTCCACAAGACAGCCACAGCAGCTTCAGTTGGCTGGCAGCATACGACGGATTGGTGATGAGCTGGTTAGCCGACTTTGTATTCGGTGCAGACGAGAACGCGCCGACCCAAGCGAATTTGTCCAGATGCTTCAGGCCAAAGTTCAGTGACTGACCGCCACCCATCGACAACCCAGCCAGTGCGCGATTCAGACGATTCTTGTTCACCGGATAGTTATTTTCAACATGGGGGATAAGGTCATTGACCAGATCGAATTCGAAGCGTTCGAAGGCTTGTTGCTTGTCTGGAGCGAAAATATCGCCAATCGGACGGTCATCCCACATCGCACGGCCATTCGGGAAGACGACAATCATCGGCTCAAGCTTGTTCTCGGAATACAGATTATCCAGAATATTTCTCGGATTCATGCCATTGAGCCATTCATATTGATCTCCGCCAATACCATGCAGCAGGTAGAGTACGTTATATTTTTTGGTAGGCGTATATCCTGGCGGCGTATACACCATAGCGTTCCTCGTCTTGCCTACTGTCGAGGAGTAGTAGCTCATCTGATGCACATTGCCATGCGGAATCCAGCTACGGTATCCGTCATATCCCTGTGGAGCCGCGATGATGGGGTAACTGGCAGGTGTGACGAGTGAATTGCTCTGTTCCTGTGTCTGAGGCGCAGCAAAAGACATCGACGGCACCAGCAGTGCGGCAGCGATGGCCAGACTTACTAAACGAGTTAGACCTTTTTTCATTATAATCTCTCCTCCTGATATGTTCATTGAATTGGACTTGCGGCTGCACATAGCCCGAATGATACGGTTCTGTTACTCTCTCAGAAGCGATCCTCCCTATAAAAATTGCTCTATTAAAACCGCTTTCAACTCGAAAAATGAATCACCTCCCGCACGTCTGCAATCTTCTGCTCACTTCAGTAGCGCAGAACTCGCAGACATATTTTGTAAGCGTATTCAATTTGAATCTTATCATAATTTCAAATTATTGTAAATAAGAACTTTTTAAAGTAAAAACTATACTTTTTACACTGTTTTACCCGCTTTTTCTTTATTTCTCGACACATGAATCTCTCTCCTCTCCCTTGTAACGGGACAGATGAGATGAGTCATATGTATCGCAGGACGTTGGACGATCGAGACATTCTTCAAGTGGATGAAGCAGCATTTACAATTCAAGCACCTCTAGGGCACCGAGCAAACATGCTGTCTGTAGTTAGGTCTGGATCGCCCTTATTGAGTACTACTTGCTCGTACTTGTAAGAAAATGAAGGTCAACACAGAGTATTACAGTTCACTCGCTGGCAAAGTGATTATGATAAGCGAAAAAATTGCAACATTTACCCATAGGTTACACGACTTTAGGCAACGCTAGTGAGTCCAAAATAAACAGAAGTAGTCCGGTTTATATTTTGAGCAAGGTTTTCTCCGAAATTTTAGCTTGAAGTTTGGTCAGAATTATTTCTAACTCAATCCTAGCCTCGGACTGTAGCCCTAAACATAATTCCATACCCACCACGTCTGTGCTGTGTCTTGAACCCATTTGAAGACGAAGCCCCGTAGGATTTAGACCGTATGAATGAAAGTGCATTGAGTCTCCAAGCTTAGCTTCCTTGACATGTTCAAACGAGAATTCTTTTCTCATGTACGACATTAGTGGGTCTTGAACAACAAGAACAAGATGTTTATTAAGGTGTTCGAAGGTAGTAAGTTTATGATGTAATTGTACTAAGATTGTTTTAGCTGTCATTTTCCAATTCATACCGAAGGTTTTTTTCGATTCAGTATCCTCTTGTTTAACTGGAATCCCTCTTGTGGCGAGGAATCGTTGTCTTTCAGGCCACACAGTTCCAGTTGTATCAAGTGTCTGTAGTTCTATCCCAACAAAATCCATTACCTTCTCATTGTTTACAGAGACAAGGAAGTAATCCACATTTCCACCCGGTATTTCAACCTCAGAAACAACATGAAGCTCATTACCCGGCTCATGAAGGGTAAGAAGGTGAATGCAATCGAGAAAAATCTGTCTTCTTTCCAGTAGACGGAAAGGACAAATTATTACATCACCTCCACTGTATTTCATAGTACAAGTTCCAATGGATATTTCAGGTTCGCTTTTTCTGTTTTTCAAACATTTTCTATCAAGATATGGGCAATGTTGTGAAGAAACAACTCCACTCCAATCCAAAGCATTATTAGATGTTGGCAATCCAAATAACTCGACTACTTTAGACAAGGAGATGACACCTCTCTTCAGAAACTTTTATATAACGATCAGATATGTCAATACCTACAGATTTTCGATTAAATTGTCTTGCAACTAACATGGTTGTGCCTGTACCACAAAATGGGTCTAACACGATACCATTTTCGGGACAAGTTGCTAAAATAGGTATTTTGCATAAATCTTCAGGATAGGGGGCGAAATGATTGTCATCTCTTTGCTGAGTATCCTCAGGGATTATATCCCATACATCGGTTGGTTTACTTCCATTCGGATGATATTTCAAAAAGTAAAATCCTTTATCCTGAAGTTCCTTAGCACGACCCGACACTTGAGTAGAATCGGAATGAGTTGCTCTTTGTTGACCCTTAATTACCATTCTAAAATCAGCCAATTTACCATTCATAACATCTTGTAAGATTGAGTCGAGAGCGCTAAATGCTGAGCGTTTTTGTTCTTCAGTTAATACAGTAGACAATTCAATTTGACGTTTGTATCGAACGCCACTCACACCAGTGGCGGAAACTATAGCACCATTAACCACTTTAGCTTCTTTGGGCTTCGAGCGTATTGCATCGACATCATAGTAATACTTTGCTTGTTTGACAAAATGAAAAATAGGTTCATGTATATTACCTAGTTTGTCTTTGGAATTATCCATCCCACCTTTTACTTTGTTCCAAACAATATCGTTCCTTAGTATCCAGCCCTGTTCATCCATTAAGGTTATTGCTATTCGCCAAGGGATACCAAGTTGTTTTTTGTTTAAGTAAGTATCGCCGATGTTCAACCAAAACGAACCCGTTGGCTTTAACACTCTCTTGAGTTCAGCAAAGATTGTAGTTAAGATTTTAATAAATTCTTTATAGTCCTTTTCTAAACCGATTCCTCCACCTGAGTATTGCCTTTTACCCCAATAAGGAGGACTCGTCATGCAAAAATCAATGCTTTCGTCTGGCAATTGTTTTAGCACTTCTAATGCATCGCCTTGAAGAAACAATGGGCTTTTTTCATCTGATAGTGCATAGTCGTTAAATTTTATTTTATAGTCATTTAACATAGTCATTGAACCTCACTTATTTCTCTCTTAATTCCTGAAGAAGTAGCCACCTTATTATAGCACAGGAAGGAAGCCTGTTCGTGTTATTGATGCTCTTAGAAGCATCGCGAGATTTAACCATTTTTAATGTCATCCTGCAAGAATCCATGGCAAGATCAATCGTTCCGCCATGCGTATTACTGGAAAAGTGAAAGTACCGATTGCTGTCCTTAAAGAAATAAAGACTGCCAATTTGCTTGGCATGATATGCGCGGCGGCCGCCGTTCTCAAGTCCATACCCTGTGATTTTGCAAATTCAATCAAAATTTATCCAAAACGTGAAAGGGGATGCTTCGTTCATGGGACTGGAAAAAATCTTGGATGATATTGAACGCAGAGGACAACACAAAGGTGAGCAAAAAGGCAAAGAAGATGTGGCTAAACAGTTAATACGAATGGGGATGGATGATTCATCCATTGCCCAAGCCACCGGATTTTCGATCCAAACCATTGAAGATTGGCGCAAGCAAGCTTTCTGATTTCCATTCCTTTGGAGCGGTTTTCTTTTTCATTTCCATATGATGTATGACTTTGCGTAAATTTTTTTAGAAACTATAACCTTCTCATACTTATTCTCAAAAAAGTAAGATGACCCTTGCTTATCTATGAGATTAAATCCTTTATTTTCCATTAAATCAGTAATTACTCGATCGCTATTCGTGGATTTACTCATATAGGAATGTGAGGTGTAGGAGGCTTCTATTTCTACAATATCCTTATTAGATAACTGTAATTTGATTATACCCATAACTGAAGGGGAGTTTGTTACAGTCAAAATCACAATAGAAAATAGTAATAATGTTATTACCAACGAAATTACTTTCGATCGATTCATAATTATCTACCTCGTTTCGTAAAGATGCTCCTTAGACATTGCGTACATGATTTCCCGATTGGGTGATGGCAATTCATCCTTCATTCCTGAGCGGCACCAGCCAAATAAATTCTCCCGTTTCTTTCAGGATAATCCCTAATCGCAGACGAAGCTCGCCAATGTCTCCACCCTGTGCTACAGCGGTTTTTGAATCATTATACTAAAACAGGCCGAAATGTCACAGACCCGAGACATTTCGGCTTGTTCCGTCAAGGATAAGGCGTAGACTTGTCTGTCAGTCCCAATAAATAATCTGTACTGACCTCGTGAAATCGAGCTAGCTTGATTAAAACTGTGCTTGGCAAATCCAACTCGCCTCGCTCATACCTGGAGTAAGTCGCCTGAGTGACATTTAAATACTGTGCCAATTTCTGCTGTGTGAGATCCTTATCTTCCCGCAAATCCCTTATTCGTCTATACATACGAATCACCCAAACACATTCTATATTATGCATTTTTCGCATATTGACTTTTATGCATTTTTCGTATATTTTATAAATACAGAATGAAATTTAGAGATTTAAACATCAGTATTGTGAATAAGGAGATACGTTGCTGCGGCTTGTTCCGTCAAGGATAAGGCGTAGACTTGTCCGTCAGTCCTAATAGATAATCTGTACTGACCTCGTGAAATCGGGCTAGCTTGATTAAAACTGTGCTTGGCAAATCCAACTCGCCTCGCTCATACCTGGAGTAAGTCGCCTGAGTGACATTTAAATACTGTGCCAATTTCTGCTGTGTCAAATCTTTATCTTCCCGCAAATCTCTTATTCGTCTATACATACGAATCACCCAAACACATTCTATATTATGCAATTTCTGCATATTCATTTTTATGCGTTTTTCGTATATTTTTTATACGGTATAATTAAATTTGACTAAGTCTGATTCCAGCTTTTCCAAAGCGTAAAGAAAGAGGGTGGCTGATGACATAGCATTCGTTTCCCCTGATCTCAACCAATCCATGGGGGATACAAGGAAGCGGGCAACAACAGGATCAGCAGCCGCTTTTCTTTCGTAGTGATGCCACACCGCGGCAATCCTTTTCCAAGTGCTGATTTCAACCTTGAACTCATTTAAAATCAAGAAAGGAGCAACAAATGAAAAACATCTTACACGATCTATACGAGGGCAAGATACGCCCTGAGGAACAATGCGTGCCCCAGTCTTCCTATTACCACGAATTAAACCATCAAGTATCGAATGCCATACTCCAATGGAAGCAACGCCTCTCCACAGAGGAATTCGACCAGTTGCAGGAGCTGCTGGATTTACGCAGGGAGTCTGATGCCTTGCAATCCCAGGAAGCCTTTACCTTCGGCTTTAAGCTGGGGGCGCTCGTCATGATCGATGTGCTTCAGGCTTCCCCATCCGAAGGGCAGGAGAGACAAGCGAACTCCTCCGCATAGATGTGAACGGCTGTCGCTTCTCCGAAGGCTAGTCTACCTCCTCACGCCATAACCATGACAACAGCCGGCGCTATAGCAGCGCCGGCCGACTCATTACGTCAGTGGAATGTATAGAGTGTCCTAGAACATGACAAAGCCGCCTTTCCGGCGGCTTCGCGACAATATATTCAGCTCTTAAGATAACACTTTAGCTCTTCGTAGAAGTTTTCTCTGGAGCCTGCCAAAATGACAACCACAAGCTCACCTTCCTCATTTTCCTCTATTCGGTAGGCGATTTCATAGTTCGTACCTTTATAGGATACATCGTACCCATACACACCAGCCAGGTCACCAGTTTTAAGTTCCCCAACAGAGGGATCAAGTCGAATCGCTGTAATTGCATCAAGGTAGGCTGATTTTAGTGGTTTCTCGAGCAGCTTCTTAAAATATCGTTTTGCGGGGCCTAGGTATAGGACAGGAAGCATCTAATCCCCCATGACATCGCCAAAAAGCTCTTCCGTCTCTTCATTTCCCGTTCCTCTAAAATTCCGAGCAACTTCTCCAGATTCGGCAATAAGATTTTTAATGGCGAAGTGATATTCGTTTTGCTTCTCACGGAATTGCTCCAGCAGCCTCTCCCCTGTATATCCCTCTTTGATCAGATCAGCCAAAATAAGATCAGCAAAATAATCATTACCCCTGGTTTCACGTACAGGGCGCATGATAATGTTGCCACCCTTAATACTGAATTCCACTTCATCCTT
This sequence comes from Paenibacillus sp. J5, assembly GCF_054955055.1. Classification (NCBI taxonomy): domain Bacteria; kingdom Bacillati; phylum Bacillota; class Bacilli; order Caryophanales; family Paenibacillaceae; genus Paenibacillus; species Paenibacillus sp. J5. Next base: position 26,429 of record NZ_JBUEDD010000017.1, on the reverse strand, counting down.
GATTCCTGCTTGTTCAAAAAGTTTTTGAGGTATTGTAACTTGGCGTTTCTGAGAGACACGCGCACGCTTCCATTCCATAGGACTCACCGCCTCATTCTCTATTGCCATAGTATCCCCCTTCTTTGTTTCTCTATTCCCCGAATCCAATTTCTTTGTTTCTTTACTCTTTATATTACACGTTTTTCCGAAAATTGAAAGCACTAATCGCCCTATTTCAAGAAGGTGAACTTAGCGTAACGGCCTCAGCCGCCGCTCTCATAGTTAACAGGGCTGTTCCTCACTGATTCGGATGAGCAATAGCCCTCCCTTGTCGCGTTACAACGCCAACAGCTCCTGCATGACACGGTCGCCGAGCAGCGGGAGATGCTCATGGCCATATTCATGATACACAAGCAATTCCTTCTCCGACTGAATTTTATTGTATGCCGCAAATTGAGTGATCGGCGGACATGCCAGATCAGCAAGCGCAGTTACGAACAGAACCCTCGACTGGATGCGCGCTGCCAGATTCTGAATATCAATGTAGCCCAGCTTGCGGAATACCTCCTCCTGCCGGGTATGAAGCGGGTCCATAAATCGAAAATAATAGGCTATTTCCTCGTAAGCGGTATTGACGATATCCATCTGCCAAGCCTTGCGGTAATCGGTCAGGAACGGATAGACCGGTATCGCCAGCTTTACTGACGGCTCCAGCGCCGCACAGGCTAACGACAGCGCTCCGCCTTGGGAGCAGCCGTGCACCGCAATTTTGCTGCTGTCCACCTGATCCATCGATTTCAGGATCTTGACGGCTTGAACCACATCCAGGAACACATTCCGGTAATACAGCTTATCGGCACTGTCTTCATCAAGCCCTCTGATAATATGGCCCTTAAGTGTAGTGCCCCTGGCAGGAAGATTATCCTGTGACAGCCCGCCCTGTCCTCTGCAATCCATGGCAAGGACGGTGATGCCATGAGCTGCATAGGCTGCTTTATCGGACCAGTCGCCGCTCCCCGTATGATAGCCATGGAAGAGCGCGAGGCCCGGACCTTGATGCTGCGTCTGTCTGGGCTTCACATATTTGGCATGAATCCGCGCGCCGCCCACCCCTGTAAAATAAAGATGATAGCAAGCGGCAAGCGGGGTCTGGAACTCTGCTTCTACCAGCTCGTAGTACAACGGCTGTACATACAGCTCCTGCAGCGCACGCTCCCAGTACTCATCCAAGTCATCCGGTCTAGGGCTGCTGCCCTCATAGCGGAGCAAATCTTCGATTCTGTCATTTGCCAAATCTATCCCCTCCAGAAGAAGTGAAATATCAGGCCATCCTACTTCGGCCGCTGTTGCTTCCCCCTTACATCACTCCGAGGCCGGCATCATCCCCCACGTCCTCATGGGTTGCCTTGACGTAATCCACAATCTCCTGAACAGTCGTATAGGCTACACCCACATAAGTATCCGCTGCCCCGTAATAGATGGCAATCCGGCCCGTCTCGGCATCTGTCAAGGCTGCACAAGGGAACACAACATTAGGAACAAAGCCTCGTTCTTCATACCATTCCTCCGGGGTCAGCACATAATCGCGGGAACGGTACTTGACCCTGGATGGCTCATCCTTATCAAGGATGACAGCGCTCATACTGTAGACTAGGCCGTTGCAGGTTCCGGTTACCCCATGATAGAACATCAGCCAGCCCTCGGTGGTTTCAATCGGCGCCGGCCCGCCGCCGATTTTCACGGCCTGCCACCAGCCCTGGCCTCCTTTGGTCATGACATGCCGATGTTTGCCCCAATAGACGAAATCCGGGCTCTCGCTCAGGAACACATCTCCGAACGGAGTGTGCCCGCTATCGCTTGGACGGGACAGCATAACAAAGTTTCCGTTCATCTTCTTGGGGAATAACACACCGTTCCGGTTAAACGGAAGGAACGGATTCTCCAGACGGACAAAGGTCTTGAAATCGGTTGTTTTCGCCACGCCAATCGCCGCTCCATAGAAATCGGTGCACCAGATGATATAGTAGGCATCCTCTACATAGACAAGACGCGGATCGTAGGCATAATTCGGCATAAAAGGCTCGCCCTGCTCGTTCACAAAGGCAATCCGTTCTTCCTCGATCATCCAGCTCAGCCCGTCCTTGCTACGGCCCATGTGCAGATGAGGACGACCGTTAATCGTCTCTGCCCGAAACACGCCGATAAACTCATCTTCAAAGGGCACAACTGCACTGTTGAAAATACGCGCGATCCCCTTAACTGGATTCCGCTTAATCACCGGATTGCCCGAATGTCTCCAGACCGGTCCCGTTGCCGATTCCGGCTTTTCCTGCCAAGGTATGTTAGCCAGCTTCTCTCCAATAATACGAATATCCGTCATATTAGTACCCCTTCCACAATAGATCATATTCTCTATTTAACTGAACCTTGTGCAAACCCGTTGTATATGTACTTCTGAAGGGCCAGGAAAATAATCAGAATCGGAATGATAGTAATCATGATTCCGGCGCTGATGACCTCCCATTGCGAGCCGTAGGGCCCTTTAAATTTGAATAATGCTGTCGAGAGCACCTGGAGATGCTCGCTTGGCATATATAGAAACGGAGTATAGAAATCGTTATAGATGTTTACGCCTTTTACAATAATGACCGTTACGACGGCCGGAGCCAGCAGTGGCAGAATAATCTTCCAGAAGATCGTGAAATAAGAAGCACCATCCAGCATGGCCGACTCATCCAGTGAATCCGAGATGGAGTTAAGAAATTGCATGAAGATATAGACCGCAATAATATCGGTGCCCAAGTATAGAAGAATCGGAGCGAAGCGCGTATCTACCAGGTGCAGAGCGGTAATAATACGAAAAGTAGCAACCTGGGTCGTGACACCGGGAATGAGTGTAGCCAGCAGAAAGGCGCCGATCAGCAGCTTTTTACCGCGGAATTGGAAGCGGTTGAGCACATAAGCGATCATCGCCCCTAGCAATGATGCACCGATAATGGAGATAATGACAATAATCATGGTATTGGCAAAGCCAAGCAGCATTTTACCGTTGATGAACGCCTTGGAGTAGTTAACCACATTCATCCAGTTATCCGGTAGAGTTAACGGACTTGTATCCCCATACTCCTTGTTGGTCTTCAGGGAAGCGAACAGGACGACTGCAATCGGAACCAGCGCACCGAACGCACCAAGGAGCAGGCTAACATATTTCAGAACATTGGCTACTGTATACCTCACCGTGTGCATCCTACTTGTCCTCCTTGATGAAAATCCGCTGCAGCAGCGTTACCAGAATAACGATGAACAGCAGAACGACCGCCATCGCCGAAGCAAGACCCAGCTTGTTGTACTTGAACGCCGTTGTCACGGTCTGAATAACGAAGGTATTACTGCCGTTGGACCCGCCGGTCATAATGTAAGGAATATCGAATGCGCTGATGGCGCCACTGATCGACAGAATCAGATTGAGCTGAACGATGCTCTTGATGCTTGGCAGAATAATATGACGGAACTGGTGCCAGCGGTTCGCTCCGTCAATATCTGCGGCTTCGTAGATATCCTTGCTGATGGAGGAGATCGCCCCTAGGAAAATGACGAAATTAAAGCCCATATAGCGCCAGATGGATGCGCCGGCCAGAGAAATATTAATGATATTCGGATTGAGCAGCCAGCCCTGCGTATAGGCCCCCAAGCCAAGCGCCTGCAGCAGCGTATCCAGTGTTCCGTCTGGCCGGAAGAAGATCAGGAAGATAAAGCCGATCGCCACCCCGTTGAGCAGATAGGGAAAGAACAGGACGCCCTTGAAGAAGTTTTTGAACCGGACATTGGTGCTCAGAATCGTCGCAAAATACAGGGCGATCCCCATCTGCACAAACGAGCCGGCAAAGTAATACAAGCTTACTTTAAAGACGGTAAAGTATTTGGAATCTGTAAAAATCGTTCTGTAGTTCTCCAGTCCAACATAATCAAAATTTTTGCTGTAGCCGTTCCAGTTGGTAAAGCTGTACATGAACATGTTAAATACGGGCAAGTACGCAAATGTAAATAGCAAAGCCACCGGAATGAAAGAGAAGGCAAAGATCATCATTTTCCGTTGGGTGTTGTAGCTCAGGTTTTTGAACACCACTCACACCTCCAATTGCTCATGCTCTCTGTGTGTTTGTTAATGTGCCGAGCAGGGGGAAGCGCCGAGCGCCTCCCTGAACGACCCGGTCTGATGAAGCCGCTAACGGCTATTCACTCAGAACCTTGGCCCGAGCCTTCACCCATGTATCATTCAGATCCTTCATGATATCGTCATAGGATTCACTGGTATTGCCGATAGCTGCTTCAATGATGCGCTTCTTGAATTCTGGCTGCCACAGGCCGATTTCGCCTTCCCTGTCGATTTTGTCAACCAGCCCCTCCTGTCCGGCGTTGGCCGGCGACTGAAGCTCGAACAACACATTGGTTCCTTCAAATTGCTTGAGCGCATCAGGAAGCGGGGAGCCTACAAGCGGATTCATGCCGCCAGCCTGCTCTGTCGGGTAACCGGATTTCTGGATGAACCAGTCAATCCAGGCTCGTGCGGCTTCCTTGTTCTTGCTGTACTTGCTGATACCCAGCATGTAATCGTCCGCCAAGGGCATGATGACTTCCTGCGCATTGGTAGGGAATGGCATGTATGCGATATGATCTTTATTCGCTGCAAGGCCCTGTACCTGGCCGATCGCCCAGGAGCCCAGCACCATCGCCCCGATTTTGCCGTTAGCCATATCCGCCTTTGAGGATTCCCAGTTTGTCGTCGTCGGGTCAGGCTCGATCAGACCTTCCTTAGCAGCATCATACATTAACTTATACAGCTCATAATGCGGCTGTCCCGCCACAAAGTTATCATCTGTGTTCGGCTGCTCGATATTGACATAATCCACACGACCAGCTACTGTGGTCAGCACGGCTTCCCACTGGGTAAGCGGCCAACTGTCCGCATAGTTGGTGTACAGCGGAATAGCGTCTCCCTTTTCCTTGATAGCCTTCAGCGCTGCGAGGAACTCATCCGGTGTACGCGGCGCCTTCGTGACTCCTGCATCCTCGAATACCTTTTTGTTATACAAGACGCCGGAGAAATTGACGGCCAGAGGGATGCCATAGGCTTGCCCGTCAACTGTGCGCTCCTCCAGACCGATGTATTCCTTGCTCAGCTCGTCAAAGCTGCCAAGCGGCTCAAAAAATTCTGCTGTATCCGCCAGAGGTATGCTCGTCGGCAGCAGCAGTACATCACCGTAATCCTTGGAGTTCATACGGACTGTAATTTGACCTTCATAATCGGAAAGCGCTTGAAACTTCACCTTTACATCCGGGTAGGTTTTATTGAATTCGGTTGCATAATCCTTAAATACCGTATCAACAATATCCGTTCTTTGGGTAATGACTGTAATCTCACCGGATGGTCCTGAAGCGTTCGCTTCGCTTCCGCTGTTATTGGTCCCCGTGACGGGAGCATTGCTGCCATTGTTATTTCCTGAGCAACCGGCGAGTACAGCAGCCAACAAATTTAATGACAAGAAACCGATAGCAAGCTTTCTTTTTGTCATTCCGCTTAATCCCCTCTCTTAATTTTATTAAGTTATCGATAAATTACTACTACAGTCTATTTTGAAGACGCTTCCTTGTCAATATTTATTTAAGTTCTCTCCCATTTAGACTTTTGTTAAGCACTGAAAATACTTTATCTCCTGTTAGCTTAGTTGTATACTAGGGCGTGTATGCAAACCCGCATAAGGGCATCTATCCCCGCCTTTTCGCTCCCTGCTGCGTTGCTTTTCGCAGGCGTACCCCGGTACGCCTGCGAAAAAGCGCCTGGCATGGAACGAAAATTCGGCAACATCTGCTCCTTGCGGAGTTTGCATACACACCCTAGTGGCTGAATAACTTGCTGATTCCGCTTTAATCTACATATCTGGGATGGTGAATAGATAGGATGAAAAACAACATTACGATGAAAGATATCGCAAATACGCTAGGAGTCAGCAGCGTTACGGTATCCAAGGCGTTAAGCGATAAGGAAGGCGTCAGCGACAGCCTGAAGCTCAAAATCAAAAAGGTTGCCGACGAGCTTGGTTATAGATATAACTCTGCAGCCAAATCAATTAAGGAAGGGCTGTCTTACAACGTCGGTGTTATGATCCCGCAACGGTTTACCGGCATTAATGATTCTTTCTATATGCGTGTGTATCAGCAAATTTCGCTGCATCTTGATCGGTTCGGTTACTTTGGCATCCTCAATATTTTGAGCAATGAGGATGAGGAGCAGCTCAACTTTCCGAGAATTTACAACGAGAGCAAGGTGGACGGCATCGTTATTCTGGGTCAGGTCAGCAAGCCTTATATCGAGACCGTCCAAAAAATGAAATTGCCCAAGCTGTTCCTTGATTTTTACGACGAGCATGCCGAGATCGACTCCATTGTCACCGATAATTTCTACGGTGCATACGAGCTAACGAACTATCTGCTGCGGATGGGGCATCGCGAGATCGCTTACGTCGGCAATATTTATTCGACAAGCAGCATTCAGGATCGCTTCCTCGGTTATTACAAGTCTTTACTTGAGCATGGACTTGCTCTGGAGGATCGGCTCATTCTGAATGACCGCGATGAGCGCGGAGTGTTTATCAACATTGAACTTCCCGATAAGATGCCGACAGCCTTTGTCTGCAACTGCGACCAGGTAGCCTATAACCTCTATGAGCGTCTTACTGCAGACGGCTACCACGTACCTGATGACTGCTCGGTCGTTGGCTTCGATAATGATGTGTACGCCACCTTGCTCAACCCCCAATTGACAACCGTTGAAGTGGATGTAAGCCTGATGGCGGAAACAACGGTAAAGTTCATTATGGAGAAAATAGCCGGCTCCAGCCGTCAGAACGGCCGTGTGCTCATTCCAGGAAACATTATTTACCGCGACTCCGTCAAAAAGCTGGGATAACCGAGAAACAGCAGTGAAAACAAAAACGTTAACTTAATTTAGTTTATAAATTAGGTTAACGTTTTTGTTTTATTAAGTAATTTATATTGATAACCTAACCTTTATCTCGTATATTAAATTTAGGCGGCGTGCCTTCCCCTTCCTTCAGAAGACAATCATCCGCCCATTCATTCATTTCGAGGTGTTGTCTATTGAATCAAGATAAGTGCAAGGTTTTCACAAGTCAGCTTTCACCCCATCTGCAGAAGGAGAGGATTCAAGGTGGATAACAAGCAATGGTCGGATGAGCTGCGGGCGGAGCTTCTGGAGAACATTCTCCCCTTCTGGATCAGCCGGACGACCGACACCAGCCACGGCGGCTTCATCGGCGAGATTAATCATCAGATGGAGAGACGTGCCGCGGCGGACAAGGGGCTTGTGCTGAATGCCCGTATTTTGTGGACCTTCTCTGCCGCCTACCGTTATTTTCCAGAAGTGAACTACGCGGAAATTGCCGAGCGCTCCTACAGGTATATAATGAAACACTTTCAGGACAAGGAGTACGGAGGTTTTTACTGGAGTGTCGATTATGCAGGAAAGCCGTCTGAGTTAAAAAAGCAGGTCTACGGCCAATCCTTCGTAATCTATGCCCTTACAGAGTATTACCGCGCCTTCCAGACAGAAGACGCCCTCCAGACAGCCATTGCCGTCTACCGGCTGCTTGAGCAGCACGCGCATGATCAGGTTCATCAGGGCTACATCGAGGCGCTGTCACGTGACTGGAAGCCGACTGCGAACCTCAGCCTCAGCGATAAGGACTTGAACGAAAAGAAATCGATGAATACACATCTCCATGTGATGGAGGCCTATACGAATCTGTACCGCGTCTGGACATCCGATGAGCTGCGGAATAGCTTGAGTGAATTAATTCAACTTACGCTCCAGCACATTATTGATCCCGATCAGCACCGCTTCCGGCTCTTTTTCGGAGAGGATTGGGAGGTAAAAAGCGATCATGTCTCCTACGGGCACGACATCGAGGGAAGCTGGCTGCTCGTGGAGGCCGCAGAGGTGCTCGGCGACCATGAGCTGCTGGACAGAGTCAGACGAGTCGCTGTGGATATGGCTCAGGCTGTCTATGAGAACGGTACTGACAACGACGGCGGCATCTGGAACGAGGCTGACGGCGGCGGCCTGACCGATGCGAACAAGGACTGGTGGCCGCAGGGGGAAGCAATGGTCGGGTTCTACAATGCTTACCAGTTATCCGGCAATCCGTCTTACAGGACCGCCGCGCTGAACGCCTGGCATTTTATCAAGACATACATTGTCGATAAGGCGGACGGCGAATGGCACTGGGGCGTAGATCAGGCAGGCAGGCCGCTGTCGCATGAGCCCAAGGTCAGCGCCTGGAAGTGCCCTTATCATAACAGCAGAGCCTGTCTGGAATTGCTGGAACGCTTGGCCTGACCTGCCTTATACCATCATAAAGCGAGGGAGTTCATATGGGGATTTTTGAACAAAGAAAACAGCTTCTGACAGAGCAATACGAGTCGCTTATTGCCCGCCGCAATGACATCGTTCCTGCCGGAAACGGAGTCTATGACCGGTATCACTATCCTGTATTGACAGCAGCGCACGCTCCGCTGATCTGGAAATATGATTTCGACCCGGCAACGAACCCTTATTTCTCCGAACGGATCGGGGTTAACGCGGTTTTTAATCCCGGAGCCATCTCTTTAAACGGGAAATTTTATCTGGTAGCCCGTGTGGAAGGCGCTGATCGGAAATCATTTTTTGCGGTTGCTGAAAGTGATAACGGCGTAGACGGCTTCCGCTTCTGGGACCGCCCGGTCGTTCTGCCAGAGACGGAGGTCCCCGATACGAATGTCTACGATATGCGCCTGGTTGCACATGAGGACGGCTGGATCTACGGCCTGTTCTGCACCGAGCGCAAGGACCCGGACGCAGTTCCGGGAGATCTGTCCAGCGCTATCGCCCAATGCGGCATCGCTCGCACCAAGGATCTGACAAGCTGGGAGCGCCTCGATGATCTGAAGACAGCGTCCGCTCAGCAGCGCAACGTCGTGCTGCACCCGGAATTTGTCGACGGACACTATGCCTTCTATACACGTCCGCAGGATGGCTTCATTGACACCGGCTCGGGCGGCGGCATCGGCTGGGGACTGTCCGCCTCCATCGAGCATGCGGTGATTGACAAGGAGATGATCATCGACGAACGGTATTATCATACAATCAAAGAAGTAAAGAACGGCCAGGGGCCGGCGCCAATCAAAACGGAGCGCGGCTGGCTGCACATCGCCCACGGAGTCAGAAATACAGCAGCAGGACTGCGTTATGTGCTCTACGCCTTCCTCTCCGATCTGGAGAAGCCCTATCACGTCACCCATCGGCCTGGCGGCTATCTGATTGCACCCGAGGGCGACGAGCGAATCGGCGATGTGTCCAATGTCGTCTTCTGCAACGGCGTCATTGCAGCCGATAACGGTGAAGTGTATATCTACTATGCCTCTTCGGATACCCGCATTCATGTTGCGTCAACAAGCGTCGACCGACTGCTAGATTATGTGCTGCATACGCCACAGGACGCGATGCGCTCCTTCGCCGCTGTCGCTCAGCGCATCGAGCTGATCGAGCACAATCTGGCGCTGCAGTGAACGGCAAGTGTCTGTAACAGAACACACAGCCTTAGTCCGGGCGCGTCCGAACTAAGGCTGTTGTTGTGACCGACGCTACAGCAGCAGATATTGAACCTACTCCGATCCAGCCGACGCTATAGAAGCGCCGGCCGATTCACTACGTCAATGGAATCGTATAGAATGTCCTCTGATTCTGTTCATTAGTGAACCATACGATCCGATTATTATATACAATGGGTGACACCTGGGATAGCTTGAAGTAGCGAACGCTCTTGATCGCTCCCACCTTATTGCCCTTGCCATCCAGTCGCACATACTTGACCAAGGATGCAGCATCATAATCGTCACTCTCGAACTCCTGCCACAGCAGCATGAAGCTTTCCTCGCTAAGCTTGACGAGCTGGGGAACGGAAGCCCGCTGTTTTTTACCGATATAGCTCGCGATCGACGTATAGGTGATGTCCCCCTGCTCCACGTTGCTGCGCGGCACGGCTGCAATCTTAATCTCACGCTCACGGTCGTCTGCACCGCTAATCTCATAGCTTGTATACTCGGTTGCAGCATTATGATTGATCGTGTTATACGCCACCAGGTATGAGCTGCCAGATTGTTCGAATCCGCCCAACGATACGCCTGTTGCATTGGCCCCGATTCGTCCGGGGATCGTAACGACATCACGTTCCACATAGCTCAGCCCGTCGCCCTTCTGGATGACGATCGACCGTGGGTAGGCATCGCCATGATCCAGCAGCACATGCTCAGCTCCGTCGAACAGCACGTATTGGTCAAAGGAATGACTGACATGATTCTTTTGAAACCGTCCCAGATCATTGGTGACCTGCATCTTCTCGCTATCGATCATGACTGTAAGCTGGGATTGGTGATTCAATCCGTCCTCTGTTGTATAGCGCTCTCTTGCCGTATGAAGCACGAGCGTGCTGCCTTGCTCCGCCAGCCGCGCCGAGCCCGCATCAAACGGAATGACCGTATAAGCATTGGTTACCGCCGCGCTGGATATGCGCTTGAATTGCTTATCATACTTCACCACGCGCAGCACTTCCAGGCTGTCCTTCTCCGCTTTATTTTCCTGCCCGAATACAATGTAGTTGTAGTCAGAGCCGCTGTAGAAGGCGCCAAACATAGGCAGCTCATAGTCCAGCGCCACGGAGGAGACGAGCTCGAAGCGGTCATTGTATGTATGAATGTAGAGCTTGTCCGACGCATCGACCGTTGTCAAGGTCTGATCCTTGTTCGCATACACATATTGCTGGATCGGGCTCGCCCAGCGTGTGTACTCTCTGCCTTGTGCATTATTCTCCAGTGTTCCCTTGGATGCTGCGCGATAGGCATCCTTGGGCGCCTTGCTATTCATATAGATCGTGTCGTTGGCCCGGTCATAGGCTACTTGGAAGCCAGTAATCGCCGCCAGATCACGAAGCTGAAAATACGTCTCTTGATCAATCACATAGGCCTGCATCGTGTGCGCCTTGCCATCGACGATCAGTGCGGATGATGATGGAACAGCACGTTTACTATCCCATCCGAAGTTATCCGCAGGTCTCTCGCCCGTGTACGGCTGTTCGCTTGTCAATGCAATCGCATTGGCCTGGCTGTTCCAGCCGACATTGAATTCGCTTGGCGTATTGTTCATGGCGACGGCGACGTCACGCAGTCTGAAATAATTGGCATAATCAATATTATAGCCGTAGATATACCAGCGCTCTCCATTGACGATCATCGTGCTCTCGGTTCCTTGTGCGCTCTTGCCTGCGCTTGCCTGCGCCGCAGGAAGCTGCCCCCCTGATGCCAACACCATCACGAGCACCAGCAGCATCGCTATTCTCTTGTTCAACTTGTCTTCCCCCATCTGTCATATGGTTTCACGATGACTCTGGAGCCCTGCCACTGCGCGCCTCCCGTCTCACAGGCAGACCAGCCCCTGAAGCGGTGTGTTGGCAGGGCCCTCCATAGACACCGTCTCTATCCAGTATATCGATGGTGTGGGAGATTGGGAAATACAATTTGTGAGCCATTATCGATTGGTCGGCAACCTTCGGGATTATATTTCCGTCTAATGGAAATTATGAGTATAATTTGAAGGGATGAGATATGTAGTGCACCCGGAACAAGCGCTCGAACAATACATACAGGCCACCAATAGCCATGAGTTCGACAACGTGGCGAAGATGCTGCATCCCCATGCCGTCTATTGGTTTGGAGATAAAGAGTGTAAGACGATCGACGAGATTCGTCATTATTTCGAGAATGCCTGGAGGATGATTCATGAGGAAAAGTACGCTGCTTCCCACGTTCAGTGGTTGGTGAATACGGCGAATGCGGCGACCTGCATCTATTATTATCACTATGAAGGCTATGCGAATGGCAAGTTCGTTCAAGGCAGCGGCAGAGCCACCAACGTATTCTTGAAGGATGAACAGGGGAACTGGAAGCTGGTGCATGAGCATCTGAGCGGATTACCGGCTCACCGCGATACATCGTCTATAGTTACCACATTCCCCCTATGACTGTATCTCCACTGTTATGTTGCTTATCAGGATAGGTTATCGGAATCACAGAAGCTTTTCCTTTTGCATTTGCCCAGCATAATCAGCGGCTGCTCTATGAATTTGCTTTTTCTTTCGTCATCTAATCCTTTGCCGCTTCTCGCGACATTTCCTCACTACAAATTATAATAAAAATTGTAATATATTTAATTATTTATAAATAAGTGAAACTTTTTCAAATTTCAAACGTCTTACTTAATATAGGGTTCGGAAGGAAGGTATCAGAAAGGGGGACAGACTAAATTTTTTTATATTTCAAATCCCTATAATTTTTCAGCAAAGATTATACATAAAGCTGATTTTCTCAAATTTGAAACACATAAAAATAAGAAAATAAAAGAGGTGAGTGACTTTGAAGAAAGTGTTTTCGTTGTCAATTTTCTTCTTAATTTCATGCTTAATGGTTACTTCTACTAGTTTTGCCAACTCTTTTTACGAAAAAAATACAAATGAAATTGCATCACGCATTTCTTTGCCATCTGAATTTTTTCATAACATTAGCGAGAAGGATTTGAAAAGACCATTTAATACCAATAACTCAATTGATAAAACTCAAATTCAAGACAAATTCGAGGAATTGATGCAAGCTTCCACAAAAATTATTTCTGCTCAAATAAAGGGTGAGAATCCAACTACACTACAGTCAGAATATTCAAATATTGAAGAGGACTTATATGCAATGGGTGTAAAAAAATTAACAGAGAATGAAGTTTCTTCTTTAGTTTCAACTATGAGTGGAGAGCACAGCATCTTGTCTAACACCCCCGGTGTCCCATCTTCCATAAATAATAATTGGTATTCCATAGGTCCAATTTACCAAATTAGTGGAAGCCAGACACATACTATATATGAGATTTATGCAGCACCTAAAGGTTTACAAAGTAATTTGGCAAGTAGAATCGATCTTGATCTATGGGTAGAAACAAATCAAACTGCCACATTCCTTAATCAATTGGTTTCAATTTATGTACAAAAAGCCATCTCAATGATAAAGGTTGTGGAATGGCTTCCCTATGAACTGTTGTTCCCTAATAGTAGTCCTCCGAATCTGGCTCAATCAGATTATGAAATTTGGGGAGCAGGTTCGTCTATTATGTGCTACTCTTGGGTGCAACACACCTCAAATAATTCAAATGGAAGCTATGTATTGACAATGGCTACACATACCGCAACAATGGATGTTCAGCATAACTTTCGTGGGATAAGACCAAATGGTCAAGCATATTCTGCAACACCTGTTCATCAAGTTGAAACTCAGTACTCAAACCATTATGCTAGTGTTTCAAAAGCTGTAGAGCACTTTAGTAATTTTGGAGCTCACACTATGTATTCAGTCGACAAATTTGAATATAGGAGGAATAATATTGTACAAGGCAGTTACCACCCTCCACTAGCATATCACCCTGCACATGTAAACTAAAACAAAATCTCCAAGGACCGATTGAAATTTGATTAGTTCTTGGGGATTTATGTAATGTTTCTCAACTTTCAAACGCCTATTTTGGAAATGATATAATGTATCTCAGAATACTCATCTTAGGAAACAACGACTTGAATGGGGGATTACATCGTATGATGAGAAGATGGAAGTCGATGAATCCAACAGCAAGAAAAACAGGGATGATCATTATTCCAATTCTACTTACTATATCAATTATAATAATGATCATCACATATCCACAGCAGAGAGATATGACGCTAACAGGCATCGTTTATCAGTCCGGTAATGACAATGACAGCTTCAAGCATGAGGTGAACTTGAGAGTCAAGGGGAAATTCGAAAAAAGCCTTTGGGGTAAGCATAAGTTTCAAGGTTATTTTGAAATTCAAGACGACAGATTCAGTTTACAAGGCGACCAGACCTATGTAGAGATTGCTTATCAAGAGAATAAACCCGCCGTGTTAGGATATGTTCAGTTTAATGACGAGGGCAGCACAAGCCTCATATCGCTTGGGGATATATTCATAAATGAGGATTTTACAGCATTTACAATTTTAATGACCTATATTGATGGGCAACCGACGGGATGGAATCATAATGATGGTTATGTACTATCAGCCCCAGTCAAGGATCGTGAGGAAGCCGTACATCTCACGCGAAAGCTGACAAAGGGCTATATGGACTGGAATACAGAATTATAGATAGAACTCGAAAATCGGCTCAACCTAATAATCAGTGCTTGACAGAAAACAGAGCTTAGCGGAGGGGCGGAGGGATTCTGGAGAAACGTCAGTGTTCGCCTTTAAAGACCGATTCCCACCATAGTTCTCATATAAATAAAAGGAATCGGGCTTTAAAAGCAATCGGAAGAACCCTCTGTCCCGTAGCGTCTCATCTCGGCCCAAGTCAAGCACTGATTTCTGGTTTGAGCCCGAAAATCGATGTCATACTACCAGTGCGTGTCTGAAAACTCTGAACGGATCAGATCTGGTCTTCTGTCGAAAAAAAACTAGGGAGGCTCATGAGAGCTCTCCCTGAATGACGCGCTTATCTTATGCGATGCTTATTCTATGAACCATAGATGACCGCGTGTGTTCAGACCTAGCACTTGCTTTACACAGGTGATGCAGCCTTCCACTATACAGGCTCCAACTGCAAGCTGAAGGCTTGCCAGCGCATCACAATCACATATGCCCCGCCACGCCCGCTGCCTGACGCTTGCTGGCTATTCCTGCGCCCACTGCTGCTGTTGCAGCGCAACCTCCAGCTCCTGCAGGGCGACCGGCCGCCGCTCACGCAGCGAGAGCTTGGCGGCGTGAGCGATCAGCTCCGCCTGATAGCCATCATACGCGCTCACCGGAACGTCAGCTCCACCAGCTATCGCCTGCACGAACGATTCCAGCTCCCGCACATACGCCCCGGTGTACCGCTCCAGGAAGAAATAAAGAGGCTTATCGCGGTAGACGCCTGCCGCAGTGTGCAGCTCCGCTGTATTCGGTGTATCGTTCTGGATGCTCAGACATCCCTCCGAGCCGAACACCTCGACACGCTGATCATAATAATGCGCCTTGCGGCTATTGTCGATGACTCCCAGTGCACCGCTCGCGAAGCGCAGGGAGATCGTCGCCGTATCGATGTCGTCATGCTTCGCGAAGACCGGATCGATCAGCACCGCGCCTTGAGCGTATACCTCGACGACTTCACTGTTCATCATGAATCGCGCCAGATCAAAATCATGGATCGCCATATCGATGAACAGCCCGCCTGAGCTGGCGATATACGATTCTGGCGGCGGCTCCGGGTCGCGCGAGGTGATGCGCAGCAGGTGCGGCTCACCGATCCGTCCTGCGCGCACCAGCTCCTGCACACGGCTCATATTATGATCGAATCGGCGATTGAAGCCCGTCTGGAACTTCAGCCCCTTCGCCTTCACCAGCTCCACAATCTGTGCCGTCTCACGCAGATTGAAGCTGATCGGCTTCTCGCAGAAGATATGCTTGCCTGCCTGCAGCGCCTCCTTGATCAAGTCAATATGCGTATCAGTGGGCGAGCAGATGAGCACCGCCTCAATCTCCGCATCGTCCAGTATGTCCCGATAGCTCCCGCTAACGCGCACCCCTGGCAGACCGCTAGCGTCTGCCCAGCTCTGGAGCGAATCCGGATACAGATCCGAGATCGCCCGCACCTGCGCCTGCGGCAGCCCCCTCATATTCTCGGCATGCAGCTTACCGATTCGTCCTGCGCCTATAATTCCAAGCTTCACTTGCTTCATCTGCCTGCCGTCCCCTCTCCTCATCATGCTCCAGCCTTATGCTGTTTCAAGCTCCATATCACTCGAAAACAATCCTTCCAATAACCCATCTACAGAGACGGCCACCGCTCTGCGGAACAATCGTGTCCGTCGCCTTCGACTCCTTATTGTGCCGCAGCCATGTTCGGTTGCCCCTTGCGATGCCAGCGTACTTATGTCAAGACTCTACATCCTAGTACCGTGCGACAACCATCTTCTTCCGAGTGAAAAACTCCACGCCATCGCGTCCATTTGCGTGCAGGTCGCCATAGAATGATTTCTTATATCCAGAGAACGGGAAGAACGCCATCGGTGCCGGAACCCCGACATTAACACCCAGCATCCCCGCATCGATCGTCTCACGGAACGTGCGCACCGCACTCAGGCTCGTCGTATACAAGCAGGCTCCATTAGCGAACTCTGAGCCATTCGTCAGCTCGATCGCCTCTTCCAGCGTCGCCACACGGACAATCTGCAGCACCGGAGCAAAAATCTCGTCGCGCCAGATTGTCATCCCAGGCTGCGCATGATCGAAGATCGTCGGCCCGACGAAGTACCCTTCTCCCTGGCTCGCCTCGCACTCCCGGCCATCGAGCAGCAGCTTCGCCCCCTCCTCGATGCCGCTACGAATATAGGAGGCGGTGCGCTCCTTATGACCCTCGCGAATGACCGGCCCGAGGAAGTTGCCTGGCGTCAGTCCGCTGCCGATCGATAGCCCCTTGGCCGCCGCAAGCAAGCGCTCCGTAAGCTCATCCGCTGTCTCGCCTACAGCCACCACGACCGAGCATGCCATACAGCGTTCGCCCGCAGAACCGAAGGCCGCATTCGTGATCTCCTTCACTGCCAGCTCCAGATCAGCATCCGGCAGGACGATCGAATGGTTCTTCGCTCCGCCCAGCGCCTGCACCCGCTTCCCATGAGCTGCTGCCGTCTTATACACGTATTCAGCCACCGGCTGCGAGCCGACGAAGGAGATCGCCTTCACATCCTCGTGCTCCAGCAGCCCGTTCACGACCTCATGAGCGCCATGCACGATGTTGAACACACCATCCGGCAGCCCCGCCTCCTGCAGCAGCTCAGCCAGACGGCATGCCAGCAGCGGCGTCCGCTCCGATGGCTTGAGTACGAACGTATTGCCGCAGGCAATCGCGAGCGGGAACATCCAGCATGGCACCATCATCGGGAAGTTAAACGGCGTAATGCCGCCGATGACCCCGAGTGGATAACGGTACATTGAGGATTCCAGCCCCGTCGCAATATCTGGCAGCGTGCTCCCCATCATCAGGCTTGGCGCGCCCGCAGCGAATTCGACACATTCAATGCCGCGCTGTACCTCACCCTGCGCCTCCGCCAGATTTTTGCCGTTCTCGATCGTGATCAGCTTCGCCAGCTCATCCCAATGCTTCACCAGCAACTGCTGGTACGCGAACATGATCCGTGCGCGACGCGGCACGGGCACGCGGCTCCATTCTTGGAATGCTGCCTGAGCCACCGCTACAGCCTGCTCTACATCCGCTGCCGTAGACAACGGCACCGTTGCAATCACCTCGCCTGTAGCCGGATTAACCACCTGCTCGGTACGGCTTGTGCCAGCATCCGTCCATTTTCCTCCAATATAGTTCTGCACCGCTCTTACCTCTGCTGTCATGGTGTCTCCCCCTCTTCACTACTGAACTCTGCAATCAACGCATCGATCTGCTCCACCGTCGGCATCGCATCCGAGCAGCTATGGCTGGACACGACGATCGACGCTGCCGCGCTGCCATACTGCTGGCAAGCCTCCAGTGGTCGGCCATGCATCAGGGAGTAGATGAAAGCTCCTGCATAGGCGTCGCCTGCTCCGAACGTCTTCACCATCTGCTTCGCCGGGAAAATACCGCCCCGATGGCTCACCCCATCGGGTGTGAATACAACCGAGCCGTGCCCGCCGTGCTTGACCACCACGAGCTGTGCTCCTTGCTCGAACCAGTGCCGTGCCGTCGCCTCATCCCCCTCGCCCCTTGGCCCGGAGGTTCTCTCCAGCAGGTCGAACTCCTCGCGCCCGCCAAGCAGAATGTCGCACTGCGCTGCCGCCAGGTTGCAGTAGATACTCGCTTCATCCAGCGACCTCCAAGTGAATGCGCGATAGTCGATGTCGAGGATCGTCACCGTCTTATGCTTGCGCGCATAGGCCAGCGCCTGGAATACCGCCTCGCGCGACGGGCTTTTGGCAAGCGCCGTGCCGGAGATCAGCAGCGCCCTGGACCTCGCAATCATCTCCTCCTGCACTTCATTGGGCCGCAGCTCCAGATCAGCCGCGTGCTCACGATACATCAGAATGCTGCAATCGGTCGGCGACTTGATCTCCGTAAGCGCTAGCCCAGTCACTGCGCCGCTGTCATCCGTCACGATATTGTCAGTGCGGATGCTCATACGCTCCAGATACCCACGGATGAACCGTCCAAGCGCATCATCAGCGATCTTGCCGATGAAGCCCGTGCGCATGCCGAGCCGTGCCAGCGCAATTGTAATATTGGCAGGCGAGCCGCCGACATATTTGGTGAAGGTGACCGTCTCTTCCATCGGACGGTTGCGCTCATTGGCATTCAGATCGACACAGACTCTGCCCAGCGCCACAAAATCCAGCTCCCGATGGTCAGGAAACACGATGCCGTTCATTTCTGCTCCTCCTTGGTCGGCGCTGGCGGCATCAGCCACTCATGAGCCGGATCATTGTAAAATTTCCATGTACGGATCGGGCCGGCCATGACATTGAGATAATACAGGTCATAGCCCGGCGGCGCTGAGACTGGATGGAAGCCCTTGGGCACCAGCACCACATCTCCGTCTCGCACGGTTAGCGTCTCATTCAGCGGCTCAGGATCATCAATCGTGTAGACACGCTGCACAGCGAATCCGCCTGCCTGCTTCACCCGATGGTAGTAGGTCTCCTCCAACTGCGACTCGTTGGGCAGATTGTTGCGGTCATGCTTGTGCGGTGGATAGCTCGACCAATGGCCGCCTGGTGTGAACACCTCGACCACAAGCAGACAATCAGCCAGCTCCTGCTCGGGCAGAATGTTATGAATATGCCGTTCCATATTGCCATAGCCGCGCCGCTCAACCCCCACCTGCTCAGGACGGATCACCCGAGCTGCATAGCTGCCCTTGCCCGGAGCCGAGCAGAGCGCGACCTCCATATCCGTCCGTGCTTGCAGATGAAGCTCATCTCCCGGAGGTACATAGACGCTAAATGGCGGTATTTGCTCGAATATGCTCATTCGCTGGCCGATCTCCTCACATGGCAGCTCGCGGGTCGACACCTCGCCCCGGCCAGAGAGCACAACCAGACAATACTCTTTATCCTCTGTCTTTCTGCTCAGCCGCTGTCCAGGCTTCAGGCTGAACACCTCAAAGCCGACATATGCCCAGCCAGCCGACTGTGGCGTAATCTCCAGTACCTTCCCCTCATGATCCGGCTGTCTCGTTGGTACAATAAGCTCTGCCATCTTCATCCTCCTGCATGAACCTCGTATTAGTTGACTCTATTCTCCGTACATATCAAAGACCGTGAGCCTTTGATTCATCGTTGGGACCCGTTGCCTTCGGTCGGCTCGTCATGCTCCTGTCACCCCATCGTCATGGTCGCATCAGCCAAGAGCGCACTCTTCCTAGAGTGTGGCGTTCGCCCGATTCTTCTTCCGATAGAATCAGGCTCCACACTGCCTTCGTCTTTATCGTATCTGTAGCCTATTGCGAGCCTGCTCCAGCCGCCTGCTCGATGTAAGCCAGCGATTTCTTCGCATATTCATAGGGATTAGCCACCGCAGGGTCTTGCTCCGCCTCAATAATCATCCAATCGTCGTATCCCAGCTCGCGCAGCTTGGCGAAGATCGGTACGAAATCAATCGCCCCATCGCCTGGCACCGTGAACACGCCCTCAATGACCGCAGTCTGGAACGGAATCCCGTCACGCTCCACCCGCTCCAGCACCTCCTGCCGGACGTCCTTCAGATGGACATAGCCGACCCGGCTGCCATGTCGCTCCAGCAGCTCCAGCGGATCGCTTCCGCCATAATACGCGTGACCGGTATCATAGAGCAGCGATACCAGCTCGGGGTCCGTCGTGCGCATGAGGCGATCGATCTCCGCGCCCCGCTCCACATTCGTGCCCATATGGTAATGATAGACCAGCTTCATGCCATACTCGCGGCAGATCGCCCCCGCCTGATGCAGCCCCTCGACCATATGGCCCCATTCCTCATCCGTTAGCGGCAGCACCGTGCGCTCTGCACGGTCGCGCCGCGGATCGCCGATAATCGAGCCGCCCAGCTCGCAGGTCACGACGACCTTGCTGCCCATCTCATGCAGAAATTCAACATGGCTTCGGTATGCTGCCAGCTCCTCCGTCCGGCGTGACGGATCGGAGAACAGCACGCCCTTCCACTGCGAGGTCAATTGAATGCCGCGCTCCGCAAGCGCCGCCTTCAGAGCCTTGGCATCCTTGGGGAATTTGCGACAATTCTCCGTCGCCGCAAAGCCCAGCGATTCAAAATCCTTCATTAATTCCTCAAATGTATAATGATCACCCAGCTCCAGCACATCCTCGTTCACCCAGTTAATCGGTGAAATCCCCAGCTTCAAGCTTGCCATCGCCTGCCTCCTCTATCCATTGATTCGTCTACAGGTATATTAAATCGGTCGTACCTGCTTCAGCCGCTCCTCCTGCTCCTTCGCAGCGCTTAGCACGGCCTCGCTTTCCGATACCTCAGCAACCCCTACTCGCCACCATGACTCATAATCTCCAGTATTCGTACCCGGCAGCACCTGCACCTCGATCAGCGTCGAGCCTGGCTCCACCTTCGCCAGCTCCAGCGCCGCACGCAGCTCCTCGACTGTCTCGGCGCGATAGGACGCAACCCCCAGCCCCTCGGCGATCAAGGCAAAGTTGACGGGTACATAGCCTCCTGTCAGCCTCCCGCTATCCTCCGACCGGAAGCGGAACTCATTGCCGAAGCCAGAGCTGCCATGACCTCGTTGCAGGTTATGAATACATTGATAACCGTGATTGTTCAGGAGCACGACCTGAATCTTCCGCCCCTCCTGGATGCTGGTCAACAGCTCCGAATGAAGCATAAGGAAGCTGCCATCTCCTACAAGTGCATAGACCTCGCGCTGCGGCTCCGCCAGCTTGACACCCAGCGCACCTGATACCTCGTAGCCCATACAGGAGAAGCCGTATTCCATATGATAGGTTTGCGGCTGCTCGCAGCGCCAGAGACGATGCAGATCGCCAGGCAAGCTCCCGGCTGCGCAGACGATGACATCGTCCTCACCCAAGAAGCGATTCAGCTCGCCCAGCACTCGCGTCTGCGCCAGCCCATCCTCGCGTTCGACTCCATACAGCCGTTCCACCTCGGCATCCCACTCCTGCTTCAGCGCCTGCAGTTCTCCACTAGCGTATCCCGCCTGATACCCCCGCTCTGCCAGCCTCGGAGCAAGCGCTTGCAATGCTTCCTTCGCATCAGCAACCAGCCTGGCAGCCTCCAGCTTGATCGCGTCCAATTCGCTGACATTAATAGACAGGAATTCGACCTGCGGATTGCAGAAGGCGCTCTTGGAGGCCGTAGGGAAGTCTGCCAGCCGTGTACCGACACAAAGCACCAGATCCGCCTCCTTCGCCAGCTTGTTGGCGGCCAGCGAGCCGGTGACCCCAACAGCGCCCATGTATAATGGATGCTGCCACGATACCGCGCTTTTGCCTGCCTGTGTCTCCGTCACCGGAATACCGAATCGCTCTGCAAACGCTCTCAACTCCGATTGCGCACAAGAGTAATGCACGCCTCCTCCTGCAATGATGAGCGGGCGCTTCTTGCCCGTAATAAGCTCTGCTGCACGCTCCAGCGCAGCTCTCCCTGGCAGCCTCCGGTCAATGTGATGGACACGCTTGCGGAAGAAGCTCTGCGGATAGTCATACGCCTCACACTGCACATCCTGTGGCAGCGACAGCGTCACCGCACCAGTATCCGCCGGATCGGTCAGCACCCGCATCGCCTGCAGCGCAGCGCTCATCAGTTGTTCCGGTCTAGTGATCCGATCCCAGTAACGGCTGACCGGCTTAAATGCATCATTGGCCGACACCGTATAATCCGCCGGGTTCTCGATCTGCTGCAGCACCGGGTCCGGCTGACGGCAAGCGAAGATGTCGCCCGGCAGGAACAGTACCGGAATCCGGTTCACAGTCGCTGTCCCTGCTGCCGTCACCATGTTGAGTGCTCCTGGTCCGATAGAAGAGGTGCACGCATATATTTCCAGCCGGCTCCGCTGCTTCGCGAATGCCATCGCCGCATGTGCCATACCCTGCTCATTTTTGCCTTGAATGAACGTTAATTGCCCCCTGTCATTCTCCAGCGCCTCGCCGATGCCCGTTACATTGCCGTGCCCGAAAATGCCCATTACGCCCCGCACGAACTTGCTCTCGACACCATCGAGCTCAATGTACTGGTTATCCAAAAAACGTACCAGCGCCTGCGCCATTGTTAGTCGAATCGTTCCCATCCTGCACCTCCCATTAGGGTATGCGCTTAACCAAAAATCAAAAAAATAATGAAAAATCTCTCTTTCTTGCTACAACTGCCGCTAACGTTACATCATCATGCTACCTGATTATCACAATATAATTATCATCGCACGCAACTCCAAGCGCGTGTTGCTTCGCAGCATAACCGCGGTCAGTCGAACCTCAAGCAGTTCGCCGCACTGTGTAGAGAAAGAGCTCCTTCATTTTTCTTCTATTCAATTGGGGTAAGCGCTTTACTTAACTGCATTATAACCGATTCCTCCTCCCATTGACAATAGCTTCCTTGCAAATTCCTTGATGCCAACCGAATACATCACTCACACTCACACTTTTGAAGCGTGGGCTGCTCAAGGGAACCTCACCCCTGACCTTATATAAGTACACATTCGGACAACTGCAACTTTTGGCTGTTATGAAAGTACAATCCTATAGATATGGAGCAAGGAAGGCTCTATAGAAATCTGTGTTTAAAACCTTACGCATTACGCATTACGCATTACGTCCAGGAGGTAGATTAAAATGCTTTGGCGACTACGTCTGCTACTATTCGTCTTCATTGTTGCTCTCATGCTGAATAACCTGTCCATTCCTCATGCCGCGCAAGCAGCAACCCTTCAATCCGAGGTTACCATCCGGGTGAATGGCAAGACTGTCGATATGAAGGAAAGCCCGGCATATGTGGATTCCAAGCTACATCTGACCTATGTGCCACTGCGATTTGTATCTGAAGCCCTTGGGGCAAAGGTGGATTGGCAGAATATGAAATCACCGATCAAGGTCACCCTGACGGAGCCAATTCGACAAGAGATTACGGTGTGGCTAAATCGCAAGCAAGCGATCTTGAACGATGCCACAGTGGAACTTGCTGGCAGTCCGACACTGAACAATGGGCGACTCATGGTGCCGCTGCGTGTCATTTCCGAAGGGCTAGGCGCCAAGGTAAGCTGGAGCTCTATCGGTGGCGGGAGAGGGATTGTGGACATCACAGCGCCTTGGACCGAGCCTGGATTCGATCGCATGACGTACAAGCTGCAGGCGATGCCGGTTCATGTAGCAGGAGTTCGTGGAGATTATTATGGGGATGAGAATGTGACAATAGAGCAGTTGCAGCACTATGATGCTTATCTGGATCAGACAGTTATGCCCCGCATCGCCGCTTGGTTTCCCCAAGTGAACCAGGTTGAGGCCAAACCGCCCTCCATTATCGTATTATCCACTGCCGACAGCCTGCGCACATGGACAAGCAAGCTCTGGCTGGCCTACTATCCCGAGCATTATGCAACGTTCTACTTCGAATCCAATGTCATTCTATTAACCTCGCAGTTCGATCGTTCAACGGAAACGATGCTCACGCTAGCTGCTCATGAGTATACCCATTGGCTGATGCGTCATGCGTTCGGCAGTACGAGCAAGCTTCCCGTCTGGCTAGATGAGGGGATCGCTCACCATGTCGCCTGGGCCATCAGAGAGCAACGAACAGACTGGAACACCGCAATGGCTGCGAGCAGTTGGGAGGACATCGCACAGTCCAACACGGAAGTGCCTGAGCTATGGACATACACAAATCAGGACAGTTGGATCATTGCAGCCACTCAGATGCTTATCCAAGCTTACGGCTACGACAAGCTCGCTCGCTTCCTCTCTCTAACAGCCAGCCAGTCAGCAGAAGCAGCCTTCAAGCAAGCCTTTGGCATCACACCAGACCAGTACCAGCAGCTATTCGACCAAGAGGTGGCGCGTCAGCGTCATCTCTTGGTTTCTTTCGATCAGATCCCCTCCCCCTTCTGAGCCAGCGAGAGGATCATAATTCTATTTATAAAATTTATTATATTTATAGGCAGGAATTCTCAAAAAAATAGAGAATTTCAATATGGTTATTATTACCTACGTCCGAGAGGGGCTTTTATGAATTATGAACCAATACCAACCGCCTAACCATCAATCTTCTCCGCAAGCTGTTCCTCACATTATTATTAACAATGGCCCGTATCCCTATCAGCCCAAAAGCACTATTGTTGCCTTGCTGCTATGCTTTTTCTTAGGGGGATTCGGCTTCCATCGGTTCTATGTGGGCAAGGTTGGCACAGGACTTCTTTACTTTTTCACGCTAGGTCTCGGTGGAATCGGAATTCTGTTCGATTTCATTATGATATTGATTGGCTCGTTCAGGGACAAAGCAGGATACCCCCTGCAGTAAACGCCTATTTTCAGAATGCATACAAAACAAGCACGACATGAATGCGATGAGGATGTAACGCATTGTAAAACTTCTATGCCCATCTCTGCCCCATGGGACAGAAGGAGAGCCCTGGGTCACACACCAGGGCTCTTTCTAGCCATTGCGCCTCATCCGCTAAAACATAATGGGAATTAAATACAAGGCTTAATAAAACAACTGTAATAACAAATCTAATGCACTTCACTTTGCCGCCTCCTAATTATTCTTCTTTTTATTACTTATAGAGAGCTTCATACTGCCTTCGCCTGGCTCTTGGCTTTACCGGCTGACTTCATTCTTAATATCATTTCAATAAGCTCTTCGCGATTAATCAGCCTGACAGAGTTCGATTTCGCCAGTGTGTAAGCTTGCTCGGTATAGTCCGCATTTGTAATCACCCAAGCCTCTGACGCACCATAATAGGCAACGGAGGTCTGTACCTCCTGCACTGCCTTAACCCCTACATTCTTGCTGTAGCGTTTGGCCTGCACAGCAATCTTTTTCCCATTCTTCAGGAGGATCAGATCCGCTCCGTAATCCCCCGCCGCTGGCGTGAGATTTACCTGATAACCCATTCGAGTGAAGAGCTGCACCAAGTATTTCTCGAATTGCCGCCCTTCCATCTTGTCAATATCATCGATTCTGGAGCTGCGCAGCCTTTCCTTACGCTGTTGTTTTATTGCGTAACCTATGACAAAGAGCAAACCTATGTAAGCCCCTGTAATCACTCCTGTTACCTGAAAGGACTTACTCAAGTAATATGAGAACCACGCTACAAGCAAAACCGATGCTTTTAAGAATGCATCAAGTGCGTCCTCCTGCTGCCGCTTCTTACTTCTACGTCTTGCCATGAATACAACCCCTCCCCTTTTATGACAATATTCTACAACATAGGAGGATAGTCCTTCCTGATTGGCGAAATATGTTACTTGGGAGGGATGTTTGTTGGATTTTCGGAATTGAAGAGATGATTTATTCAGTTATAGTAAATTCAGCACTTCATAGCGGCTCTGCGGGAGGACGTCAAGCCGGAGTTTCTTAATTTGTTCTGTCGTTTGTCGAATTTTGCGCAAAGAAAAAACCCTTGCGCCACAAGGGTTTCAGACGTTTAATATTCTGGAGCGGGTGATGGGAATCGAACCCACGCTATTAGCTTGGAAGGCTAAAGTTCTACCATTGAACTACACCCGCAACATATGATGGTCGGGACGACACGATTTGAACATGCGACCCCCTGGTCCCAAACCAGGTGCTCTACCAAGCTGAGCTACGTCCCGAAGACAATCATGGATGTAAATGGCGTGCCCTGAGAGATTCGAACTCCCGACCTTTTGATTCGTAGTCAAACGCTCTATCCAGCTGAGCTAAGGGCACATATGGAGCGGAAGACGGGAATCGAACCCGCGACCCTCGCCTTGGCAAGGCGATGCTCTACCGCTGAGCCACTTCCGCAAGTTATGGTGCGGTCGAGAGGACTCGAACCTCCACGGGGGGTTAGCCCACACGGACCTGAACCGTGCGCGTCTGCCAATTCCGCCACGACCGCATATTATGAAGCATGAGACATGTAGGATTCGAACCTACGACACCCTGATTAAAAGTCAGGTGCTCTACCAACTGAGCTAATGTCTCACAGTTGGTAAGATTATTATGGGGCGATCGATGGGACTTGAACCCACGAATGCCGGAGCCACAATCCGGTGCGTTAACCCCTTCGCCACGACCGCCATAATACTGGTGGAGGATGATGGATTCGAACCACCGAACTCGTC
>NZ_JBUEDD010000016.1:0-127762 GCF_054955055.1 Paenibacillus sp. J5 | reverse complement strand
TCGCCGTATGCGGACCCGCATGTACGGTGGTGTGAGAGGTCGGGGGCTAGCCGCCCCCTCCTACTCGATTTATGAGAAGTCCAGCTTCATATGAAGCAAGGGGAAGGGGCGTCCAGAAGCATCCAGCTCGGAGCGTCCGACCTGCTTGAAGCCCAGGCGTTTATAGAATAATACCGCCTGCTCGTTCTGCTCGTTGACATCCACGCTTGTCTTCGGGCCAATCCGCTCCACGGCATGCTGGATAAGAGAGCGACCAATGCCCTGCCTGTGAGCACTCGGATCAACGAATAGCATCTCGATCTGGCTGTTGTGCCATCCGACAAAGCCCGCTGGCTCTCCTCCCGCTGTGATTGCAATCGACAGCTCTACAGCCCGCAACGCTTCATCACGGACGATGCCCCGATAAAAAGCGATGTCCTCCTCCGTTAGAAAATGATGAGTAGCGCGCACGGCTCGCTCCCAAAGCTCAACCAGTTGATCATGTAAAGCTGGATCATACGGAATCATGTTCATCTTTGTATCTCCTAAGCATTGACATATTGAAATTCTATCCTGTAATTATAGTATACTATAGCTATACCCTACCATTAAAGAAGTCAGGTTGTGATGAGACAGATATGCTTCCAATGACAGCAAATGTACTACAACATATACGTAAAGCCAAGACACCACTAACCAAGGCGGAGCTTGCGGGACGGATTGGGGTGTCCTTATCGGCGGTATCCGACCATGTCGAGCGACTGAGCGCAGAAGGCCTCATTATGGCTGCACGATTGGGTGCATCCAGCGGCGGGAGGAAGCCGAAGCAGTACACGGTCAACCCGGAATACGGACGGCTGCTGTCCATCGAGATTGGCCTAGAGTCTTCCAAGGTTGCGCTGACGGATCTGACCTCCAGGATTATAGCTGAGGACAGTATCTTCGCACCGATCGGGGAGGGACCGCAAATTGTGTTGGGGAAGGTTGGCAGCTTATGCCGCCAACTGCTGCAGGAGCAGGATACGACGGCTGAGCAGATTAAGGGGATCGGTATCGGAGTTCCGGGGCCAGTCGAATTCTCCTCAGGCAGGCCGATCTCTCCTTCGCTCATGCCGGGCTGGGACGGTTATCCAATCAAGGCATATTGGGCAGAGCAGATGGCTTGTCCGTGTTATATTGATAATGATGTGAATGTGATGGCATTGGGCGAATATGCCGAAGGGCTGGAGCTGTCGGTGCCGAATTTTATCTTCATCAAAGCAGATACCGGCATTGGCTCGGGTGTCATCTATGAAGGCAGGCTGTATCGCGGGGCTACTGGCAGTGCGGGTGATATTGGGCACTTCGATCTGGGAGGCGATGTGCTCTGCTGGTGCGGCAATCGCGGATGTCTGGAGGCGACTGCGGGGGGCAAGGCGCTCGTCGCGCGAGCGGCTGAGGCGGCGCTGATGGGCAACAGCGCGCCATTGCTGCAGGAAGCTGCGGTGGACGGATCGCTGCGGCTAGAGCATGTGCAGGCGGGATTGCTTGCTCTTGACCCGCTCTGCATGGCACTGGTGCGGGAAAGCGGCCAGGCTATCGGGCGTGTAGCGGCAATGCTGGTCAACTTTGCCAATCCTTCCCGGATCGCCATCGGAGGACGAATGGCCGCGTTCGGGGACGCCTTCCTCGCGTCCATCCGCCATAGCATCTATCAGCGCTCGCTCCCGCTTGCTACCCGCAGTTTGACGATTGCGCCGTCTGTCCTGGGAGAGCGGGCTGGGCTAGTCGGCGGTGCCTATATGGCACTGGATGAGCTAATCACCCAAGCGACAGATGACCAAACCGATCGTTTCTTTTAGCACGTGACCGAGTCACTTATACGGGGGCATGGAACCTCAAGACGCATGCAGAATCGCTATGTCGAGCGGCTTTGTCGGCGTCTTTTGTTATGTGCTTTATACTTTTAACGTTGACTGTTAAAAGTATAACGTTTAAAGTTAAAAGTAAGCTCATATGTATGATTCGAGCAGGAGAAGAGGAGGAGCAGCAGATGAGGAAGGTAAAGGCAGGGATCATCGGGGCAGGATTTATTGGCAAGGCTCATATCGAGGCGATTCGACGGCTTGGCTATGCGGAAGTAGCAGCAGTTGCACAGGGGGACGCAGAGCGTGCAGCGCAGTGCGCGGCCGAGCTGGACATTCCGATAGCCTACGGGGATTATCGGGAGCTGTTGCGCAATGAGGAGATCGAGGTCATCCATAATTGCACTCCTAATCATCTTCATTATGAGATCAACAAGCAGGCGCTGCTGCATGGGAAGCATCTGTTGTCCGAGAAGCCGCTTACGATACACAGCGCGGAGGCGAAGGAGCTAAGCGAGCTAGCCGAGCAGCGGGGACTTGTAACGGGCATTAACTTCAATTACCGCCAGTTTCCGATGGTGCAGCAGCTCAAGAGCATGATCAGGGAGGGAGAGCTTGGCTCGCTCCACCAGATTCGCGGCAGCTACTTACAGGATTGGCTGCTATACAAGACCGATTATAACTGGCGGATGGAAGAGAAGTATGGCGGCGGAACGAGAGCCATCAGTGATATTGGCTCCCATCTGTTTGACCTGGCTCAATATGTATCTGGCCTAGCGATTGTCGAGGTGATGGCCGACATCTCTACCGTTCATAAGCAGCGCTATAAGCCCGTTGGAGCTGTTCGTTCCCCTCAGACCACTGCTGGAGAACGGGAATTGGTTGAGGTGAACACAGAGGACTGCTGCTCGGTACTCGTGAGATTTGGCAATGGCTGCAGAGGGGTCTTTACCGTCTCCCAAGTGTCCGCAGGCAACAAAAATGCGCTGGAGCTGCATGTGGATGGCGCTGTAGCGTCAGGCTCATGGAGGCAGGAGGAGCCGTTTCTTTTGCATATGGGGTATCGTGACAAGCCGCGGGAGAAGGTAGCGCGTGATCCAGATTTGTTGAAGCACGAGGTGCAGCCTTATCTTCACTACCCGAGTGGTCACGAGGAAGGGTGGCCGGACAGTCTGAAAAATATGATGCGCCACGTATACAGCGCAGTCAGGGATAAGCGTCCACTGGCTGATTCAGTTGCTACGTTCCGTCAGGGATATGAGATCATGCGGATTAATGATGCGATCGTAAGAAGCATGGAACGCGGTGGCTGGGAGTCGATATAGACTTGCTCGCCAGGCGAGGTGGAGGGAATGCCGCCCATGAACGCAAGCAAGCCGCCGCCGGCAGCACAGGGGGGCTGATACTGCTGGCGGCGGCTTGCTGCTTCATGAAGGCTTGGGGCGGGGACACTGTACGGCTACAGTGTCCCCGCCGGGTGCAACAGCTTGACTGCCGAGGCTGCTAAGCTAAGTGTAGTATTCCATTAGCAGCCGTTCGGTTTCCTCTGGCAGCTCCTTTTCGTAATGAAGTGCCTGATTCTCCATGCACTGGATGCAAGCCTCCTCTGTCTCGCAAGCGTCGGCATTCTGGCATGTATAGCAATAGTGAAGGAAAAATCTTGTGAGATCGGTGCGGTCGATGGTTTTCATAGTAATCGCTCCTTTATTATCATCTAGATACTGTAAGTTTCGTTTATCGTTGCCGGCAAGGCCGCCTAATGAATCGGGCTGGCTATTATGGAAGGTTCCTTCTATGGCTTTATTATATGCCAGGATGAAGGTTATGTATGTGATTTTTTTCACAATATTAAATGTAAAAATATCCAGTCACGTATAACATGACGGAGCTGCTCTGAGCAGCGTGCTCGGGGCAGGGGGACGCTGCTCCCTGCCCGTCTTGCATGCCGCTACGAGGATGTGAGTTCAATCTCCGACGGGAGCGATGTTGCCGCATGTTCACTTCGGGCAAGACGTGATGACACGTCCTGGGTCATGGAGAGAGTGAACTTCCCCTCAGGACTGAACATGAAACAGGGTGTCAATCGATCCGCCCTGTGAAATAATCTGAATGGCTGTCGCCAGCAGCGGAGCCATCGAAAGCACGACAAATTTGTTCGTTTCGCCATACTCATGCCAGATGGTATCGCTGATCACGACCTCGCGGATATGCGGGCTGTCCAGCTTCTCAATCGCATTGCCCGAGAACAGGCCGTGTGTCGCGCAGACGTAGGCTTCATGTGCGCCCTTCTTCTTCAGGGCTTCACAGACGTTGACGATGGTGCTGCCGGTATCGATCAAATCCTCGATGATGATCGGCGTCATCCCCTCCACCTCGCCGATAATATGCGTAATCTCCGATTGGTTATGGGCGGGACGGTTCTTGATCATGATCGCGAACGGACAATCCAGATAGTTGGCCAGCTTCTCCGCTGTTGTCGCACGGCCAGCATCGGGAGATACGACGACCGGATTCGGGATATTCTTGCTTCTCAAGTATTGGATGATCAGGTTCAATGCTGTCAGATGATCTACTGGAATCTCGAAGAAGCCCTGTATCGCGTCGGCATGCAGATCGATCGTGATGACCCGGCTGGCTCCGACTGTGGTGAGCACATCAGCGATCAGCTTGGCCGAGATCGGCTCGCGGGGCGCTGACTTTCTCTCCTGACGGGCATAGCCGTAATAGGGCAATACCAGATTGATCGTCTTGGCTGAGGCGCGCTTGGCTGCGTCAATCATGACAAGCAATTCAACGAGAAATTCATTCACGGGATGAGACAGCGCCTGCACGATGAACACATCGCAGGAACGCACGGATTCTTGATAGGAGACATGAATCTCGCCGCTTTGCTGACGAGAGATGGCGACTTGGCCTAGCGGCATCTCAAGCCGGTTGCATATCTGCTCAGCCAGCACAGGGTTGGATGTGCCGGAGAAAATTTTGACTTTTTGCATAATACCCTCCATATGTAAACTCCATGTAGCTACTATAACTCATTATACCCTTATCCCTCTCATATTCAATGCTTCCCGTCGTCTTTTTCCACTTCGCTCAATGCTGTATGCATTGCGCCAGCTAGATGATGCCTGCTGTCAGCCATTCTCCGCAGCGCGGAGGGCGTCATTCCTCTGTACTGCTTGAACAGCTTGGTGAAATAATTCGGGTTATCGCAGCCTACCAGACCGGCAACCTCTGTGATGCTCAGATCACTCCCCAGCAGCAGCCGTTCGGCTTCATTCACCCGCGACAGGTTGATATGCTCAATGAAGGTACGGCCTGTCAGCTTTTTGAAGATTTTGCAGAAGTGATAGGGATTGAGATTGACTCGCAGCGCGGCCTGCTCGACCGTCCATTTCTCCATGTAATGCTCATCCACATATTGAATCAGCGCTTTAAAGCGGCTGCGGCTGCTGATGTCCTGCTCCCTGGAGCGAATAGAGAGGGCTTGCGGCGGGAACAGGCGAGCCAACTGCGCCAGCAGCAGGTGTAGCAGGGACTTGACAATAAGCTGATAAGCGGGACGCTTCATCCGCAATTCCTCCAGCATGTCCTCCAGCAGCGCGTAATAGGCGCGGCAAGCAGGCTGAGGCCGATCCGGCTGCACCGGAAGCTGCTGGCGCCCCTCCAGATAAGGGACAACAAATTGTTCATGGATGCTATCCTGGGTGAGGTTGCTGTACAGGGAGCTGTTGAAGACGATCGATGCATAATGAATCGGCCCGTCCATACGGCTGTAGCCCACATGGAGCCCGCCAGGAGGGACGAACAGCACATCACCCGGCGCAGCCTCATACGCCTGGCTGTTAATATGAAAGACAGCTCGCCCCTGCTTCAAGGCAATGATCTCAAAGTGCTCATGCCAGTGCAGATAGAGTACATTCTGCCCCTCTCGCGTCTTGGGCAGGATGTTGTCAAACAACTGGATGGGATAGTTTTTCTCGTCCAGACGAGTATACTCCCGCAGCTCCTTCGGATAGGTCAAGTGAGATTCACCTCCACAAGATCGGGCTATTATTGCACAAAATGATGAGAGAATTGCTGAAATCCGGCAGCTATAATGGAGCTATGCTATTAACTATACGCCAATATTGGAGTGATACACAACGATGATGGAAACATTAAGAATTGGGACGCTGGTGGGTGGACAGGATGCTGTGCGCGTCATTCCGCAGATTGCACCCCATGGTTTCGAATCCTTCAGCCTCACATTCTGGCAGACGACTGGCGAGCTCGACCTGAAGGAGACCGCTAAGCGTGTACGCGAGCTGTCCGAGCAGCATGGGTTTGTCATCTCATCGCTAGGCATATTCGGCAATCCGCTCACCGGAGCGGGTGAAAGCTGCGATACTCTCGCCAGTTGGGAACGACTGATCGATCACGCGTCGTTGTTCGGTACGGACATCGTATCGGGGTTTACAGGGCGGCTGACCGGCAGAACGATCGACGAATCGATTCCAAGGTTCGCTGAGGTGTTCGGCGAATTGGCGCGCAGAGCGGAGGAGCAGGGTGTACGACTGGCCTTTGAGAATTGTGATATGGGCGGTACCTGGGCGAGCGGCGATTGGAATATTGCGCACAATCCTTCCGCCTGGGAGCTGATGTTCAATGCGGTTCCGGCAGCGAATATCGGGCTGGAATGGGAGCCATGCCATCAGATGGTGAGTCTGATCGATCCGATCCCGCAGTTGCGCAAATGGGTAGATAAGGTGTTTCATGTGCATGGCAAGGATGCAACCATCGCTTGGGACATCGTCAAGGAATACGGCGTCCATGGGCCGAGGCCCTTCGTGTGGCACCGCACACCGGGGTTTGGCGACAGCAACTGGTCTGATATAATTACAATATTGAGACAAGCGGGCTACACGGGCACGATTGATATAGAGGGCTGGCATGATCCGGTGTATCGCGACGAGCTGGAGATGACGGGCCAGGTGCATGCGCTGAATTACCTGAAGCATTGCCGCGGCGGCAGCTATATTCCGAATCCGTCCTGAATAGCAAGTCGCTGAAATAAAGCTTATAATACAGAGGAAGTTGTGCAGCCAGCGCCCACAGTTGGAAGCGCTTATCATACACATCTGAACTAGAGGAGAGAGGGAGCACGGTGAGCATCGCATACAAGATTGTGGTGGCGGGCTGCGGGCAGATGGCTCACAGTTGGCTCGATTATGCCATGAAACGAAAGGATGTCCAGATTGTCGCACTGGTGGACATCAAGCTGGAATTCGCCCAGGCGATGAAGGACAGACGCGGGCTGGATTGTGGTGTCTATGATTCAATCGAAGAAGCGGTAGCTGCTACCGGAGCGAATCTCGTATTTGACATTACGGTGCCTTCGAGCCACTATGCAATCAGCACCGCAGCGATGAAGCTGGGCTGTCATGTGATGAGCGAGAAGCCGCTTGCGGAGACGCTGGAGCAATGTGACAGCATAGTGCGCCTGTCCGAGCAGACGGGCCGTTCTCATGCTGTAATGCAGAATCGCCGTTATGATACGCGCATCCGTTCCTTAAGGCAGCTACTGGATGCCGGAACGATCGGGCGTCCTGGCTTTATCGGAGCGGACTTCTTCCTTGCGCCGCATTTTGGCGGGTTCCGCGACGTGATGGAGAGCCCGCTGCTGCTCGATATGGCGATTCATACGTTTGACCAGGCGCGGTTCATTCTTAATGCCGACCCGGTATCCGTATACTGTCAGGAGTTCAATCCTCCAGGCTCATGGTATGCGGGCAATGCGGCAGCAGTCTGTATCTATGAGATGTCTGATGGCTCCATATTCAGCTATCGGGGCTCCTGGTGCGCCGAGGGGGCCGCAACGTCCTGGGAAGCCTCCTGGCGCATTACCGGGGAACGTGGAACCGCAATCTGGGATGGTCATGGGCAGCCGTATGCGGAGGTGGTCGAAGCAGTGCAGGAGGATGGAGTCTTCACCAGGCAGGCGGCAAGAGTGGAAGCTCCGGTCGTGGAGCTGGCCAACACCTTCCATCACGGCTGTCTGGATGAGATGTTTGCCGCTCTGCAGGAAGGACGCAAGGCGGAGACGGATTGCCGCGATAATCGGCTGAGCATGGCGATGGTTCTGGGCGCGCTGGCTAGCGCCAAGGAAGGGCGCAAGCTGCGCATTGCGGAGCTATCGTAACGGGGAGTACCGCTCGCGGGACGGCCAGTCGTGGTTGGATCGGAGAAGCTAGCGTCAACAAGGTACGTCATCGCATCATATTAAGGATATGAAATCGGGGGAGTAGACCATGTGGAAAGCGGATGAACGATTGAAGCATTGGACGAAGGAGGCGGCGGATAGAAGAAGGGAGCGAGCGGCCGGGGAGACCTGGACTGCACACAGGAGCCGAGTTCTGAACGAGCTGAAGCAGTCGCTCGGAGAGTTCGAGCCGGCTCAAGGCTTCGAGCCGATCCTGCTGGAGCGGGTGCAGTGCGATGGGTATGTCAGGGAACGGGTAGAGCTGTCCGGCGTAGCGGGCTTGACGTTCGGCGCCTATGTGCTGATTCCCGATGGTGTTGCCGCACCCCTGCCGGGCGTTGTAGCCGTTCATGGACATGGCTATGGCAGTCGGCAAATTTGCGGCATGCAGGCAGACGGTACGCCAGAGCCGGAGGACCAGGGCATCTACCGCCATTTCGCCGTGCAGTTGGTGCGCCGGGGGCTGCTCGTTATTGCTCCTGATGTGATCGGGTTCGGCGAACGGATGCTGGATTCCGTAGTTGCCCAGGAGCCCGATGCGCCAAGCTCGTGCTATAAGCTAGGTACGCATCTGCTGATGCTGGGCAAGACGTTGACGGGTCTGCGGGTGCAGGAGATGATTGCCGCCCTTGACTACTTCGCTACCCGTCCAGAGCTCGATACCCGGCGGATCGGAATTGCGGGCTTCTCCGGCGGTTCGCTGATCAGCTACGTGACGGCGGCGCTGGATGAGCGGATTGCCGCCTCGCTGCTGATCGGCTTCCCGAATACATTCGAGGACAGCATCCTCAATGTTCATCATTGCTTCTGCAACTATACGCCGGGACTGCTGAACACGGCAGAGCTGCCGGAGCTCATCGGGCTGCTGGCTCCGCGTCCGTTGTTCCTGGAATCGGGCGATGCCGATCCGATCTTTCCGAAGGAAGGCTTCTACAAGGCCGTTCAGGAGCTGCAGGAGATCTATGCCCAGAGCGGAGCGCCGCAGGAGACGCTGTCTGTCGATGTATTCCCCGGCATCCATGAAGTAAGCGGGCGCCGCTCCTTTGATTGGCTCAAGGAGACATTACAGGGTCTGCCGCAGTAGGCGCCGTGTCCAGTGCGCAATATCCGCACGGCATGAAGAAGAAGCCAAGCTCGCCGGATGCATCCGGTGAGCTTGGCCTCTTGTATAGCGTGTTAGCGCGCTCTAGCGCAGATTCGGAATGGCTACCTCGGGATTGACGTCGGCCTCATAATCGACGCCCTCTGTCTCGAAGCCGAACAACTGGAAGAATTCGCGGCGGTAGCCCTCAAGGTCGGACAGCTCATAGACATTCTCTGTCGAGAGCTCGGCCCACAGCTTCATTACCTCTGCCTGCACATCCTCGCGCATCTCCCAATCATCAACACGGATCAGACCCTTCTCATCGACCGGAGTGTGCGCAGCATACAGTCTCTCGGAGAACAGACGGTACATCTGCTCAATGCATCCCTCGTGCAGCTCCTTCTCCTTCATCACCTTGTACAGCGCGGAGATGTAGAGCGGCACAACCGGAATGGCGGAGCTGGACTGTGTGACGAGCGCCTTGTTGACAGATACATAGGCACGTCCGCCTTGAGAGCTCAACTGGTCGTTCAGCCGCAGCGCGGTTGCTTCCAGATCGTTCTTGGCCTTGCCGATCGTTCCTTCGCGATAGACCGCATGGGTAATCTCAGGCCCAATATAGGAGTAGGCGACCGTTGTTGCGCCCTCTGCCAGCACGCCCGCTTCGCGGAGCGCATCGATCCACATCTGCCAGTCTTCACCGCCCATGACGGCAATGGTCTGACGAACCTCATCCTCCGTTGCCGGCTCAATTCTAGCTTCGGTTACTTCGCCGCTATGGAAATTAACGGTTTTATTGGTATACGTGTCGCCGAGTGGCTTGATGACGGAGGAGAAGACCTCTCCTGTCTTCGGATGAACACGGCGCGGGGAAGCGACGCTGTATACCACCAGGTCAACGCTGCCAAGCTCGGAGCGGATCAGGTCAATGGTCTGGGCCTTGATCTCATCGGAGAAGGCATCGCCCACGATGCTGAACGACTTGCTGCCGGCTTCTTGCGCCGCTGCTTCAAAGGCCGCCGAGTTATACCAGCCCGCGGAAGCCGTTCTGGCTCCTTCGGCTGGCTTGTCAAAGTAGACGCCGATCGTGTTCGCGCCAGAGGCGAAGGAGGAGACGATGCGGGAGGCGAGCCCGTATCCGGTCGAAGCGCCGACAACGAGCACGTTGCGCGGCCCCTGGATGGCTGCTTGGCCTTTCACATAGTCAATCTGGCGCTGTACCTGGCGGGCACAGCCCTCTGGATGTGCCGTCGTACAGATGAAGCCACGGGTTTTAGGTTGAATGATCATATTCAAATTATCCTTTCTATACAAAAAATATCAATCGGGACTTCCCGAACAACTCTATCCCATTTTACCGAGTTTTGGGCGCAAAGGGAAGGGAAGCCCACATACAAGCTGTAAAGTCGAGGAACGGGACGTGTAAGGCCAGGCCGGAGCGGCCTTGGGACATGCCCAGGATAGATTGGCGTAATCGATAGGATAAGGATAATTAAAAGGAGGACGATAGAATGCTATGGTACAGCAAGCCTGCGCGAATCTGGGAGGAAGCGCTACCAATAGGGAATGGACGTCTGGGCGCGATGATTTTTGGAGACCCACAGCAGGAACGGATTGCACTGAATGAGGACAGTGTATGGTACGGAGGGCCGCGGGATCGCAACAACCCGGATGCGCTGAAGCATCTGGAGGAAATCCGCGGCCTGATTGCAGATGGAAGGCTGCAGGAGGCGCATAAGCTGGCGGCACTGGCACTGTCCGGCATCCCTGAGGCGCAGCGGCATTACATGCCACTGGGTGATCTGCGAATCAGCTTCGAGCGTCAAGGCTCAGTGGAAGACTATTCCAGACGGCTGGATCTGGGCACGGGGCTCGCTTCGTGCTCCTATACAGCAGAGGGGGTGCGCTACGAGCAGGAGGCACTAGCCAGCTACCCGGATGGCGTCATCGCGATATGCTACCGGGCGGATCAGCCGGGGCGCATCACCTTCACGGCCCGTCTGACCCGCGGAAATAACCGCTACCTGGAGAGTATCGCGTCAAGCGGCGGGGATACGCTTATCATGCGTGGTGTATGCGGTGGTGAAGGAGGGAGCGCATTTCGCGCCGCGCTGCGCGTGCAGGCTTGCGGCGGGCGTATCCGGGTAATCGGTGAGCACCTGCTTGTCGAGGAGGCGGACTGTGCTGTGCTGTTGCTCGCAGCCGAGACCGGATTTCGGCATGCCGACCCCGAAGCGGCAGCGCTGTCCAGGCTGGATGGTGCGGGACGCTGGAGCTACGAGCAATTGAGGCAACGGCATGTGGAGGATTTCGCTGCGTTGTCGAGCCGTGTGAAGCTTACGCTTGGAGCGGCCAGGCCAGAGGATGAGCCGGAGCAGCTTGCAGGGCTTGCGACGGATGAGCGGCTGGAGCGGATGAAGACAGGGAAGGATGACCCCGGGCTAATCGCTCTCTACTTCCAATACGGACGCTACCTGCTTCAGTCGAGCAGCAGGCCCGGCTCGCTGGCAGCGAATCTGCAAGGGATCTGGAATGAGCACATGCTGCCTCCATGGGATAGCAAATATACGATTAATATTAATGCCCAGATGAATTACTGGCATGCCGAGACCTGTAACTTGGCGGAATGCCATGAGCCGCTCCTGGATCTGATCGAGCGCATGCGTGAGCCGGGGAGGCTCACGGCGAGGAAGATGTATGGTTGCCGCGGGTTTGTCGCGCATCACAATACAGACCTATGGGGCGACACGGCGCCGCAGGACATCTATCTTCCTGCAAGCTACTGGCCTATGGGGGCAGCATGGCTCTGCCTGCATCTGTGGGAGCATTATCTGTTCGCCCCGGACAGGGCGTTTCTGGAGCGGGCGTATCCGGTGATGGCGGAGGCGGCTCTGTTCTTCCAGGACTTCCTCACCGAGACGGAGGAAGGGCTGCTGGTGACGAATCCTTCCGTATCCCCGGAGAATACATACCGACTGCCAAGTGGAGAGTCCGGCACGCTATGTATGGGGCCATCGATGGACAGCCAGATCTTGCATGAGCTGTTCGGCGCCTGTATTCGCGCCGCGGAGCTGCTCGGGGCAGATGAGTCGCTGCGCGAAGAACTGACGGAGCTGCGCCGACGGCTGCCGGAGCCGGCGATTGGACGTCACGGCCAACTGCAGGAATGGCTGCATGACTATGAAGAAGCGGAGCCGGGGCATCGTCATATATCTCATCTGTTCGCGCTCCATCCCGGCACTCGCTTTAACGTGCGCTCGACCCCGCAGTGGACGCAGGCTGCGCGTGTTACGCTGGAGAGAAGGCTGGCTCATGGAGGCGGGCATACAGGGTGGAGCAGGGCATGGATCATCAACTTCTGGGCACGGCTGGAGGACAAGGAGCAGAGCTATACGAATCTGCATGCGATTCTGACCCATTCCACACTGCCGAATCTGCTGGATAATCATCCGCCCTTTCAGATTGATGGCAACTTTGGCGCGACGGCAGCACTCGCCGAGATGCTGCTCCAGAGCCATGCGGGCGAGCTGCATCTGCTGCCGGCGCTGCCGGACGCATGGCCTGATGGCATGGTCAGCGGACTGCGAGCCAGAGGGGGCTATGAGGTGGGGATCACCTGGGAGCAAGGGAAGCTGTCAGCGGCCAGCATTCACGCCAGAGTAGATGGCGTCGTTCAGGTGCGCTGTGCTGGAGCCGAACAGCTAGGCGTATGGGAGGAAGACGGTACGGAGGTCGAGCTGACGGTGTTAACGGATGTGCTCTGCTGGAGCGCCGGGGAGGGGATGACGTATCGTGTGGAGCCTCTGCTTCAACATTCGGGCGTATAACCAGCTCCCCGCTGTCGGGTTGCCTGTAACCGCGCGATAGCCGTCTGTGAACGATGGCCTTTCTCATAGTGGCTTCCCCGGCCGCAACGAATATGACACCGCTTGTGACGTAGCCTTGCTCATGGATCGGAGACCTAACGTTTCACATGTAACAAGATTAAGCGGGGGCAATCCGTCTCGTTCTACACATTCCGACGATGGCAAGCACATATGCTGCTAGGGCGTGTATGACGACAAACGCCGCCGGCTTGGCCCGGATCAGGGCATTCAAGCTGGCGGCGCATTATAACGGCTCGCACCGTTGCGGCTTCATGCGATGGAGACGGATTGTGTCAGCAGCGGTCGCAGCAACTGTGAGTAAGGCACCTCTGGAGCAATGTGAAACACGCAATCCTCGAAGGTGCACCGATCATAGTCAAAGTTCAACGAATGGACACGAACGGTACAATGGATGAACGTGCAGCCGATAAAATGAGAGCCTTCGAAAAGAATATCCTCATTGCGGAATAGCTGGTGAATAACTAGATTCATGTGCATCTCCTCCTAAGATTAATTCGTACATTGTCTGCTGTAATAGATTTATTGTATCAAAGGCAATCAACGAAATATGTCACAATTTGCATGGTTTTTTTGTAAGATTCTCTCTGATAGGGGCGAATCCTCCGCGGCATTCCAAGCCATGACAAGGGTAGCCGAGGCTGATCATATCGATGTCCAAATCGCGTGTAACTTTTGCAGCTTAGCTTGTAATCTGGGTCATTGTACGGTTCCAAGCCGCACATGATGACATAAGCTGATGATGTACATTGTGAAAGGGGAGATGGAATATGACAGCAGTTGGCGGTTTTGGAACATCTGCAGGCGCCATTCTTGTACTGTTCATCCTTCTGGTTATCATTTCCTGCACGTTCGTTCTGTAAGCGATAAGCTGCGCAGTGAACTGTAGGACTGCACAGGCCTCCGAATTCGTTCGGGGGCCTGTTGCATAGGAACGAAACTCCAAGCCATAAGGAGGGAGCGAGCATATATTAATAGAGAAATAGAGTAGGAAAAATACAAGGGGGCGATGCATGATGCATCCATTAACCGTCAACTCGTTTTTCGCAGTCGTTGGCTCGATCTTGACCTTCTCCTTCGGGCACTGGCCTGAAGCGCTGACACTGCTGCTTGTAGCGATGGGCATTGATTACATTGCCGGGGTCGCAGCATTGGTAAAAGATGGACAAGGACTGTGCAGCAAGGCTTGCTTTTGGATGCTTGCCCGCAAGGGGCTCATCCTTCTCGTCATCCTGCTTGCTCATCGGATCGATGTGCTGTTGGTGTCGGGAAATATGACGATGGGGGCCGCTATATATTTTTATCTGGCGAATGAGCTGCTGTCCATCATCGAGAGCTGCGGGAAGATCGGCTTGCCGATCCCGCAGCGCCTCAAGGATGTCATCGAAGTGCTGCGCGAGCGTGACAAAGATTCAAAAAAATAATACACAACGTTCACACTTTTGTCATAAACGAAAAAAAAGTGTGACATACTTCTCAATGAAGGTTGAGATCGTTGGAGGTTGTTAGGTAATATAAAGGATAGATATTAATGTAGTAGGGGGAGCACAATAACATGCAGAAGTGGATAATGTTTGTCGTTTTCACAGTGGCCTCCGCCTTGGGCTTGTACCTGATGATGTTCGGCCTGCCGGCAAAGCCTGTGGATGAGAGCGCAGGATTGCCAGAGGGTGTTACATTGTTGAAGATCAAGGCGTCCAACTTTGAATTCGACCAGGCGGAGTATAAGATTGAGAAGGGTTCCAAAGTTCGCCTGTCGCTGCAGAACACGAATGGCATGCACGCCGTAGCGATTGAGAGCCTGAATGTTTCGCTGGATAAGGACAACCCTACCGCAGAGGTAGAGTTCAGCGAACCGGGTACGTACCCGATCCATTGCAGCCTGCCTTGCGGCGAAGGACATCTGGAAATGAAGGCGGTCATTGTCGTCTCCTAACAGGAGGCTGCATCCGTCAGTACGTTCACGCTAAGCGAACATATTGTTGCCGTCTATAGACGGTTCCTGTATGTCTGACGCTGAAGCGTTAGCTTGCCTATATCTTCAAAAGGAGCCTTCTGGCTCCTTTTTCCATATGCTTACCTGTGGGCCCTGCTCTTGCGACGCGAACGGCTGCCGGCGATGAACCAGTCGGCCGCCAGACCGATCAGTCCCCAGCTTAGTATAGTCAAGGCGTAGACAGGAATGATGCTTACATGATGAATGTCAGCAGCCAGCTCGATGAACCATGACGGCACGCTAAGCATGAAGAAAATCATATTATGCGGATCATATCCGCTATAGCTGAACAGGCAGAGCGCAATGCTGAACAGGATCGCGATCAAGGTGAAGGGATAGCGCATGTCGGGTTAAGCCCCTTTCAGAAAATTTCCGTTTCGGTTATTATGGGACAAAGAGGGGTGTGTCATTCACACCTTACAGACGAAGGAGAGATGATGGCATGATTACTCATGTTGTATTGTTTAAGCTGAAGGACAACAGCAAGGAGGCCGTAGAGCAGACCGCGGCGGTACTGCGCGCTATGGAGGGACAGATCGAACAGCTCAAGTCGATTGAGGTAGGGGTTGATGTCCTTCATTCGGAGCGCTCCTATGATATCGCGTTGATTACGAAGCATGAATCGATGGCCGATCTGGAAGCGTATCAGGTGCATCCGGTTCACAAAAAAGTCATTGAGCATATGCAGCAGGTGCGTGAGTCGGCGGTTGCTGTCGATTTTGAAAGCTGATCCTGCCATAAGGCTGGAAGATTGAAGGGTGACGTATGAGGGACGTATATGAGATGCTGTTTTATCTGCTTGTGGTCATTATCAGTTGCTTTGTCATGGGGTTTTGGCTGAAGCGCAAGGGCAGAAAAAATAAGTAGAAGGCAGGAAATCGATGTATGTACTATGTGAATAGCGAACAAATCAAGCAACGGCTGGATGTTATTCCTGATCTGGTCGAGGCGTTGCAGACGCTGGAGCAGCAGTGGCAGGGGACGCTTCTTCAGGGTCTGGCTCAGGAGAGGGCGCTGCATCTGGCGATCGAGACGGTGACCGACGTCGGAAGCTGCCTGATTGATGGTTTTATTATGAGGGATGCCAGCAGCTATGAGGACATCATTGACATCATTGGCGGCGAGGGTGTATTTCCTGGCGAGCTGCACAGCCTGTTGCTGGAGCTGGTGAAGCTGCGCAAGCCGCTCGTTCAGGATTACTATGTGTGGGAACGTGCTGCGCTGCATCCGCTGACGACCAAGCTGCCGGCCTGCCTAACCGGCTTCGCCCGTGCGGTTAGCGAGTATCTGGAGCGCGAGC
The DNA here is from genome assembly GCF_054955055.1 of Paenibacillus sp. J5. NCBI lineage: Bacteria > Bacillati > Bacillota > Bacilli > Caryophanales > Paenibacillaceae > Paenibacillus > Paenibacillus sp. J5. The sequence goes on along the minus strand of NZ_JBUEDD010000016.1, from coordinate 111,434 downwards.
TGGCATAGAAGCAGCAGGACGATATATTCTTTTTGCAAAAAAATCGGCTTTACGTTAAAATACAGGTATGTCCAGCCATGATGCTACGTTTTACCGGCATGATGGCTTTTCATATTTAGGAATCATGATGGATAAATTCGGCTTTCCTAACCATAAGGATCGTCGTGCTAAGGAGGGGGAGAAATGGACAACAGACCGGTTGCACAGACCAATACAGAGCTGCAAGGGCAAGGCGGCGGTGCGACGCGCCATGCTGTGTTGATGCTGTTCAAGACGAAGGGTCCAAGCCCCGTGGCCGACCTGGCGAAATCGCTGGGAATTACAGAGATGGCTGTCCGCAGGCATCTGGGCGCTCTGGAGCGCGACGGCTACATCACATCCTCGGTCGTTCGGCAGCCTATGGGCAGGCCGGCTCATATCTATAGTCTGACAGAGCTGGGCGAAGGACTTTTCCCTAAAAATTATGCTGCCCTTACACTGGATCTTCTCGAGGAGCTGGAGGACGAGCACGGCATGGAGGGAACGGTGTCGCGGCTGTTTGCCGGGCGGAAGAAGAAGCTGCAGGATCGCTATGAGCCATTCATGTCAGGCAAGGAACTGGATGAGCGGGTGCAGGAGCTGGCTGCGATTCAGAATGCAGGCGGATATATGGTGCAGATCGACGCGAGCAGCAATGAGGAATATGTACTGCATGAGTATAATTGTCCGATTGCAGTCGTGGCCGGGCGATATGAACAGGCCTGTAGCTGCGAGCTAGAGCTGTTCGAGGCGTTGCTGGAGGCGCCAGTGCGGCGTACCGAATGTCTGGCTAAGGGCGGCAGCAAGTGCACGTACCGTATTGCCAAAACAACCTAGCGTGTGTCTGGAAACCGTAGCAGGGAGCAGATGCCGCCGAAGGTTCGTTCCATGCCAGGCGCCTTGTCGCAGGTGTACCAGAGGTACGTCAAGGAAGCTAAAGCGTGGCAGGATCGCGATAAGGCGACGGTGAACGATGCCCTTGATCGGGTTTAATATAACATAGCCTTAATACCATTAAGCGGCACAGTGAACCTGTGCTGCTTATTTTTTTGCCCTTATTATTTTGTGCAAAGCTGTGTCAAGACGAGCCCAAGCTGACTATACTGTCATTACAAATTGGGCATTCGTCCAGCACATCTTGCGAGGAGAGGAGGGGGAGCGCATGTGGTTTTATATCATCTGTGCAGGAGCGGCATCGGCGTCCATCGTTCTGGTAGCGATGGTCGGAATATGGGCGATACGAGAGGTCGTGCGGCAATTCAAGGGAATAGCATTGCGGGCAGAGCAGCTTAGCTGCCAGTCGGAGGAGCTTGTAGGGGAGCTGCGCCGACTGCTGTCCGCAGCGGAGGATGCCGCCGCCACGGCTGCCGAACAGGGCCGCCAGTTGCAAGGCTTTATCCATTCGGCCAGCCAGCTAGGCGAGGCATGCAGTGGATTTGCTGGCGCAATGCAGCAGTTGTCCGAATCGGTTACCCGCTCGGCTGACAGACGTGTTCGCCAGGCTGCCAACAAGTATGGGCCTCAGCTCGATGAAGCATTGAACTGGGCAGAGGCCGCGATGACGGCCTGGCAATGGTGGAAGAAAAAATGCTCGCAGGCGTCGCCAGCCTTTGAATCGCGGGAGCGAGGCGGAGGGCACGATAAGTATGAAGGGAGCGATGGAGGATGAGTAAAAAAACGAAAACGAAGGGTTATCTGCTGGCTGCCATTGCCGGCGGGATCGTGGGAGCGGTAAGCGCACTGCTGCTGGCCCCTAAGTCGGGTAAGGAGCTGCGTGGAGACATTAAGCAGGGAGCAGTTCAAGTAAGCGACAAAACCGTGCACATTGCAAGTCAAGCGAAGGATGGCTCCGTCCGGCTCGCCCGGCAGTTTGGACGCCAAACAACCGAGCTTGCTGGCAAAGCACGGGGCGCTGCTACTCAGGTCATTGAAGACATCAAAGCATGGAGAGGCAAGCTCGCTGGAGCAGAGACTACTTCTGCGGAAACACTGGCTGCCTCGTCAGTAATCGAGCCAGAAGCTGATGATCGATCGGCGGATGAAGCCCGCCGCGCATAGGTGCAACAAGCATCCGCCCGCCTTGAAGCTGTCGCTTCGGGGCGGGCGGATGCATTGTTGCATGGGGCGGATGCAAAGTGGCTCTGTTATGAGTATGGGGACTCTTGAACCTTGTCTCATTATGCGCTAATATGTAGGTACGTTTTGGTTTTAAGTTTCATATTCTATTTTGAACTACCAAACATGAGCATCGATTGGTAAGTAACATCAGGAAAGCGGTGTATCTGTGCAACAACCCATAGCCATATTGGATTCGGGGGTAGGCGGCTTGACCGTAGTGAAGGAAGTCATGCGCCAGCTTCCCCGTGAGAAGATTATTTACTTCGGGGATACGGCACGCGCACCCTATGGTCCACGCCCGTCCGAGGAGGTTCTTCGGTTCACGCGTGAAATTGTCGATTATCTGATTCAATTTAATCCGAAAATGATTGTGATTGCTTGCAATACGGCCACTGCCGTTGCATTGGAGGACATTCGCAGGCGGGTGAGCATTCCTGTCGTCGGGGTGATCTATCCTGGAGCGCGGGCTGCGATCGGCCGTACCCAGACTGGATGTGTCGGCGTAATCGGCACAGATGGAACGATCAACAGCGGAGCCTACGAGATCGCGCTGAAGCGGCTCAGGCCGGACATAGAGGTGCTGAGCAAGGCTTGCCCTAGATTCGTTCCGCTCGTCGAGCGCGGTAACTTCCGTTCCTCGGAGACCTATGATGCAGTGAACAGCTCACTGCAAGACTTGAGAGGAACGAACATGGATTGTCTGATTCTTGGCTGTACGCATTATCCCTATCTTGCGGATACGATCTCGCAGGTTATGGGGCCGGAGGTTACCTTGATCAGCTCGGCGGACGAGACGGCGCGTGAGATCAGCACGATCCTGCATGACCAGGGCAAGCTGTCCCGCAATGAGCCCGTGCCGGTGCATCAGTTCTGCTGCAGCGGCGATCCACGCCTGTTCAAGTCGATTGCCCAGGAATGGCTGAATAAAGAGATTGAACTCACTCCCGTCGTCTGGCAGGTGCCCAAGATCGGCTAGCCTGCTGATGACATGAGCCAGGCTGTACCCTCATACACATGTACGGAGATTGCAAACTGTACTGGAGGTGCACGGCTTGGAGACATTTGCCCATTACGTAGTCCAGCCCGGCGATACAGTTGTATGTATCGCCGGGTGTTTTCATATGGAACCGGAGGAATTGCTGAAGCTAAACCCTATGCTGCCCAAGAGTGGTGTTGTGCCGCCGGGGCTGCTGCTGCGGCTGGCTAAGGGCGACTCCTGCACAGCTCGCCAGGTGGAGCCATGTGAGGAGGCGTTACGCAAGGAGCGAGCCGAGCAGCCTGAGCCTGTAGCAGCTCGGGCTGGAAGTGAGCGCATCCTATGCCCAGAATCGGATTACAGCTATCCGCAGCTCTGCCGGGATATAGCGCTGCTCCAGCGTCGCTACCCGTTCATTCGCTGCTATGACATCGGAGCGAGTGTGATGGGACGCCGTATTCAAGCGCTGCGCATCGGTGAGGGAAATACAGCGATTCAGATTAATGCTGCCTTTCATGCCAACGAGTGGATCACCTCGCTGCTGGCGATGGCCTTTGTCGAGCGCTATGCTCATGCCTATGCCGAGGGGGAGCTGCTGTCAGGAGCAGATATGCGCAGCCTATACAGCCAAACTGCATTATGGGTGGTGCCGATGGTCAATCCAGATGGAGTGGAGCTGGTGCAGGCAGGATTGTGCCACGACCATCCGCGCTATGACCTGCTACTCGAGATGAACGGCGGCCTGACTGACTTTACCGGATGGAAGGCCAATGTGAACGGGGTCGATCTCAATGATCAGTTCCCAGCTCATTGGGAGGCGGAGGTGCTGAGACGGGAGCAGCCAGGACCAGGGCCGCGGGATTTTCCGGGGTATTCGCCGCTTAGCGAGCCGGAGGCGGAGGCCATGTACCATTTTGCCTGCTCTCGCGGCTTCGAGGCGGTGCTCGCTCTCCATACGCAGGGGAAGGAAATCTATTGGAACTACCGTGACTATGAGCCTGAGGATGCGAGAGAACGAGCGGAGCGGCTGGGGGAGGCCTGCGGCTATAAGGCAGTGAAGCTTGAGGGAAGCGATGCGGGATACAAGGACTGGTTCATTCAGCAGTTCGGCAGGTACGGGTATACGGTTGAAGCGGGGCTGGGCAGCAATCCGCTGCCCATCGGGCAATTTGATGACATCTATGCGGAGGTGGAGAAGCTGCTGGTCGCAGCGCTAAGTCAGTAGCCCCCCCTTGTCATTGCGGCGCGCGCTTGTGCTATAATGGCGACAAGAAGGAGGTCGTTGTATGCGCAAATTGTTGTCGCTCCGCCATTGGAAGGGTGTATTCGTTCGTGTGTGGCACCTGCTTCGCTCGAAGAATGTGCCGCTGCATCATAAGCTGCTGTTTGCTGTGCCTGTGCTGCTCTATTGGGTGCTTCCTGATGCGCTTCCACTGCTTCCGGTGGATGATATTGCGGTCACGATGCTGGCTGCGGAATGGTTCACCCGATGGATGGAGAAGAAGCATACTCCGATCTGAGGCAAATCTATGAAGTGCATATGTGTGAGGGTGTGTATGCAGACGCATCAGGGGATGGTTTCCCGTCTGTATGCTCTCTGCTAGCGTTGCTTTTCGCACCGGGCTATGGAGTGGAGCTCGGCAACATCTGCTCCTGCGTCGTTTGCATACACCCCCAGTGGCAGAATCGGCTGTTGAACTTCCGGCTGGTTTTCATTACAATACAGATAAAAGGAGCTGGGAGCTACATGAAATGCAAAATTTCGCGCAATGCCGCCAAGGTGCTGCGGCAAGAGTTGGACAAGCCAGAGAATGAAGGGAAGCTGCTGCGGGTATTTGTCACCCATTCACATGGCGATCATGCCCATTACGGCATGAAGCTGGATGTGGCGACGGATCAGGATGTCGTCGTATCGACGGACAAGGAGATCGACGTTATTTTGGCTAAGGACGAGCCGATGCTCGATGGCATTCGGATCGATTATTTTTATGTGCCGGAGGAGGGCTTCGCCATTACGAACCCATCCAAGGGCAATCACGGGGATCATTAACAAGCGGGAGAACGGGGAAAGCTATGGCGAATGATATTCGTATCTGTGACAAGTGCAAGCATATGAAGGTCAAGACGATGCTCTCCAAGCTCAAGAAGCTTGATCCGGAGGCCGAGGTGCGCATAGGATGCAAATCCTATTGCGGCCCGTGTGCCCGTAAAGCGTTCGTCTTTATTAATGGACGCTATGTGACGGCGCCGACGGAGGAAGAGGCCGTAGAGAAGGCCAGCAAATATGTGAAATAGCGATAAAACACAAGCCGGATGAACAGATCAGCGAGCTGAACTGTTACCCGGCTTGTGCTTTGTCTGTTTAATTGCTGCAGGCTGACTGCTAGCTGTCTGTTCTGTTGCGAGGAGGGAGCGGCCCCAGGTACTGGTAGAGGGCACATTCGATCCGCCCGTTGTACAGCTTCCGCTTCTTGTCGGCGGCGCGGCCGAAGTAATGCTCGAAGCTCTTGGCCGGGCTGATCGCAAACATCGACCAGGTCGGCAGCCGCTTAGCCAGCGTGCCGAGCTGGCGCACTGCCGTCTCTGCCTCGCGGTCATCGCCGAGGCGCTGGCCATATGGCGGGTTGGTGAGCAGACAGCCATAATCACCGAGCGGCACGGCCTTGTTAACAGGGAGGTTCTGGAAGGAAATCTCTCCGCCCAGGCCGGCCTTCTTGGCTGCTGCACGCGCAATCTCGATCGCGCCAGGATCGATGTCCGAGCCGGTAATCTCTAGCTCGATATCGTCCTTCACCGCATCGTAGGCCTCCTCGCGAACACGCTCCCAGTTGGACTCGCCGATGATCGGCCAGGCTTCGCTGCTGAAGCTGCGGCGGATGCCCGGAGCGATGTTCCAGCCGATCAGCGCGGCCTCGATCGCCAAGGTGCCCGATCCGCAGAAAGGGTCGTACAGCGGGCGCTCTGGACGCCAGCGGCTCAATTGGATCATCGCCGCCGCCATCGTCTCCTTGAGCGGCGCCTCTGTCGCTACTCTGCGATAACCGCGCTTGTGCAGACTTGGTCCAGTTGTATCGAGTGTCAGCATCGCGATGTCATTAAGCAGCGATACTTCAATCACATAACGCGGCCCATCCTCTGCGAACCATTCATGATGGTAGCGCTGCTTCATTTTCTCGACGACCGCCTTCTTTACAATGCCCTGGCAGGCCGGAACGCTGGATAGCTGCGATTTGTGAGAACGGCCCTCGACGGGAAATTCGCCATGCTCTGGAATCCAGTCCGGCCAATCCAGCGCCTTGGTGCCCTCAAACAGCTCATCGAAGGTGGTCGCAGGGAATTCGCCCATCTTGATCAGCACGCGGTCGGCGGTGCGCAGCCACAGATTGGTGCGCGCTATATCCTCCAGCTCGCCCTCAAAGCATACCCGCCCGTTCTCGGTGCGGGTTTCATAACCGAGCTCCTTGAGCTCGCGCGCTACCAATGCCTCGAGTCCCATCGGGCAAGTCGCTATCAATGTAAGTGTGTTCATTTCGCTCATGTCACTCCGTATCGTTCAGCTTGTATGGCGGTTTCGCAGATTCGTGTTTGTCAACTGCCAGCCAAAATCATACAATCAAGTATAGGTTAAAGAGCCAGGAATGACAAACGGAATTCAAAAAACAGATCGAAATCAAAAAGGAGCTGGATACATCATGGAAGAGCAACAACGAGCCGAAGCCGAGGCGCATTACTTGGCGAGCCTGTTCCCTGAGGATGAGCAACTGCTGCGTGTCAAGCAGGGCATCCGCGAGGCGGGTATGCCGGAAATCTCGATCGCCCCGGCCTACGGCCAACTGCTGACGCTGCTAGTGCGCTCGTCTGGCGCGGAGGCCGTGCTGGAGATTGGGGCACTGGGCGGCTACAGCGGCATCTGCCTGGCACGAGGGCTGGGCGAGACCGGGACGCTCACATCGCTGGAGCTGGAGGCGGAGTATGCGGCGCTGGCTCACAAGCATCTGCAGGAGGCGGGTCTGGGCGGCAGGGTGTCCTATCGGATCGGCGATGCAGCCGATAGTCTGGCGCAGCTTGAGCAGGAGGGGGGCAGATTCGACTTCTTCTTCATCGATGCCGACAAGCAAGGGTACCCGCTCTACCTGGATTATGCGCTGCGCCTTGCCCGTCCTGGCGCGATGATTGTGGCTGATAATACGTGGCTGCGCGGCCGGGTCGCAGACCCGGCGAAGCAAGGGCCGTCGGTGCAGGCGATGCGCCGCTTCAACGAACGGATGGCGAGTGATCCGCGATTAATCAGCACGCTCCTTCCGGCCTACGACGGGCTTGCTGTTTCTGTCGTAAAGTGAACGGCGCACCCACGCATAGTTAAGGAGCAGCATGGCGGCGGAGATAAGGAACACACCGCTGATTCCGATCCAGCCGGAGACGAGGCCGCCTGTCACCGGGCCGATCATGTTGCCAAGGGCTAGCGTGCTGCTGTTAAAGCTGTATGCACGACTCTCCATGCCCTCAGGGGTGAAGCGGCGGATCAGTGCATTAACGGTCGGGATCAGGCCGCCCAGGAAGATGCCGAGCAGGAAGCGGACGATGACGAGCTGCCAGACAGAGCTTACAAATGCTTGTGGAATGAATAGCACCGCAGACCCGAGCAGCGCCACGCCGAGTATCCGCTCCTGGCCGACCCGATCGCCAAGCCGACCGAGCAGCGGCGAGGCCACCATATTCGACAGACCGGTTACCGAGCCAACAAAGCCTGCCCAGAACGCGAGATTCTCTGCGGTGCCGTGCAGATGCTGCACATAGAGCGGAATGAGCGGCATCGGCGACAGCATGGCGAATTGAATCATGAAGGTGACGGCGAACAGCGCCGTTAGCTGCGGTACATGGCTCAGCTCGCGAAAGCCCTGAATAACCGAGACCTGCGGTGCAGCCATGGCCTTCTCCCGGTCGAACGGCTCCTTGACCGTCAGCAGAGCCAGCAGCGAGGCGCAGCACAGCAGGGCGCCGGTAATATAGAAGATCGGCCGATAGCCGAAGGCATCGGCCATCAGCCCGCCGATGAACGGCCCGAGGATGGTTCCAGCGATGCCGCCCGACTGGAGGGTACCCATGACGAAGCCCATCTTCTCCTTGGGCGTGGTCGAGGAGACGAGCGCGACCGAGGCCGGGTTGAAGCCGGAGATGGTGCCGTTGACCATCCGCAGCACCAGCAACTGCCAGGGCGAGGTTGCAAAGCCCATCAGCACCATAACGATCGCCATGCCGAAGCCAGAGCGCAGCAGCATCATTTTACGGCCGTAACGGTCGGACAGCTTGCCCCATAGCGGTTGAAACAGAAACGAGGTCACAAAGTTGGCTGCAAAAATCAATCCAGCCCAGGTGCCGATGGTATGCTCGCCCTGCACGCCCAGATCATCCTGCAGAAACAACGACAGAAACGGCATGATCATGGTCATGCCAGCCATCACGAGAAATTGACCAATCCAGAGGACGATTAAGTTGATTTTCCATTGCTCCATAAGGTATACGTCGCCTCCGTCTGTAGGTAGTTAGGTTCAAGGTTAGGCGGGGCTAGCCTGTAATGGATGCCTTCAAGCATTGCCCCGAAGGGTTGTCCGATGGGTCGATTGTACTCTAGTATAGCACAGTTGGCAGTTATTGCATGCGCGGGCCAGGGGACATTGTCAAACTATTGTCATACTCGATGAAGGCTTCAAGGTTGTTACCTTGGAGCAAAAAGGGCATAATGGTACAGAAGGGAATATGTCAGAAATGGGGAACATAAATGAACTATAATGACCGGTTTATTCGGGCTTGCCGCAAGGAGAGCGTGGATCGGCTGCCTGTATGGTATATGAGGCAGGCGGGGCGTTACGATCCTGAATACCGTAAAATAAAGGAACGCTATTCGCTACTGGAAATTTGCCGTCAGCCAGAGCTGGCCGCTGAGGTTACGCTGATGCCGGTGAAGAAGCTTGGTGTAGATGCGGCTATTTTATATTCGGACATTATGAATCCGGTTGCTTCGATCGGGATTGATTTTGATATTGTGCAAAATGTCGGCCCGGTGATACATAACCCCATTCGGACGAAGCAAGACATCGAGCGGCTCAAGCCGATTGATGTGGAGGGTGATCTCGGGCATGTGCTGGAGACGATCCGCATTCTGGATCGGGAGTTGTCGGTGCCCTTGATTACATTTGCAGGAGCGCCGTTCACCATTGCCAGCTACCTGATCGAGGGACGCCCGTCGCGCAACTACATTCGCACCAAGGAGATGATGTACGGCGAGCCGGAGCTATGGCAGCAGTTGATGGACAAGCTGGGCGACATGGTCATCGCGTATCTTAAGGCTCATATGGCCAACGGCGGCAAGGCGCTTCAACTGTTTGATAGCTGGGTAGGAGCGCTGGCTCCTGCGGATTTCCGCAAGTACGTGCTGCCGACGATTGAGCGTATCTTCAGCGAGCTGTCGGATTATGAGCAGCCGAAGATTTATTTCCCTGGTGTCAGCTCAGGAGAGCTGCTGCCGGAGCTCCGCGAGCTACAGGCGGACGTTATCGGTCTCGATTGGCGAGTATCGATCCTAGAGGGTAGAAGGCGGCTTGGCGGGAAGTTCGCTGTGCAGGGGAACCTCGATCCGATGGTGCTGACCGCGCCGCAATCGGTTATCGAGCGTTATGCGGCGGAGATTATCGATCAGGGACTGGAGCAGCCTGGCTTTATCTTCAATCTGGGTCATGGCTTATTTCCAGAGGCATCGCTTGAGAAGCTTCGCGATCTGACGACCTTTATTCATCGCTACTCGGAACAACAAATTACCGCTGCAAGCGGGCATAGGAGCTGATCGCCGATGTCAAATGCGAAAATTGGGGTGCTGGTCATGTCATATGGCACGCCGGAGAGTCTGGATGAAGTGGAGGAATACTATACGCACATTCGGCGCGGCAATCCTCCCACGCCGGAGCAACTGGCTGATCTGACGAACCGATATGAAGCGATCGTTGGCGGATTTTTCCCGCTTCGCAAAAACACGGATAATCAGGTTGCTGCGCTGCAGCAATGGCTGGATGAGGCCGCGCCGGGTACGTATCGCTGCTATCAGGGACTGAAGCATGCCCGCCCTTATATTGAGGATGGCGTCAGACAGATGAGCGAGGATGGCGTGAAGGAGGCGGTCGGCATCGTACTTGCGCCGCATTATTCCTTCATGAGCGTGGGCGGCTACATTAAGCGCGCCAAGGAGACGGCGGAGCAGTTGGGAGTGGCGATGCGCTTCGTTGAGGAGTATCATCTGCACCCTAAGCTGATCGAGGCGCTGTCACAGCGGGTAGAGCGCGGCTTGGCTGCCTTCGGGCCCGAGGTAGACCGCGCTGCTGTCAAGGTGCTGTTCAGCGCGCACAGTCTGCCCGAGCGAATCGTACAGATGAAGGACCCTTACCCGGAGCAGTTGCTGGCTACAGCAGCGGCTACGGCGTCGGCGGCAGGAACGAGCAACTGGCAGTTCACCTGGCAGAGCGCTGGCCGGACCCATGAGCCGTGGCTGGGCCCGGATATTCTGGAGACGTTGCAGGAGCTGGCTGCAAATGGCGTCAAGCATGTACTGGCCGCGCCGATCGGCTTTGTATCGGATCATCTGGAAGTATTGTATGACCTGGACATCGAGGCCAAGGCGGAGGCAGCCAGGCTTGGCCTTCATCTGGAGCGGATCGAGATGCTGAATACTGACCCTCTGTATATGGAAGTTTTGGGGGATTGCGTACTACATGCCAGAGAGAAATAAGGGAGAGATCGATATGCGGAGTACAGGACAGACCGATCGAATTGTCATTATTGGCGGGGGGATCAGCGGCCTGAGCTCCGCTTTTTATATGCTTCGCCAAGCCAGGGAGGCGAGGCGGCAGCTACAGGTGACGATTGTGGATGAAGCGCCGCGCGCAGGGGGCAAGATCGAGACGCTGCGCAAGGAGGGATTCGTCATTGAGAAGGGGCCAGACTCCTTCCTCGCCCGCAAGCAAGCGATCATCGATCTGGCGCGGGAGCTGGGGATGGAGGAGGAGCTGACAGCATTGAACCCGGATGCGCGCAAAACGTATATTTTGCATCAGGGCAAGCTCCATCCGATGCCTGCCGGTCTGATGCTCGGCATACCGACAGACCTGGAGGCGCTGCAAGACAGCGAGCTGCTGTCGGAGGAGGGCAAGCTGAGGGTTTCTGAGGAGCTGGAGCTGCCAGCTCGCGAGGGCGACGAGGATGAATCGATCGGCAGCTTTCTGGAGCGCCGCCTCGGCCGCGAGGCGGTGAAGACGCTGGCTGAGCCGCTGCTCGCCGGCATCTACGCGGGCGAGCTGGACAAGCTGAGTCTGCGCGCAACCTTTCCGCAGTTTCGTGCGGCCGAGCTGCAGCATGGCAGCGTCATCCGCGGCATGCAGGCAGGGCGCACCGCGGCAGCAGCGGCGGCTGCACAGAGCGACGTACCGGAGCAGGTACGAGGTAGCGTCTTCCTCACCTTCCGGGGCGGACTCTCCTCGCTGGTCGAGCGGCTGGAGCAGACGCTGGCGCCTGATGTGGACTTCCGCTATGGTGCTAGAGCCACTGCGATTCACAAGCAGGCTGAGCATGGAGCTGCGCCTTACGAAGTAGAGCTGTCAAGCGGCGAGCGGTTGGCTGCGGATACGGTCGTGGTGACGACCCAGGGCTTTGCCGCAGCGGAGCTGCTGCGTTCGCTGACCGATGTCAGCGCCCTGGACAGCGTGCGCTATGTCTCTGTCGCTAATGTCGTCCTCGCGTTCGATAAGGCACAATTCGTACAAACCTTCGACGGCTCGGGCTTCGTCATCCCGCGCACGGAGGGACGGCAAATTACCGCCTGTACGTGGACCTCGACCAAATGGCTCCATACGAGCCCGGATGACAAGGTGCTGCTGCGCTGTTACGTTGGCCGCTCGGGGGCAGAGGAGTTTGTGCAATGGGATGATGCGCAATTGACCGAGGTTGTGCGGGAGGAAGTCAGAGAGATCATGGGCATTACGGCTGAGCCGTTGTTTGTAGAGGTGACACGGCTGCACCATTCCATGCCGCAATATGCGATCGGACATGTGGAGCGGATGGCAGCGTTCCGCAGCAGGCTGGCTGAAGAGCTGCCTGGCCTCTGGGTGACGGGGGCGGCCTTTGACGGCGTGGGTCTGCCAGACTGTATAAGACAGGGCAAGGAAGCCGCAAGAGAGCTGCTGCAGCCATAGAGGCGATAAGCTCGTAGTTATCTCATAGATAGCTGATACCTAGACGCTGATAGCTGAGTGCAGAACCTATATAGCGTTCAACGGAGGAACCGCAGGAGGAAGGGGGAGCAGCTTGCTTGCATCCCTTCCCGGTTCTGCTTCGCTGGACGTTTTTTGCTATGTAGAGGGCCGAAGCTGCGTCTTTTGGTCATTACACGCAGGGATATAAGCCTTTTAGCAGTGTTCATCGCTTGAGCGTTCCTGATATAATGGCACCATACAAGGATGCGGGTTCCATCCGGCATACGAAGGGGTTGTCTTTATGTCCAGCAGATCAGATTACTACAAGCGAAAGAGAAACCATAGACATCGGCGCATGAAGCGGCTGCTTATGCTGAACGGTTTCCTGGCGGCATTAATTCTTGTGATGGGAGTGCTGCTCGTCGACAGCTATTATGGCATCTGGAGCAGCCCTGATGATAAAGCCCCGCAAGCGGAAACAGCCGACCAGAGCCATGGAGGGAGCGCTCCCCTCTCCCAGGAGGGCAATGCGAACGTGGAGGACATGCCGAAGGGGGAAGATCAGTGGACGGAGCCTCCAGCGGAGTCCACCGCTCCAGATGGAGACAAGTCGAATGGACAGGATGCCCAAGGCTCCGATGATCAGGCAGACGACTCCTCCCCGTCTCAGGGTGAAGATCAGCTTGGCAGCGGGGAGGCGGACGAGAAGGTGCTGCTGACGTTTGTCGGGGATATATTGCTGGCAGGTTCTGTTCAGCGGGAGCTGGATCGTAATGGCTACGATTATCCGTATGCGAACGTATTATCTTACCTGGCTGATGCCGACCTGACAGCGGGGAATCTGGAGAGTCCGTTTACTTTGCGCGGTACGCCGGCGGAGGGCAAAAGCTATGTGTTCAACGGCAAGCCGGAGGCGTTGCCGGAGCTTAGAAATGCGGGGTTCGATGTCGTCACGCTGGCTAACAACCATACGCTGGATATGGGCGTGGAGGGGCTGCTTGATACAATGAAGCATCTGGATGAGGCCGGGCTGCCCCATGTAGGCGCTGGCAATAATGATACGGAGGCATTCGAGCCCGTCATTCTGGAATCCAAAGGCATCAAGGTCGCTTATTTGGGTCTAAGCCGGGTTGTCCCGGTCGTAGAATGGAAGGCGGAGAAATATCGCGCGGGGGTTGCGGAGACGTATGATACCACGCGCGCGGTCAAGGCGATCGCGGCAGCGAAGGAGCAGGCCGATCTGGTTGTCGTACTGGTGCACTGGGGCAAGGAGAAGCAGGAGCAGCCCGAGGCATACCAGCGCTCCTATGCACGCGAATATATTGATGCCGGAGCGGATCTGGTTATTGGTTCTCATCCTCATGTACTGCAGGGCTTCGAGCAATATAAGGGCAAGTGGATCGCCTACAGCTTGGGCAATTTTATATTTAATATGACGACCAATGAGGCCAATGCCGAGACAGGGGTGCTGGATGCCAGATGCACGCGCGAAGGGGAATGCGATCTGAGGTTTCATCCGATGAAGGCGGTCGCTTCCCAGCCGGCGCTCCTCACTGGCGAGGATGCACAACGGCTGCTGGGCCGCGTAGAAACGCTGTCGTTTGGCATACGTATTGATGATGAGGGAAAGCTGAGCTACGAGGAGTAGCTTGTCATTGTGATGGGGCTGTAAGCAGGAGGTGGCAGGTGAATAATCTATGTGTGGCGCACCGGGGAGCCTCGGGAGAAGCGCCTGAGAATACAATTATTGCTGCGCGTATTGCGATGTCGTATCCTTTTGTACAGTGGATGGAGATCGATGTTCAATTGTCAAAGGATGGCGTTCCGGTCGTCATTCATGATGACCGGGTGAACCGGACAACCAATGGAAGGGGCAAGGTGGCGGAGCTGACGGCTGCTGAATTGGGGCGGTTGGACGCTGGACGCTGGTTCGGGCAATCCTTCGCCGGAGAACGGCTGCCGACTCTGGATCAGATGCTGGAGGCTACGGCAGGGCGCTGCCGGCTTAATATCGAGCTGAAGTCGCTCAATGGCAACTACCCGCTGCTGGAGCAGAAGGTAATTGAACTGCTGTACAAGCGACAGTTGCAATATGATACCGTCATTACCTCCTTTGACCCGGACTCCTTGTACAAGGTCAAGCAGATTAGTCCGGAGCTGGTGACCGGCCTGATTATTGATTCTGCACCAAGGCAACTGTTGGCGGAGCTGAACAGGCTGGAGTGTGGCTTTCTATCGATCGGATACGCCCAGGTCACGCCTGTCCGGCTGCAGGAATGGCGGCAGGCCGGACTGAAGGTCATGGCGTGGACTGTGAATGATGTCAGCGCGATCCGCAGGCTTGCCCGCATGGACCCCGATCTGATGATATGTACGAATTATCCTGACCGCTATGCGCTTGCAATGAGCTGATGCCCAGAGCGGCGATCCCGTCTGATCGGGGCGTGCTGCGGCTCAATATGCTCTGCTCTAGGATGGAGGAGTGGGGAATTCATCTCGGTATTTGCTGCGAATCGACAGCAGTGTCGGCAGCTTCGAGAAGAACACATCGATGATGCGCGGATCGAAGTGTCGTCCGCGCTCCTCACGCATCAGCTCGATGATGCGTTCCAGCTCCCAAGCCTTCTTGTAGATGCGATCGCTTCCAAGGGCATCAAACACGTCCGCGACGGCTGTAATCCGCCCATACAGATGGATGTCATCCTCCCGCAAGCCGAGCGGGTACCCGGTGCCATCCCATTTCTCATGATGCTGATAGGCGATGAGCGCAGCAGAGCGCAGAAGCTCCCGATTGGACCCGCCCAGCATATGATGGCCGATGACGGTATGAGTTTTCATCAGTTCAAATTCCTGCTCTGTCAGCTTGCCGGGCTTGTTCAGGATTGAATCAGGAATAGCGATTTTGCCAATGTCATGCATCGGTGAAGCCATCTTCAGATGCTCGGCTTCCTCTATGCTGAGGCCAAGTGCCAATGCAAGGACGTAGGAGTACTCGGCGACCCGCTTGACGTGATGTCCCGTTTCCTTGGAACGGCTCTCTCCGATCTCTCCCAGAGCGAGGATGAGCTCGCGCTGAGTGGATACGATCTCTTCCTGCAGCATCACGGATTCGAGCGACTTGCCAGCGTATGAAGCGGCCAATGTAAGATATTCCAGATCCTGGGGCTTGAAGCGGCCATCTGTGCCGAGCTTGTTCAACGCCTGGTAAGCGCCGATTATTTCACCACTGCTGCTGACGAATGGTACGGTAATGACGGAGCTTGTTACATAACCGGTCAACCGATCGCTGTCGGTATTATGCCGGGGGTCTGTGGTCGCATCTTCGATCAGCAGCGGCTCGCCGCTCATGATCGAATAGCCGACCAGACCGCTGTCAATCGGAATGCGCAATTCTGTGACACCGTGAGCTACGGTGGTGAACAGCTCCTTGCGGCTCTGGTCGATAACCCAGACGGTGCAACGATCTGCTTGTATCATTTGACGGCCCATGTCTGCCATGAGCACGAGCACGCGCTGCAGGCTGCGCTCATTGGCGATTTTTGTTGTATAATCAAATATAATGCGCAGCAGATACTCTGCGTCGAGTTCGTTGCGTACTGGCTTGAGTACATGATTGATTCGTGGTTCATCGCCCATCGATACGCACACTCCCCGGTAGATTTGAATTTGGATATGGAGGTCATACGCTTCATTACACAACTGAAATTCGACATTTGGCGCCAAAATCCTGCAAGATAAATTTATGGTTGGAAGAAGGAGTAGGGATGCTGTCTATGCTGGATGATGTGTGGTTCAGGCTGCTGCTCGGCCTGGCAGGAGGGATGTTGATTGCCGTATCGGCTTACCGCAAGTCCTCGCTGTCACGCTCAGGCGCCTGGTCGGCTGCACTGATGGGAACGGGATATGTGGTACTGGGCGGCCCCGTATGGTTCGGGACGCTGCTTGCTTTTTTTATCTCATCTACGGTGTGGTCCAAATGGAAGCGCCATACGCGCGCCAAGCAAAGCGCGGAGGCGAACTATGCCAAGAGCGGAAGAAGGGACGCTGTTCAAGTATGGGCCAACGGCGGGCTCGGACTGGGACTGTGCGCTGCCCATGCGCTGTGGCCTGACCCGGTATGGCTCTACGCCTATGTAGGCGTCATGGCGGCTGTCAATGCCGATACATGGGCCACGGAGGTGGGCGCGCTTAGCAAGAAGGCGCCGCGTTCGGTGCTTACAGGAGCCATCGTGTCCCCTGGGACGAGCGGCGGCGTCACCTGGCTAGGCACGATGGCCGCGCTGTGCGGTGCGCTCTTTATCGGCTGTTGTGCGGCGCTGCTATGTCTGGTAGGGCCAATCTCGGTATTCGGTGCCGGGCTGGGAGAGCAGACCGTGCTCGGTGCGCCCCGGTTGGCGTGGCTTATCGGCGTGGCTGGGTTGAGCGGCCTGGCGGGGGCCTTTGCAGATTCACTGCTCGGCGCAACGGTACAAGCGATGTATCGTTGTAACGTGTGTTCTGCGGAGACGGAGCGACGCACGCATTGCGGACATGCGGCCGCTCCGCTGAGAGGGTGGACGTGGATGACAAATGATGCGGTCAATATGTTGTCGTCGATATTGGCTGGAGCAGTTGCTGTCATCTTCATGCAATTGTAATCGCGCGGGCTCATACGGCATGCACCTAAGAAGCGAGACGTTATCGGTGTCTGCTCGCGGTACCTGCCGTATTCAAGCATGGAACAGAAGGGGGGAGTCAACATGAGCTCCGCACATGGCGATAAACTGTATCTGATTCTGGATACAGCGTTTAAGGTTTTTGGCACGAAGGGTTTTTATGAGACCAGGATGTCGGAGATTGCAGATGAGGCCGGCATAGCCAAAGGGACGTTATACCATTATTTCACAAGCAAGGAAGAGCTGTTCACCGCAGTCACCAAGCGCGATCATGATAATTTCTTGGCCAGGCTGGAGCACACTGCTAGCCAGCCAGGCTCGCTGGAGGAGCAGCTCACACGTATCGCCTCAACACATCTTCATTATTATTATCAAGTCCGGCAGTATACGAGGCTGTTCTTCCATGTGCCGAACAATGACCACAAGTTGATGCTGCATATGCGGCAGTTTCTGAAGCAATATAACGAGCTTGTAGCCTCGCTGCTGCAAGCCTGTGGTGTCTTGCAGCCACAGCTTCACGCGCGATCCTTCCTGGGTGTGCTGGAGGTATTCAAGATGGATATTCTGATGACGGAGGGATTCGGGGAAGAAGACCTTCAGCAGCGGATTGACTTTGCTGTGCAACTGTTTCGCCACGGCTGCACGCTCCAGCCGCAGGCCGGTATGGAATAAGGCGAACGAGGAAGCAGCGGCTCCTGCAGCGTCTGCAGTTTTTTATAGACAAGCGAGGCCGCTGCGCCGAGCGACCAAAAGAACCTTCATGATCCGTATCGTACACGGATATGAAGGTTCTTTTGGGTTTGTGCAGAGGATCTACATTTTCTCCATCTGGTCAATCAGGCTCTCGAAGACGCTCATCGCCTGGCTTACCGGCGCAGGTGTGGACATGTCGACGCCTGCCTTCTTCAAGATCTCGATGGAATAGTCGCTGCTGCCGCTCTTGAGGAAGCCGAGGTAGCGCTCTACGGCAGGCGCGCCTTCATCAAGAATCTGCTTGGCGAAGCTGGTAGCTGCGGAGAAGCCGGTGGCGTATTTATACACATAGAAGCTCGTGTAGAAATGCGGGATGCGCGCCCACTCCATCTCGATGTCCTGATCGACTGCCATGTCCTCGCCGTAGTAGAGCACATTCAGGTCATAATAGATTTTGCTCAACTGCTGCGGTGTCAGCGACTCGCCCTGCTCGACTCTCTCATGAATAATCTTCTCGAACTCCGCAAACATCGTCTGGCGGAAGACGGTCGTGCGGAACTGGTCGGCGTAGTAGGTGAGCAGATACATTTTCTCCTTCGGATCGGTCGACCGCTCTAGCAAATAATGCATCAGCAGCGCTTCGTTCAGCGTCGAGGCCACCTCAGCCAGGAAGATCGTGTACTGGGCATCGCGGTAAGGCTGCTCTTTGTCCGAATAATAGGAATGCAGCGCGTGACCCATCTCATGGGTCAAGGTGAACATGCTGTTCAGATTGTCGTTATGGTTGAGCAGCACATATGGATGCGTGCCGTAAGCACCCCAGCTATACGCACCGCTGCGCTTGCCCTCGTTCTCATATATATCGATCCAGCCGTTGTCGAAGCCTTGCTGCAGCACGTTCAGGTAGTCTTCACCGAGCGGCTTGAGGCTCTCCTTGACCGTCTTGACGGCTTGCTGGTATGGAATCTCCATATCGAACTCCTCGACGAGCGGGGAGAACAGATCGTACATATGAAGCTCGTCGACCTTGAGCAGCTTTTTGCGCAGCTTCATATAACGGTGCATCAGCGGCAGATGCTGATGAATCGTATCAATCAGATTCGTATAGACTTCCTTGGAAATGTTGTCGGCGAACAGTGAATTTTCCAGAACGGAAGGGTGCTTGCGCGCGCGCGCATAGAAGACATTCTTCGTCACATTCGCGTTCAAGGTAGCGGCGAGCGTATTCTTCAGCTTGCCATAGGTTTCATACATCGCCTTGAAGGCTGCCTTGCGCACCTCACGGTCTTTGCTCTCCAGAAACTGGATGTAGCGACCATGAGTCAGCTCGATTTCCTCGCCTTGCTCATTCTTCACCTTAGGGAACTTGAGATCAGCGTTGTTCAGCATGCCAAAAATATTACCGGGTGCCTGCGCGACATTGCCGACCTGAGCCAGCAGCATCTCCTCTGCCTTGGAGAGCACATGCGGCTTCTGGCGCTTCATCTCGATTAACGTCGTGCGGAATGAAGCCAGCTCCGGCTTCTCGATGAATGCGGATAATTGCTCCTCGGTGAGGCTCAGCACCTCCGGGGTGATGAAGGAGGTCGCTTCGCCAGACTGTACGCTCAGCTTCTTGGCCTTGTCGGACAGCGCCTGATGCTCAGGGTCGGCCATGTCCTCATGATGGCGCATGTTGGCATAGACGTACAGCCGCTCGACATGGAGCGACAGCTCATCCTCCAGCTCGAAGCAGGCCTTGAGCTTGGATGGATCAGCCAGTGTGCCTTCGTAGGCGCCAATCTCCTTGATCAGCCGCTGCGCCTCTTCATATTCCTTGTCCCACGCCTCCTGACTGGCAACAAGATCCTCCAGCTTCCAGCGGTGCTCCGGTTTCACTTCTGAACGTTTCGGCAGTGTGCTCATATCGTTCCTCCTCTTAATATGTATCGTTTCTTGCATCATGGCGTCCGGCTGCGTGGCGGCGTGGCTGCCGCCCATAGCTGTCGCCGGACTGCCAAGCATCGATAAGGTTAGAAGCATGGGTATCCATTTTGCAGGCAATTTCACGGGCATTCATCGCTCCCATTCTCATTTGCCCCTAGTATGTTCCATTTGCTTCTTGTTCATGAATGCTGCTTACATCGTAAAAAAACTGTAGACGATCAGAAAAAAAGCAAATGCGACCATCACGATGGTCAAAAGCGCCATGCCTCTGCGCAATCCCGGAGGAATCTGATCCTTCTTCATGACCAGGATCGCTCCCAGACAGAAGGCAACAATGATAAAAATCAATATAGAGGTTGAATCCATAGCAAGCTGTTCCTCCAACAAGCATGTAATGATAAAGCTTAAACTTCCTTCAGCGCAGACAGGATGGCCTCGCGCTCCTCTTCCCGGCCTACATAGTCCTCCGCACGAAAACGGTTCTCGGCCCAATGCATCAATTGCGGGCGGCTGACGAAGGTGTGGCAATCCTCTCCCCATTGGTCGGAGATTTCCCGCACGATAATCGTTTTTCCGCGTACCTCCACATTGAGCATGTTATAATTATCTTTTTTGTAAATCTCGTGTTTCTTGAACATAAGCTGTGGCTGCCCCTCGCTTCCTTTTTGTATCATCATAGCGAAAAAACAGGGTGAATTGCAACGTGGACCTGTGATAATATAAATTTATCGGGCCAGATTGGTGTAATTATCCAGCTTGCCCGCGGCTCCGTTACCTGGGAACAGATGGAGAGCAGGTGGGTAGGAGTAGAGTAGAGCCGAGTAGAGCAGAGGAGAGATGAGAATGATACGAGAATATGAACAAACTGGCGTTGCTATGACATGCCGAAGTCTGGATGAGTATGTCCGCATGTTTGATCTGAAGGCAGAGGAGCTGCGCGGCAAGCCGATATTGGATGTAGCGGCAGGGGCCTCGTCATTTGCAGCGGAGGCCCGCATGCTAGGTGCGCTGGCTTCGGCCGCCGATCCCCGCTATGCGATGGCTTCTGACGAGCTGGTGGTGGAGGCGAAAGCGGAGATCGAGAGCTCGACAGCGAAGCTGCAGCGGCTGCAGGAGCAATTCGATTGGAGCTATTACGGGACACTTGATCAGCATCGAGCCGGACGGCTGGCAGCCCTGGAGCGTTTCAGGCAGGATTTCGCTGATGAAGGGGCGGGAGCTTATACAGCGGCGAGCTTGCCTCATTTACCATTTGAAGATGAACAATTCGCGCTTGTGCTGTGCAGTCACTTTTTGTTTCTGTATGGAGAGCAGTTCGATGCTGATTTTCATCGTGAAGCGGTCAAGGAGCTGCTGCGGGTATGCCGCAAAGGCGGGACGGTGCGCATCTACCCGCTGCTGACCTTGCGCTTTCGCAAGCCGCCAGGGCTTGATGAGCTGCTGGAAGACATCAGAGGGATGGGCGTGGAGGCAGAGCTGCTGCCTTCCTCATTGCCCTTCATACCCAGCTCCGTTCACTATCTGCGCTTAACGAAGCGTTAGCCGTGAGCACGGGGTCAGCACAGACAGCCCGTTTCTGTGCTGACCTTGGGGAGTGCATAAGTCTGATCGGCAGCGCTGTCATTTTGGCGAGGCGCATCGCCTGAAGGTATCCATTTCCATAAAAAATTTTGTGAACCAAATTGCATTATCCATAAAAAGACAGTATAATAAGAGTACTTGCTGGTTTTAATCAGCGGTCATTTTAGGAGGTTGTTCATTTGAAAGGAACAGTTAAATGGTTTAACGCAGAAAAAGGCTATGGCTTCATTTCCGTTGAGGATGGCGACGACGTGTTCGTGCACTTCTCTGCAATCCAAGGCGAAGGCTTCAAAACTTTGGAAGAAGGTCAAGCTGTAGAATTCGACATCACCGACGGCAATCGTGGACCTCAGGCTGCTAACGTGTATAAATTATAAGATAATTGGTTGAATAAACCTTTTATATTATAGGTAAGTGGCTATATCCGCACACCCCCCTGCCCTACAAGGCCGGGGGGTTTTTATGTGTGAAGCGGGAAGGTGACCCTGCCAGCACGAGCAACCCAGTGCGCTACCTGGAGCGCAGATGCTTCACCAGGAAGCCGGCAGCGGCAGTGATTGCGAGCCACATCGCAGTTTCAAAAAACGCTGAACGTCCCAGCTTCTCCAGAATGTAGCCGCCAGCCGTGCCGCTTAGCAGACCGGCAAATCCTGACCAGACGACCGCATAGAGCGCCTGACCGGAGGCGCGGTATTCATCGGGGATCAGGTGGGTCATGTAGCGCAAGGCCGTCGAGAAAAACACGCCGAATGAGATGCTGTGCAGCGCTTGAATGGCAATCGCCCACTGCGGCTCATCTGTCCGGGATAGCAGCCAGAAGCGAAGCGCATAGGCCAGTCCCGCAAAACTAAGCAGTGGCAGCTCCTTGATCCGGTGACCGTACTTGCCGAGCAGGAACAGGATCGGCACCTCGCTGGCTGCCGACACCATCCAGGCCATGCCCACCATCGATTCATCTGCTCCCATCTGCTGCATCGCTACGGCGAGGAAGCCATCATTCATCCGGTGAGCGACCGAGAGAATGAGCACCAGCAGGAAGAACACCACGACATCCGGCTTGCTCACCAGCTTGAGGAAGCCGCTGTATTGTACCGTGCGCCGCGCGCCGGTCTGCTGGTAGTCCCGGAGGGTGAAGGCGAGCGACAGGGACAGGGTGATCGTAATCATGCCGATCATTATCGTCATGCCTGCGCCACTCGACTTGAGGAACAAGCCAATCAGCAGCGCAGCACAAGCAAAGCCGAGCGAGCCGAAGATGCGGACAGATGGATAAGAGCGACCCGTATGCTTGACGGACAGCAGGATCATGCTGTCATTTAGTGAATTCAGCGGGGTTTGAAATAAGTAAAAGCCTGCCATAATAAAGCAGACGAAAATATATTCCTCAACAGTGAACAGCAAGGTGAGTGCAACCAGTTGTCCTGCCAGCAGCACCACCATAATTTTGCGAATCGTGCGAAAGCGGTCGCTGGCCATCCCCGCCAGCAGGTTGGCGAATATGGCCAGCGCAGGGCCGATGGAGTACAGGATGCCAATCTGCTGCTCAGAATAGCCTTTGTCATGAAAATAGAGCGGAAAGTAAGAGACGATGACCGCCATCGTTGTGTAGATAGCAAAGCTGAAGGTGCGCATTCTCACCGCTTCCTTAGCTGCAGAAGGTGATTGACCTGGCAAGGGAACGGTGGTAGGACGGACTTGCGACATGATGAGTTCCTCCAATAGAAGTATTGATGCAGCCAATAGCGGCGCATGATCTATAGCGGCGGGTCTCGTGCTTCGAAGAGAGCAGGCCGATTGTCAAATTGAGAAGGCCAGGCTCGAAAAGCACCGCCTTATAACGGGCGTCACTTCCGGGCATGGCCTGAATAGATAGGGTTCATATGCGCTGCGGCAGAAGTGCCTGCAGTCAGCCTTGATAACCAGTATACCATGAGATGAGGGATTGAAGAATATGTTCTTGGCAATCCATACTGCTGTTCAGGCCTTGTGTTGGGGCGGGAGTTCCTGTAACCGTTTGCGTATAATGTGTGATGATTTTCGCTGGATTTCACCCGTTTGAAGTGGTACATTAATGGTTGGAGGATTCAATTGATGACGGGGAACCACTTTAAATGGGACGAGCGCCTGGAGATAGAGCTGCCTGATCTCCGGCAGGAATGGGAGTGCCTAAGCGCATGGGAGCGGGCGGCCATTCTTGCGTATTGGGAGACGGTGCGCGGACGTATTCCAGACCGGATCATGGCGCTGGAGAGAGCAATTCATGCTTTGCAGGCCAGACTGTACGAGGAGGAGGACTTCGAGCTGTCCTGCCTGATTAACTTCGAGGTCGCGGAGCTGGCAAGCAGAATTAACGATTTACATATCTGGTACCGCACCGATCAGGAAATGGAATCAAGACGTCATTCCGGATAAACCGCCAATAGGGAGGACGCCATCAATGAAAAGTCTGAATGCGCTGGCTCAAGGAGCGCCTGCAGGGCCGCTGCGCTTAATGTATCGTGTGTATAAGTATGTGCTTCCAGAGGTGGAAGCAGAACTTCACGGCTGGCGACGACTAGCGCAGGCGATTCCAGATGGGGAGCTGCGCACTCAGGCGCTGGCCAGTATTGAATCCAAGAAGTTTCATTGCCAGGGAGGGGCGGTCTATGCTACGGCTAGCCTGGAGTATCGCCACATACTGATTCCGCTCATTGTAGCGTTCCAGACGATCAGCGATTACCTGGATAATCTCTGTGACCGCAGCACGTCGCTAGACCCTGGGGACTTCCGGCTGCTGCATCAGTCCATGCTCGATGCGGTAGACCCTGATGCAGCTCCGGCGGATTACTATGCATTGCGACAGGAGCGGGAGGACGGCGGCTATCTGCTGGCACTCGTTGAGCGATGCCGCAGCAGCATCGCGATGCTGCCATCCTATCATCAGGTTCGGCATCAGGTGATGGCGCTGGTCGGACTGTACGTCGATCTTCAGGTGCACAAGCATATCCGTAAGGAGCTGCGGGAGCCGAAGCTGCTTCAGTGGTGGGAGCAGAGCAGGAGCAATTACCCGGACTTGCAATGGAATGAATTTGCTGCTGCGACCGGCTCGACGCTCGGCATGTTTATGCTGTTTCTGGCGGCGGCGCAGCCGGGACTGAGAAGGCAGGATGCGGATGCGATCCGCCAGGCTTATTTTCCTCATGTGTGCGGGCTGCATATCTTATTGGACTATTTGATTGACCAGGAGGAGGATCGCGAAGGCGGGGATCTCAACTTCTGCAATTATTATGAGAGTCAGTCCACATTGGTCAATCGCATCGGCAATATTGTACAGCAAGCTCGCAAGGATGTGCTGACGCTGCCTGGCGCAGCATTTCACCGGATGATTATCGAGGGGCTGCTCGCGTTGTATTTGTCTGATCCGAAGGTGAGGCTGCAGGAGGATGTGAAGCGCATCTCCAGACATCTGATGAGGAAAAGCCCGTTAACCCGGTTGTTTTTCTGGCTGAACAGTGTGTATATTCGCGCCAAGCAATACAGATTAAGTGTGGGATAATTAGGAGGTTGACAACATGTCGAAGGTGAAATCTATTGCAGTATTGACCAGTGGCGGCGATTCGCAAGGAATGAACGCTGCGGTGCGTGCTGTTGTGCGCAGCGCTCTGTTCCACGGCCTGGAGGTATACGGTGTACAGCGCGGCTATCAAGGACTGCTGAACAATGATCTGAGGCCAATGGATCTGCGCAGCGTAGGCGACATTATCCAGCGTGGCGGCACTGTGCTCCAGACAGCTCGCTGCAAGGAATTTGTGACGCCTGAGGGACAGGAGCGCGGAGCAGCGATCTTGCGTGAGCGCGGAATTGACGGTCTCGTGGTCCTGGGCGGCGACGGCTCCTATCAGGGCGCCAATAAGCTGAGCAAGCTCGGCATCAAGACGATGGCGCTGCCAGGAACGATTGACAATGATATTCCATTCACTGACTTCACGATCGGCTTCGATACTGCGGTGAGCATCGTTGTGGATGCAATCAACAAGCTGCGCGATACGATGACCTCCCACGAACGTTCCTCGATTGTCGAGGTTATGGGTCGCCACTGCGGCGATATTGCATTGTATGCAGGACTGGCCAGCGGCGCGGAGACGATCATTGTGCCTGAGGTACCGACGGATCTGGATGAAATCGCCAAGCGGATGCAGGAAAATTTCCAGCATGGCAAACGCCATAGTATCATTATTGTCGCAGAGGGTGCTGGAAGCGGCGAGGATGTGGCCCGCGAGATTACAGCTCGCAACGGGATCGAGCCTCGTGTGACGGTGCTTGGTCATATTCAGCGCGGCGGCACGCCAACGCATAACGACCGGATTTTGGCAAGCCAACTGGGCGATTTTGCGGTGCGGAAGCTGATCGAAGGGGATTCTGGCAAAGCATGCGGCATCATTCGCGGTGAATTCGTCGTGACAGATATTGATAAAGTGGTTCATACGAAGAAGGCGTTCAATATGGATCTCTATGAGCTGGCTTCTCGCCTCTCGCAGTAACCATAAGCGACGGGGTGTAATTAGGCGCATTATGAAGCTTGTATGGCGCTGGATGCAAAAACGGGAACGCCCCAGGGCGTTCCCGTCACTGATTGCTATGCTAATGGAGCAGCACAGCCTTCTGAACTTCATAAATACTGTGGTGCACGATCTCAATCGCATCTTCCGGCTCCAGCACGGCGAGTCCGTCACGGAGCACAATGTTGAGCTGCAGTTCACGCTCCGTCAGGAAAGGAACAAGCTCTGGCACCAGCTTCTCCACAATCCGCGATAGTGTTACAGTTTGCATATCCATCCTAACCTCACCCTTTCCATGAAATAGTACGTTTCACAAGAAAGCAGGGCAATCTGGTCTGGCATCAAACGAACAATCTTCGGGGATAACAGTATTATATAGCTTTATGTCGTCACTAGCAAGGGACGGTTAGCCGACTGGCTGCCGGAATTGGCCGATGACGCCCGCTGTCTCGACGATATTGACGAAGGCATGGGGATCGAGCGACAGCACCGTCTTGCGCAGCTCCGCAAGCTCGTACCTTGTCGTTACCGTCATCAGCATATCCTTATCGTCATCGGAATATGCGCCTTTGGTGCGAATGACGGTGACGCCGCGCGGCCGCTCCAGCAGCTTGGATTTGAGAGCAGCGGTTTCCTTGGTGATGATAAATGCCGTTACCTTTACATAGCGAATATGTATGATGTCGACAACCTTGCCCGCAGCGAAAATCGAAATCATGGAATACATGGCAGCATCCCAGTCTTGAATGATCAGGCCGAGCGCCATAATGACCAGGCCGTTCAAGATAAAAATGATCATGCCGACAGGCAGATCGCGCTTGCGTGTCACGATAGATGCGATAATATCGAACCCGCCAGAGGAGCCGCCCTTACGCAATGCGAGTCCGCTCCCAAAGCCGACGATGACTCCGCCGAAGAGCGCCCCAAGCAGCGGATCGTTGGCGATCTGCCTTACAGGGATCAGTTGCAGCCATAGGGTGGCGGAGATGACGGACACGATGCTCCACAGGATGAACCGCTTGCCGAGCGCCACAAGCCCCCAGACAAGAATGGGGAAGTTGAGGGCAAAATAAAGCAAGCCGATGTTGCCTCCTGTCGCATACCCGATCATCATGGAGATGCCGGATACGCCTCCGCTCAACAGCCCGTAGGGGATCAGCAGCATATTGAAGCCGAAGGCGACCAAGAACGAACCGAGCAGCATCGTCATCAGCGTCCCGGCGTGGCGAAGCCAGTGCATATCGATCACTCCTTTGTAGTGGATTGAACTTCATGATACAAGGCAAAATAATAATGACTAGAGCCGCCAGAGCATGATTATTATGCTCCACTTGCTATTACTGGTATTCGTAGACGTAGTTATGTTATAATGAACAAGATATAGGGACTCCAGCTATTTACGGCTTTTATCGGCTTCCTCTAGAGGGGCCGCCCCACCTATGGGCGGTGACAGCCGCATATAACTAGAAATCGAAGGCAGATCAGCTGAATCCTTATAATCAGCTTGGATTTCTTCGCGAAACGTAGTTGTCCCGACCAAGAACGGATCAGCCGCAAGGTGCAATGAATATTGGAGCAGATAAGCGGTAACTTGTCTGCGTTCCATAGAAGATGTGCAGTGCAGTTGTCTTCGTCAGTAACGGGGGCCAGCCGTTTACGCTGGGTAGTTTAAGAAAAAAAGGAGTATGAATACGTTTGAAAACATTTGCTGAATTCGGCTTGGAGCCAAAGGTGCTGCAAGCTATTACTGAATTAGGGTTTGAAGAATCAACCCCTATCCAAGACAAATCCATTCCGATCGCTATGACTGGAAGCGACCTGATCGGCCAAGCGCAGACAGGAACGGGCAAGACTGCTGCGTTCGGTATCCCCTTGATCTCCAAGATTCCTACCAATGAGGAACGGATCGTTGCACTCGTTATGACCCCGACTCGCGAGCTGGCAATTCAAGTTGCCGAGGAGATTGGCAAGCTGTCCCGCTACAAAGGTACACGCTCCCTGCCGATCTATGGTGGACAGGATATTGGCCGCCAGATTCGCGCTTTGAAGAAGAAACCTCAGATCATTATTGGTACCCCTGGTCGTCTGCTTGACCATATCAACCGCAAAACAATTCGTCTGGATGATGTGCAGACGGTTGTGCTTGATGAAGCGGACGAAATGCTCGACATGGGCTTCATGGAGGATATTACCACCATTTTGAGCATGGTGCCGGAAGAGCGTCAGACAATGCTGTTCTCCGCTACAATGCCGCCTAACATTCAAAGGCTGGCTCAACGCTTCCTGAAAAATCCAGAGCATGTCTCTGTCATTCCGAAAAACATTACCGCACCGCTAATCGATCAAGCTTACATCGAGCTGCATGAACGCCAGAAATTCGAAGGCCTGAGCCGTTTGCTTGACATGGAATCTCCGGAGCTTGCAATTGTGTTCGGTCGTACAAAGCGCCGGGTGGATGAGCTGAGCGAAGCGCTGCAAAAGCGCGGCTATTCTGCTGACGGCTTGCATGGCGACTTGTCCCAAAACCAGCGTGACAACGTGATGCGCAAATTCCGCGACGGCAGCATTGATGTGCTGGTTGCAACGGATGTTGCGGCTCGTGGGCTTGACGTTTCCGGCGTATCGCATGTCATTAACTTTGACCTGCCGCAGGACCCTGAGAGCTATGTTCACCGGATCGGTCGTACTGGCCGCGCAGGCAAAGAAGGCACAGCCTGGTCATTCGTTACACCGCGTGAGATCGACCATCTGCATTTCATCGAGAAGGTGACTCGCCAGAAAATCTCCAAGAAACCACTGCCTAGTATGGCTGAGGCGATCGAAGGCAAGCAACGTGTCACTGCAGAGCGTCTGATTGAAATTATCGAGAATGAAGACTTCCAAGAGTACAAGGGTAGCGCGATTCAACTGCTGGAGCGTTATGATTCCGTACATCTGCTGGCGGCAGCTATGAAGCTGCTGACAGGCGAGAAGAAGGATGTTAACATTGAGCTGACTCCTGAGGACCCGATCCGGGCGAAGAAGCGCAGACCTGACATTCGTTCGAACGGACGCCGTTTCTCCGGTTCCTTCGGCGGCAACAGTCGCAGTGGCGGAAGCGGCAGCGGCGGACGCGGCGGACGGGATTCGCGCGACAATCGCGGCGGCGGCGGCTACAACCGTGACCGCAATGACCGCAATCGCGGACGTTCGGATGGACGCAGCGGCGAATATCGCGGCGGGAGCAGCAATAGCGGTGGAGAATATCGCCGCCCGAGAAGCTCCTCTGATGACTTTGTGAATAACTGATAACTTCTGTACATGGGTGAACCGGGAATTCCGACGCACTATGGCACCGTCGAGGTGGCTGGAGCATGGAGCGATTCCCGGTTTTCACCTACACAGCAATATAAGCGACTACTATTCTTGATAACGTTTTCTGTAGGGGGATGCAGACATGGAAATGAGAGGCATGATGGGCGGCTTCTATAAAATATCGGAATGGATTATGAGGCTATCCGTGACGAATGTTTTATGGATCATTTGCTCGATCCCGTTCGTTTTTTTCCTCTTTGCGGCAATTTTTCTGTCACAAGATGAGAGCCAGATCTATCCTTCCTTGGTGCTGGCTGCGGTGGTGGCGCCATTCACTTTTTTTCCGGCAACCGCTGCCTTGTATACAGTTGTGCGCAAATGGGTGATGGGCGAGGTGGATGTGCCGCTGTTCAAAACCTTCTTCCGCGGCTATAAGGAAAACTACCTGCAGAGCATGCTGGGCGGCTTGCTGTATACGCTTCTGTATGTCATCATGTTTGTTGACTACAAGGTGTATCTGAATGAGCTGAGCTCCTTTCAATTGCTGTCGTATGTATTTATCGGGCTGATCTTCCTGTTGTTTGTCTCGATGTTTAATTTCTTCTCCATGATGGTGCATTACCATATGAAGATTTTTCAACTGTTGAAGAATGCCATCCTGATTACGATTGGCCGGCCGTTTCGCTCCTTGTCGACGGTTATCGTAAGCGGCTTTATTTTGTTCATCAGCACACGCTTCACCTTTCTGATCCCGTTCTTTATGGGCAGTCTGATCGCGGTGGTTTCCTTTTACAATTTCCATCTGATCTATCTGAAGCTGAAGGAACAGCAGGAGAAGGCGGAAGCAGAGCGCCAGCAACAGGAAGAAGAGGTCGAAATTTCGGAGGATGTGCGCAAATAGGACGTCATTTGACCGCCTCCTTGAATTTACAGGCCGTATTGGTTTACTTTTTAATTCAAACGGTCTATAATATTCATACATCCTGCGATGTTCGTTACGGCTTAACATTGTTTTGAACCAATGGCTGTTTTACGGGAGACCTAGATTGAGGCGCGGCTGACATGCCCTGTAGCGGGGATCTCAAAACCGCTTCTGCGGACACCCACCTGCGAGAGCGGGTTCAAAAAACAAGCAAGTCGGACGGCATAGGCGGGTTTCTTCAATATTACAGGATAGAGCTGCACAGCTTGATCTTAATCTACATATCGGGCACAGTGACGGTCTGCCGTATTGGATCAGTACGGCCTCAACCGTCTTGCCTGCTGTCAAGGAATGAAAATATTGCCGTTTCTTTCATCAGAGTGGATGGTATCCATCTTTTACACATAGAGTCGGAGGGGGAGATGGGGTTGTTAAAGCGGACGCTGATCGGTTTGCTGCGCAGCTTCGAGCAGACAGGTGACAGAGCGAAGGACCCATTGCTGAAATCTCATTATTACAAGCTATCGAAGGAGAAGGCATGGGCTGAGGTCGTCTCGACGCTGAAGAAGATGCAGGGCTATAAGGTGCTTCATGAAGTGGAGTCAGTCGGGGAAATTGTGCTGGAGAAGCGCACCGTCACTGGCAGGATGATGGATATTACAGTATCCATTATCGGAACGAATCCGGTAACCTCTGCTGTGGACATATACTCGGCTTCACGGGGCTCGCTGGGCGATCTAGGCTCTAATTACCGCGTTATCCTCGATATATACAGAACATTGGACAAGAAGCTTGCGGCGTACAAGGTATCAAGCCCGTAGACGTAAGCAACAAGCGTGGAGATGATCTTCTCGCTCGTTTATTTGTGCATATCATACAATGAAGAATGGCTGCCCCGTTGTCTATGCGACGGCGGCAGCCATTGCTGTGCATGTGCTTTGCAGACCGATTTCGTGTATATTGTATATAGATTGTATATAGGTAGACGACCAGGGCGTGTCTGAACACTCTGAACGGAACAGATCTGGCCGAATTTTCGTTCCAGGCAAGGCGCTTTTTCGCAGGCGTACCGGGGGTACGTCAAGAAAAAGCAACGCAGCATGGGGCGAAAAGGCGGGGAGAGATGCCCTTGAACGGGTGTTCAGACATGACCTAGATCAAAGCTTTAACTGCTGCAAGCGCTGCGTCGTAGTCTGGATGCTCGGCCATTTCCTTCAATACTTCTACATATTGAATGGTGTCGTTCTCGTCGATGACAAAGATCGCGCGCATATCCAGTTTAAGCTCCTTGATCAGCACGCCATATGCGATGCCGAAGTTGTTATCCTTGTAGTCGGACAGCAGGGTAACCTGATCGACGCCTGCTGCTCCGCACCAACGGGCTTGGGCAAACGGCAGGTCGACGCTTACCGTCAAAATGGCGACCTTCTCGCCTAGATTGGCGGCTTCAACGTTGAAGCGGCGAGTCTGGGCGTCACAGACACCCGTATCGATGGATGGAACGACACTGATCAGCTTCACTTTACCAGCGTAGTTCTTCAGGGATACAACATCCACCAAGGATTGATTTAATTGGAAATCAGGTGCTTTATCGCCCTTCTTCAGCTCTGGGCCGATCAAGGTAATCGGATTACCTTTTAATGTAGCAACTCCTGTACGCTCTTGAGTCATGGATACTGCCTCCTTGTATTTGGTCTCGTGCACATTTTATTATAATCGTAAGAAATGACGGTTGTCCAATTTTGTCTATATTCTTGATGTCGAAAGGAAGAAGCGCGTATGATCTTTCTGCGTTATGAAAGCTTTCGCTCTTATTTGAGACTCTACCCGGTCACCTCTGCCATCTTGGCGACGAATGTCCTTCTATTTCTGTGGATGGTGCTAGGCGGGGAATTCTTGTTTAAGTACGGTGCATTTTTTGCGTATCCTGGTGATCCTTACGGGTTGACGGAGCCGTGGAGGTATATCACCTCGATATTGCTGCATGCCAATTGGGAGCATCTGTTTTTCAATTGCTTCTCGATCCTTGTGTTCGCGCCGCCGCTGGAGAGATTGCTGCGCTCAGGCCCATATCTGGTGTTCTATGTGCTATGCGGCATCGTCGCGAACATTGTCAGCGTACTGATGTACAACGCGATCTCATCTGATCCGGCGCTCGTATCAGTCGGGGCGTCAGGTGCGATCTATGGTGTATTCGGAGCCTATCTCAACATGGCGCTGTTGCATAAGCAGGTACTGGATGAGGGATCGCGCAAGACGGTATTCACTATTTTGATCTTCGGGTTAATCTATTCCTTCCTGGTGTCGAATATCAATATATGGGCACATGTTGGCGGGCTGATCGCCGGATTCGTATTCTTCCAGCAGTATGCGCGCCGTCTTCGCCGGGGCTGAGACTGGTAGCATGGATGGCATTCGCCATTCGCCTGAGTTAAAGGCATGGGCTCCCCTGCGGGGCTGGAGCTGCCCTGGGGGGCTTTTGGGGGAATCGGCAACACCTATATTTCACGGCTGTTGTTCGCTGTCTTGAGGGCGATATGGAGCTACGTGAAGGATAGCGAATGCATGCTTGCGTGGCGGTATTGGTGTAACGTGTAGGCAATAGTACGGGAGATAAGGGGAGAAATCGCGTATCATGGAATTAAGGCAGCTATACTACTTTGTCAAGGTGGCAAAGAAGGAGCATGTGACCCAGGCCGCTGAGGAACTGCGCGTCGCACAATCGGCGGTCAGCCGACAAATTCATCAGTTGGAGCAGGAGCTGGGGGTATCCCTCTTCATTCAGAAGGGGAGGAACTTGCAGCTTACACCTGCAGGACAGCTTTTTTTGAAGCGGATTGAATCCATCCTGGCTGATCTGGAGATGGCTGTGCTGGAAATCAACGAGTTTATGAGCCCGGAGGTGGGAGAGATTCGGCTCGGCTTCCCGCATAGTCTGGGCGTTCATCTTATTCCGCAGATTGTGTCCGGCTTCCGCAAGCAATATCCTCATGTGCGCTTCAAGTTCAAGCAGGGGATGTTTCCATCGCTCATTCGCGATCTGGTGCAGGGGGAGATTGATCTGGCTTTCATCTCGCCATTCCCAGAGCATGATGAGCATGTGACTGGTGAGGTTATCCTCACAGAAGAGCTGTATGCGGTTCTGCCAGCCAAGCATCCGCTAGCTGGCAGGGAGACGATCCAGCTTGCAGAGCTGGAGGAAGAGGAGTTTGTGCTGTTCCGGGAGGGCTATTCCTTGCGCCCGATCGTCTGGGATGCGTGCCAGCAGGCGGGCTTCGAGCCTAAGATTGGCTTTGAGGGTGAGGAGACGGAGACCATTCGCGGTCTGGTAGCGGCGGGGATGGGCGTCAGTCTGCTGCCAGAGATGGCGTTGCATGATTCCGGCATGCTGCATACAGCCAAGGTACGTATCGAATCTCCGAAGGTGACTCGAACAATCGGTCTGATCCGCAGGCAGAATCAGAAGCTGCCGCTAGTGGCGAAGGTTTTCTATAAATATCTGATTGATTACTTCGCCTTGACGAAGAGCTGATATTCCGCCTCCGGCAACAACACAGCCCCTTATCCGTGTGGATAAGGGGCTGTTGGCGTTGTGAGCCTCGTCTTAGTCTCGATTCTGTGTAAAGATCATAATATACTTGACCAGCTCCAGCAGGGAGATCAGGGCGGCTGCGACATAGGTCAGAGCTGCGGCATTCAATACCTTGGCTACCCCTCGCTCCTCGTCCTGACTGATGAAGCCTTCAGCAATCATCAGATCGCGCGCACGGCTGCTTGCATTGAACTCGACGGGTAGGGTGACCAGTTGGAAAGCCACGACGGCTGTGAAGAATATAATTCCCAGTCCTACGAGCCCCATGTTCTGGAACAGGAAGCCGGCGATCAACAGGAACGGTGCGATGCCAGAGGTCAGGTTGACGACTGGGAACATCCGGTGGCGCAGCACCAGCATCGGATATGACTGCGAATGCTGGATCGCATGTCCAACCTCATGGCAGGCTACGGCAACAGCGGAGATCGAATTCTCATAATATACGGGCTCTGACAAACGTACCACACGGCTAATGGGGTCATAGTGGTCGGACAGACGTCCAGGAACGGGCTCAATCGGTACATCATGCAGCCCATTGTTATCCAGCATTCTACGAGCCGCCTGATAGCCTGTCAAGCCGCTATGGATCGGCACTTCAGCCCATTTATTGAACGTCCCCTTGACACGGAATTGCGCCCAGAGGGAGAGCAGGAATGCTATAATGATCAGAAAATCCATCGGGTGAAAAAACATGGTCCAATCGCCTCCATTTTCAAATTCAGTCTACATAAACGGTCCCTTGCCCAGCAACAGCATCAGCGCCTCAATACAAGCGGCTGTCTGCGGCATCAGCTTATTCGTCAGATGCTTCACCTGCTGAGGCTTCAGCCGTTCGATGACCGGTTCAAGCTCTTTCACTTCGCGTTCCAGCTTCTGCATATGCAGTTGCAGGTCAGTCAGCTTGCGCGTAACCTGCTCCTCTGCTGTCACCTTGTTCCATTGGTCGAGCCTATCCTTAATCTCGTCCAGTGTGAGCTTCTCCTGCTTCATCTGTTCTATACGTTTGAGACGAAGCAAGGTTTCACTGCTGTACAAGCGATAATTTTTGGGTGACCGGGTATGAGGCTCCAGCAAGCCGATCGATGTATAGAAATCAATCGTCCTCGAGCTGACATTCGCTTTTTTGGCTAGCTCGCCTATCTTATATAATGTAGTATCCCCAATTATGTTCTCCTCCTTCCCTGCTTTCAATAGTTCCCCTATATCTATTCCCTATATAAAACCTATATTTATATGATACCGAAAACAGAACCATACAGTCAAACGTAATGCTTTGTAAAACGGCTGATTTGTGTGAACAATATATGACGCTGGGATTTAGGAGGAATGACCCAGTTGAATGGAGAGAAGAAGGGTGTATTAGAGTGGACAGCACGAGAAGAGGAATCTGGACAAACCGCAAAAAAAGCGAAAAATAAGCGAGCTATTCCATGAATCTCTAACGGTTTGGAGTAAAAAACTTAACATTAGACTCCGATAATGAGACGAACGTTAGAGTTTATGAAGTATTTTTTTGTTTTTTTTCAAAAAGCATATTGTCAAAACGGCTCCTTCTGACTATAATGACATTAAGTCTTTCTTCACATGTAATAAAAGATAACATTAAGGGAGTGGTCGTTTTGGTCAAAAAAATGATTCTATCAGTGGGTGCGCTGCTTCTCTTGTTCCCGGCAATGGCATTTGCAGATGCTCCATCGAATGCGATGCTGAACACCGGCCTCAACTCGTTATGGGTGATGCTTGCCGCAATTCTCGTCATCCTGATGCAAGGCGGATTTATTCTGCTGGAAGCCGGCTCGACTCGCATGAAGAACGCTGGACACGTAGCAGGCAAAACGATCTTTACCTTCGGACTTGGTTCTTTGGTGTATTGGGCAGTTGGCTATGGCTTTGCATTTGGCGGCAACGGTAATCTTCTTATCGGCCTCGGGGATTTCTTCTATAACCCTCCAGTGCTGTATGCTGAGGATGCCGGGCTGGGAGCTTCGATCTTCTTCGTATTCCAACTGGCATTTGCTACGATCTCGCTGTCGATTGCATGGGGCGGCTTCGCGGAACGCGCCAAGCTTTCTTCTTACTTCATCTTCACGATTGTATTCGTAGGTATCATTTACCCGATGGTCGCTCACTGGATCTGGGGCGGCGGCTGGCTGGCTGAGGACGGTGCGCAAGACTTCGCGGGCTCGACAGTCGTTCACTTGTCAGGTGCGGTGGCAGCACTTGCGGCCACAATCCTGTTGAAGCCCCGGATCGGGAAATTCAACAAAGATGGTTCCTCCAATCAAATTCTGGGTCATAACCAAGTATATACGACGCTGGCCGTGCTATTCCTGTGGGTAGGCTGGTTCGGATTCAATGCGGGCAGTACGGTAGCGATTGAAAATGGATTTTTCGGTTATGTAGCGTTCAATACGCAAATTGCAGCGGCAGCAGGCGCAGTGGCGGCTATGCTGATCTCGTGGGCCTTCCTTGGCAAGTCGGATATTACAACGATGCTGAACGGTGGTCTGGCTGGTCTCGTCGCAATTACAGCTTCCTGTGCATTCGTTGAGCCGTGGGCTGCTGTAGTGATCGGCCTGCTGGCAGGGGTGCTTGTGTTCTTCAGCCAAAAATTCTTCGAGAAAATGAAAATTGATGATCCGATCTATGCGCTGTCTGTACACGGCGCGGCGGGGGTCTGGGGGACATTGGCCAACGGCCTGTTCGCAACACCGGAGCTTGCCGAGACAGCAGGTGTCGGTCAAGCGGGACTGTTCTACGGCGGTGGCTGGAAGCAACTGTGGGTGCAATTTGAGAGTGTTGTCGTCTGTGGTGTGTTCGTATTCATCGTATCGTTCGTCGTATTGTATATCATCAAGAAGGCCGCAGGCTTCCGTGTGACAGAGGAGCAAGAAATTATTGGTCTTGACTTGAGCGAGCATGGCACATATGGTTATCCTGAGCAAATGAAAAAGGCGCAACAAAACTTGAATGCTTAATCCACAGCAGATCGAGATGAAGGGGGAGGGCGCCGTATGAAGGGTGATCCGGTGATCTGTCAGTTGCATCGGCAGATTGAAGCCGCTCAACTGATCCCGGCACTGCGCATGCTTCGGGATGATGTGCACAAGCGTATGGACGCTCTGTTCCCTTCGCTGCCCTTAGAGGAGTACTACAGACAATTAAATGGAGTGCACGATGCGCTGATTCAGCGCACGATCGCTCTGGCAGAGGCGGAATTGGCACGGTCGGGGAAGGGTTCTCCCCCCGTGCCTTATGCATATGTATTGTTCGGCAGCGGGGGGCGGAAGGAGCAGACGTTATCCAGCGATCAGGATAGCGGCATCATATATCAGGATGTATCGGAGCCAAGTGCTTCCGAGGGTGTGGCAGCCTACTTTGAGCAGCTTGCGGATACCATCGTGCGCCTGCTTCAAGAGATGGGGTATCCGCCCTGCGATGGCAATGTAATCAGTGCCAATCCGCAATGGCGGCTTCCGCTCAGCGGGTGGAGCGGGCAGCTTGACGGCTGGTTTGAGGCCGCGGAATGGGAGGCTGTGCGCTACTTGCTGATTGTAGCTGACAGTCGCCATGTGCATGGCGATGCTGAGCTGCTTG
Organism: Paenibacillus sp. J5; assembly: GCF_054955055.1. NCBI lineage: Bacteria > Bacillati > Bacillota > Bacilli > Caryophanales > Paenibacillaceae > Paenibacillus > Paenibacillus sp. J5. The sequence goes on along the minus strand of NZ_JBUEDD010000016.1, from coordinate 74,288 downwards.
CCAGGCTGAAGAATCATTATTTCTCTGATATGCTGGCAAGACCCGTCATCATTCGGCGGATGCTGGATAATACGATACGGCACAAGATGCTGATCGGTGTATTCGGGCAGCTCTTGAAGGAGCAGTATGGTGAGGATGCAGGCAGCATTGACATTAAGTACGGCGCTTATATTCCCATGGTTAACGCGATTCGTCTCATGGCGGTGCAATCCGAGATTCGCGCAACTTCGACGCTGGAGAGGCTCGTGGCACTGGCCGACAAGGGAATCATGACGATTCAGGAAGCGGCTGAGTACAAGGCGGCCTTTTTATTTTTCTTGAGGCTGCGACTGATTGCTACCGAGCATAATGAGGATGGCATGTATATGAACAATGGCAAGCTGGCCAGCAAGTATCTGACCAAGGATATGATCGAGGAATTGAAGCAAAGTCTGAAGCTGGGCAAGCGACTGCAGCGTCATGTGCAGAAGCTGACGGTCGGATGGTTAAAATGAGCGGGCTGGACAGGCAAGGCAATGCGGAGGCGAGAGCATGAAACAGCAAAAAGGTGTCGGACGAATGTGGCATTTATATAAGATGGGCGGGCTTACACCGGCCATCGCATCGATGATGGGGGCGCAAAATGCGCAGCAGATGGCCTTCATCCGTGCAGTCAGCAAGGAGCAGCGGAAGCAGTCTGTACTGGATATGCCGTTAACTGAGCTGGAGATGGTAGTGTTCGATCTGGAGACGACGGGCTTCTATCCATATAACGGTGATGAGATTTTGTCGGTTGGAGGAGTTGTAGTGCGCGGTGCGGAGCCGATCAGCGAAGCACGAACCTTCTATAGCCTGGTGAATCCGAAACGGAAGGTGCCGCGTCATATTACAGCTCTGACGGGCATCACCAATGATATGGCCGAGGCTGCCCCGGACTTGATGCAGGTGCTGCATGACTTTATGGAGTTCGTCGGCAAGCGGGTGTTAATTGCGCACGGCAGCGGCCATGATAAGCAGTTCCTCAATGCTGCCTTATGGCGCACGTCCAAGGTGAATCTGACACACCGGGTGCTGGATACGATGATGGTCGCCAAGTGGCTGGAGCCCAAGCGTGGCAGCTATGGGCTTGACGAGCTGCTGGAGAGCGCGGGTATTCCGATTGCTGATCGTCATCATGCCCTGCATGACTCCATCATGACAGCGAAGCTATGGCATGGGTATCTCAAGCAAATGATGTCAAGAAATATATCCACACTCGCCGATCTGTATGCTTATCTCAGTAAGCACTAGCTGACTAGCGTCCGTCCGCACAGAAGCATCCTGAACCGTCCGAATCGGACGGCGCAGGATGCTTTTATGTTGGCATGTCTGTACACTATGCCGTGGAAGGGCTGTCGCCAGCCTTGGCCGGTGGATGAATACGCCATAACGATAGAATGAGGGAGATGGCAGCCAGGGCTGTAATCAGACTGAACAGCAGTAGCTGGGAATATCCCATGAGCCAGCCGAACAATGGCGGGCCAAAGGCGACGCCAAGAAAGCGCAGGCTGCTGTACAGCGACATGATTATGCCCCGATGCTGGCGGTCGACAGCACCAGCGATCATCGTATTCAGGCAAGGCAATACCAGTCCAGTGCCGATGCTGGACAGGAGCAGAAGTCCAATCAGCAGGTACAACTGGTTATACAGCAAGATGGCAGCGCCCAGAGCTAAAGTCATAGCGGCGAGTCCGATGGCCATCAGCCGCTTCATGAGTGGGCCGTTGTTTTTGATCTTCCGTCCACAGATATAAGCCGTCACGACAAGCCCGAGCAGTGGAATCGCAAGGATGCCCCCTTTCGCAACGCCATCAATCGAATAAGGCGGCTTCTCCAGGATGTCCGATAGGTAAAATAAGGCGCCGAATAAAATAAACAAGGCGAGCGCGCCGACAAAGAAGGAAGGGATGAGCCAGCCACCCTGCTCCCGAAAGATCACCCCGATCTGGCGGAGGTAGTATTTCACCGGGGGAGCCTGTGTCTTCTTCTTGGGCTCGTGGATGAGCCAGATCATCGCCAGCAGCGATAGAGCACAGAAGAAGGGGAAAGCAAAAAACGGCGCATACCAGATAATCAGAGCGAACAGAGAGCCTAGAATGGGACTGACGACTTTGCCCGCTCCATTGGAAGCCTCGATTAAGCCTAGCGCCTCGCTCTCGTTGCCATCCTTGTACATATCGCCTACCAGTGCCATGGCAATCGGCGCCGTGCCTGCGGCGCCAAGACCTTGCAGCGCACGTGCCCAGATGACGATCGTATACGAGCCCCACACAGCTCCGAAGCCCGCCAAAATACCCGCGGCGCCGTAGACTGCTAGGGAGGGGAGAATGACGGACTTGCGGCTGAAGCGATCCGATAAATAACCCGCTATAGGTATGAAAAGCCCGGCAGTCACCGAAAATAAGGTTATAATCAGGCTCGATTGAAAGTTGCTGATTGAAAGCTGGCGTTCGATATCGGGCAGGATGGGTACCAGCATCGAGTTGCCGAGCACCAATACAAGCGGAACTGTAGCCAGGGCGATATATTCCTTCCACTTGGAGGAGCTGCCTGAAGAGGAGGGCTTGCTCGCCCCTGTCGTTTCGTTCTTGCTTCGCTGCCTGCGGTCGACGACGACCCAGGGCCATCTGCTTCTGGTCGATTGCATCTTAGATGTGTCACCGTCCGATTCTCTAGGGGTCTTGGCTAACTATAGATTAGGGTGCCCCGGCGCTTGAGCTTTGATTCGAAGGCGTGATATGATGGGGATCAAAGGAGAGAGTACACGATGAAAAAATTTGGAATCCTCGCAACGTCCATTGCTGTGTTGATTCTATTGTTTGTGCTATGGAACCAAAATCAGATCAGTCTGCTGACTTCCGGCCAGCAAGCGGAGGCTCAGCCGAAGCCGGGCTATGCAGCTCCGGTCATTGAGCTTCCGGGTCTGGATGAGCAGACCTATACGGCAGGTGGGTCGCATCCTAAGCTGTTGATGGTCAATTTCTGGGCCTCATGGTGTGGACCGTGTGAGCTGGAGGCTCCCGATCTGGTCGCCTTGTATGAGAAATACGGGGATAAGCTGGAGCTGTACGGGGTGAACGCCACGTTCTATGATAAGGAACGGCAAGCAAGGCAATTCGTCACGGACTTTAATCTGAACTTCCCTATTCTGATGGATCGCGAGGGAGAGGCAACCAAGCTATATAAGGTTTCCACCTTTCCGACAACCTTGCTGATTGACAGAGATGGCACCGTCAAGGAGCGAGTCGTCGGGGTCATCACGCGCGAGCAATGGGAGAAGCGAATCGAAGCGCTGCTGCAGGACGAAGCGGGCTCCTAAAAATAAATGACGCACGAACGGGTAACCCCGTTGTGCGTCATTTTATTTTGGCTTGTCATCTCAGTTAGTGATTGACCAGTCCAAGCTGCTCCCGATGCTCAGGGTCATTGCTTGCTACCTTGGCGCTGTTCAGCAGCGCATAGCGTATGCTATCGACAAGCGCCTGCCAGCTAGCTTCGACAATGTTGCTCGATACACCGACAGTGCTCCAGGTGTTGTTAAAGTCTGTGGACTCGATCAGCACCCGCACCTTGGCAGAGGTCGCATCATTCTCGTCGATCACCCGAACCTTGTAATCAGACAGATGCACATTCATGATGCTCGGATAGAACCGAACCAGCGCCTTGCGCAAGGCATTGTCCAGCGCATTCACCGGGCCGTTCCCCTCTGCCGCGGTGTAGACGGTCTCGCCATCAACATTAATCTTAACGATGGCTTCCGAGAGTAGCTGTCCATTGCCTTTCTCGACAAGCAGCTTGATGGACTCTGTTGTGAAGACCTTCTTGCCTTCGCCGAAAGCCTCGCGCAGCAGCAGCTCCAAGGAGGCATCAGCGCCTTCAAACTGATAGCCTTGATGCTCCAGCTCCTTGATCTGGTCGATAATATCCTTCGTCTTCTCATTATTGGCGTGAATGTCGAGTCCAAGCTCCTGCGCCTTGGAGATAATATTACTCTGCCCAGCCAGCTCGGATACAAGAATACGCTGCTTGTTGCCGACCAGCTCCGGAGCAATATGCTCATAGGTTTTGGAATCCTTCATAATCGCCGATACATGGATGCCGCCCTTGTGGGCAAAGGCAGCATTGCCGACATAGGCTTGGTTAACCGGCATATGGACATTGGCAATCTCGCTAATATAACGGGCGACATTGGTCAATTGGCCAAGCTGCTCTGCACGAATGCAGTCATAGTTCATCTTCAACTGCAGATTGGGGATGATGGAGCACAGGTTGGCATTGCCACAGCGTTCACCATATCCATTAATCGTCCCTTGAACCTGAGTAGCGCCAGCGTTAACGGCTGCCAGTGAATTGGCAACAGCCAGCTCGCAATCGTTATGCGTATGAATGCCGATCGGAGCACCCAGCTCTTCACGAACACGGGAGACGATCTCATGCACCTCGCTCGGCAGCGTGCCTCCGTTCGTATCACACAGCACGATCCAGTCAGCCCCTGCCTCATGAGCGCTGCGCAGCGCAGCCAGCGCATACTCCGGGTTATGCTTGTACCCGTCAAAGAAATGCTCTGCGTCGTAGATGGCTTCCAATCCGCTGCGCTTCAAGAAGGCGAACGAATCGGCAATCATCGCCAGGTTCTCCTCCAATGTCGTCTGCAGGGCGGTATGAACATGGAAGTCCCATGACTTGCCGACCAGAGTGGCGGCGGGAACGCCGGACTCTACGATGCGCAACAGGCTGCTGTCATGCTCGGCCACACTGTTCTTGCGTCGTGTACTGCCAAAGGCGGTAATCTTTGCGTTTAGCTTCAGCGATTGCACCCGTTTGAAAAACTCAATATCCTTGCTGTTGCTTCCCGGGTTGCCTCCCTCAATGTAATGAACGCCAAGCGAGTCGAGCTTCTGGGCAATCTTCAGCTTGTCGTCTGCTGACAGGCTGATCCCTTCGCCCTGCGTGCCGTCGCGCAGCGTCGTATCAAAAATGGAGATTTGTCGTGTCATTCGGGACGCTTCCTTTCCTAAATACAATAGTTCATTCATTGACCTGGTTAATGAATCGTTACGAAGTCATAATTTCTAATTATAGCATGGGCTCTGTTCATATGGGTAGTCCAAGAATTCAGAGTGACCTAATTTTTAGATCAAAAAACCTCGCCTGGTGTCCGCTGGAGTGGGGGACAGGCGAGGTTTAAGTCAATATTTAGAGCATCTCTGTATCAATAATCCTCCAATGGTATTTCAGCAGTGCCTCCAGGCTGCCCTTATCCTGAGCCTTGAAGTATTCGACGATCTTGAAATGCTCTCCGTTAACCTGTTTCAACACGAGCGCCAGCTTGTTGTGATCGCTGCTCAGATAGGATTGGCGAATAAAGCTGTTCTTGAGCGAGCCCATCAGCTCGATGAGATGCGGGTTGTCGCATTTGCGAATGTAGATTTCATGGAAGTCATATTGATCTTTATGATAATGGGAGAAATCGAATTGGCTAATATCCTGGTCAATTTTGTGGCATAGAGCCTCCATATCTGCAATATCCCTCTCTGTCAGGCGATCGGCTGCAAGCGTCGCGGCCAAGGCATCCAGAGAGCCGATAATCTGCGAGACATTCAATTTCTCCTTGGTGTCAAACGGCTTGACGATAAAGCCGCGGCGGGGAATATAGTCGAGCAGGTTGTCGGAGGTTAGCTGAAACAGCGCCTCGCGGGTGGGTGTCCGGCTAATGTCCAGTCTTTTGCAAATTTCAGCTTCATTGATTTTTTGGTTGGGAAGCAATGTTCCATCCTGGATTTTCTGAGCAATATAGTCGTATACATGATCCTTTAACGATTGGTATTTTGGCGCTTGCATGCCGGATTCCCCTTTCATTCGTGCTTGAAGACGGTACAATAGCAACATCATTAACGAAGCGGCAGCATCCTGGGCGGCGGCTTCGGATCAGTTAATAGAAAGCGCGTCCATAGGAAACATCAGTTTACATTGACGCTCTTCGCCTCGTAGTGTAAACTTTGTGGTGCAAGTGCGGACGGTATGCCTGAACAAGTAGTCGTCAGAACCATAAATGCACGCGATTGCCCCTACTCTGTTATTTCTCAAATGGATAACAATTGCCGTCAAGGACGGTTCTAGCAGTTCACGCTAGCATGGCTATAATGAATAATAATTAATAAAACTAATTGTTTATCCATAGTTCCATCTTATCATTGGAAATCCAGGAGTACAAGCGCAAGTTCGTATGCAGTGTCAACTTCATGTTAACTATTTTAAATTATTATCCTAAAATTTAAACAGTTATCTTAAAAAAATGAGTTGTATGGCAAAGATGGCGATGTTATAATAAGTGACATAAGCGAGAGCTGTATATTGTATGTTGTATATTATATAGTTCATACTGTGCCATGTACATGGCTGAATTTTATGTTGTACAGTGTATATTGTATACAGTATTGGCAGGGCATATAACTCGCATGTTGTGTTCGGGGTAGGTCGGTTGCAACTATATTACTTGATTGGGAGAGATGAGAGAGATGAAGAAGCTACTGGTACTAATTGTCATGGTGACGACAGTGCTGACTGCTTGCGGTCAGAAGGACAATGGAGGGGCGACGCAGAATAGTACGCAAGGTGGCAGCAGCAACACGCCGAAAACCGAGGAGAAGGCTAAGCTGACGGTTGGCACCAGCGCTGACTTTGCACCTTATGAATTCCATAAGACGATTGACGGGAAGGACACCATTGTCGGATTTGACATCGAGATTGCCAAAGAGATCGCCAAGGATGCCAATGCAGAGCTTGTCATTGAAGACATGGATTTTGATAGCTTGCTTATGGCGCTGGATACCGGAAAGCTGGATTTCGTCATCTCGGGCATGAACCCGAAGCCTGAGCGTAGAGAAGTAGTGGATTTCTCCGATCTATATTATCATGGCGAGCATAGTGTGCTTGTTAAGAAGGATGCAGTAGAGCAATTCAATTCGCTAGATGATCTCAAGGGCAAAAAAATCGGTGTGCAGAAGGGTTCCATCCAGGAGGAGCTTGGCCAAGGAGTCGAGAATGCCGAGCTGACCTCGCTAACCAAGCTGCCTGAGCTGGTAATGGAGCTCAAAACAGGCCGTGTAGACGCTGTAATCGTCGATAAGCCGGTTGCAGATCAATACGCAGCCAAGCAAGATGATATTGCTGTAGCGCCCGGTGTGAAGTTTGATCTGTCTGAGGACGAGACTGGCTATGCAATTGCCGTGAAAAAAGGGAATCAGGAGCTGCTGGACAAAATTAACGCTACCATCAAACGCTTGACTGAGAACGGAGATGTGAACCGCTTCGTGGTTGAAGCCAATGAAATGGTAGAATAATCACAAGGACGGAGCATACGGCTATGGCGTTGGATTTTACCTTTATGGATAAGTATTGGGAGATGTTCTTGCAGGGTGCCTGGATTACATTGCAGTTGTCGTTCTTCGGCGTGCTGCTGGGAACTCTGCTGGGCATTGGCCTCGCTCTTATGAAGATTTCCAAAAACGTAGTGCTCAAGGCGGTCAGCTCGACATACATCGAGCTGATCCGCGGCACTCCGATGCTGGTTCAGGTGTTTATCATTTATTTTGGTCTGGTTCCGCTTGGACTGGAGTTATCGAAGTTTGAAGCGGGTGTTGCTGCTCTGACGATCAACAGTGCCGCCTATATGGCGGAGGTGTTCCGCGCGGGAATCAATGCGATCGACAAGGGGCAGGCGGAAGCGGCTCGTTCGCTCGGGATGACGCATGGCATGACGCTCAGGCATATTATATTGCCGCAGGCCTTCCGCAATATGCTGCCTGCGATCGGCAATGAGTTCATTATTATCATCAAGGACTCCTCGCTCGTCTCGACCATCGGGGCTGCGGAGATTATGTACGCGGCGCGCACTGTGCAGGGGGCGGCATTCAAGCCGCTGGAGCCGCTGCTGGTTGCGGCCGCCATGTATTTCGTCATTACCTTTACTTTATCCAAGCTGCTGGGTGTGCTCGAAAGGAGGCTGCAAAAGAAATGATCAAGGTCAGCGGCCTGCGAAAATCCTATGGCAAAAATGAAATTCTTAAAGGCATCAATACCGTTATAGCTAAAGGCGAGGTCGTTGTCGTCATTGGACCAAGCGGCTCCGGCAAAAGCACCTTTCTTCGCTGTCTGAATCGTCTGGAGGAGCCGAGCGGCGGGGAAATCTGGTTCGAGGATAGCCTGATAACCGGACGGCAGGCGGATCTGAACCTCATCCGTCAAAAGATGGGCATGGTGTTCCAGCAGTTCAATTTGTTTCCGCATATGAGCGTCATGGAAAATCTGACGCTTGCGCCGCGCAAGCTGAAGAAGCTGAGTAAGGAACAGACGGAAAAAACCGCATTGGAGCTGCTTCGATCGGTTGGGCTGGAAGATAAGGCTGCCGCGTACCCCGACAGCTTGTCAGGCGGGCAAAAGCAACGGATTGCGATCGCAAGGGCGCTCGCGATGCAGCCGAATATGATGTTGTTTGATGAGCCGACCTCGGCGCTTGACCCTGAGATGGTCGGTGAAGTGTTGGACGTCATGAAGCGTCTTGCCCAGAACGGGATGACGATGGTGATCGTGACGCATGAGATGGGCTTTGCGAGGGAGGTAGGCGATCGGCTGATCTTTATGGATGGAGGCGTGATCGTCGAGGAGGGCAACCCTCGGGCTGTATTCGAAAATCCTCAGCATCAACGGACGAAGGATTTTTTGTCAAAGGTGCTGTAACGGTTGCATATATTAAGGTATACACTGTTGTATCGCCGGCTTCACGGCTGCACAGTGCCAGACTGGAAAGGGAATATGCTTATCTCCATTCCAGTTTTTTTATACAACATATCGTATATTGTATTTTGTATACAAAATACAAAAATGAAAAATGAGGTGAACAGCATGCTGGAATCCCAAGCCATGATGCAGTTGTCGAATCAATATAGCGCGCATAACTATCATCCGCTGCCGATTGTCATCTCCAAGGCGGAGGGGGTATGGGTGGAGGACCCGGAGGGTCATCGGTATATGGATATGCTGAGTGCCTATTCCGCCTTGAATCAGGGACATCGGCATCCGAAGATTATTCAAGCCCTGAAGGATCAGGCAGATAAAGTAACATTAACCTCACGCGCCTTCCATAGCAGTACGCCGGGACTGTTCTATGAGAAGCTGGCCGCCTATACAGGCAAATCCAAAATATTAGCGATGAATACGGGAGCCGAGGCGGTGGAGACTGCGGTCAAGGCTGTTCGCCGCTGGGCCTACCGCCATAAGAAGGTCGCGGAGAATCAAGCTGAGATTATTGTCTGCACGGGCAATTTTCATGGTCGCACCATCACCGTCACCTCCTTCTCCTCGTCGGAGGAGTATAAGAAGGATTTTGGCCCATTCACTCCAGGCTTCCGACTGGTTCCATACGGTGATCTGGCAGCGTTGGAGCAAGCGATTACGCCTCATACCGCTGCGTTCCTCGTCGAGCCGATCCAGGGGGAGGCAGGGATCATCATCCCGCCTGCCGGCTACCTCGCCGCAGCGCATGCACTGTGCCGCAAGCATCATGTGCTCTTCGTAGCGGATGAGATTCAGACGGGCTTCGGGCGAACAGGCCGACGCTTTGCATCCGATTGGGAAGGCGTCGAACCGGATGTGTATATTATGGGCAAAGCGCTCGGAGGCGGTGTCATGCCGATCTCTGCTGTAGCGGCAAATGACGAAATTCTAGGTGTATTCGAGCCGGGATCCCATGGCTCCACCTTCGGCGGCAATCCGCTGGCCTGTGCGGTAGCGATCGCTGCGCTGGAGGTGCTGGAGGAGGAGAAGCTTGCCGAACGCTCGGATGAGCTTGGACGATATTTTGCGGAGCGGTTAGCGGAGCTGGCAAGCCCGCATGTGAAGGAGATTCGCAGCCGTGGTCTATTCATCGGCCTGGAGCTGCATAGCCCGGCGCGTCCGTTCTGCGAGCAACTGATGGGCAAGGGGCTGCTGTGCAAGGAGACACATGAGACGACGATTCGCTTCGCGCCGCCCCTAGTCATTAGCAAGGAAGAGATCGATTGGGCACTGACAAGAATAGCGGAAGTTATCAAGTGAGCTGCAGGTTTCCGGTTGCTATATATTAATGAAGGGAAAGGATGAGGGACGATGACACAAAATAAAAAGGTCAATGTAATTCATGTTCCTTTTTGGCTGGGTGGAGGCCGTTCGGGAGCGGAGCTGGGGCCAGAGAGCATTATGCAGGCAGGACTGACCAGACAGCTTCGAGCCATTGAAGGGATTGAGCTGGGCGATATATCGACGGTCGATTGTCCGCGTAGCGCAGGGGATCGCGGCGGCTCGGACAAGGCGAAGCATCTGCCAGAGGTGAAGGAGATGAGTCGGCTGCTATGCGAATCGGTGTCGCGTACTGTGGAGGAAGGGGCATTTCCGCTGGTGCTTGGCGGCGATCATAGTATAGCGATGGGCTCGATCGCCGGGCTGACGAATCATTACCGCAATCTCGGCGTCATCTGGTTTGATGCACATTCGGATCTGAATACAGAGGAGACGACGCTAACGGGCAATATGCATGGTATGCCGCTGGCTGTCGCACTAGGTCGCTCCCGCTTCAATCTCTCGGATATTCCTGGTGCAGGGCCCTTCATTAAGAAGGAGAATGTCGTCATTATCGGGGCGCGCGATCTCGATCCCGGCGAGAAGGAGTTGATCCGCGCTGAGGGCATCACCTGTTTCTCCATGCACGAGATTGACCGGCTTGGCATCAAGGCAGTAGTGGAGAAAGCGCTGGAGGTGGCTGGCAACGGCACCGATGGCATTCATCTGAGCTTCGATATGGACTGTCTGGACCCATTGGAGGCTCCGGGCGTCAGTACGCCGGTTCCAGGAGGATTGAACTATCGTGAAGCGCATTTTGCGCTTGAGCTGCTCGCAGAGACAGGGCGCATGACCTCGATGGATCTGGTGGAAGTCAACCCGTATATTGATTTCAATATGCGTACCGCCCGTCTGGCTGTGGAATTGATCGCCTCGACACTCGGCAAACGCATATTGTAGACATATTGCTGGCACATAGCTAGCTATAGATAGGATAGGAGTCATCGCTTGACAATATAGACCCATAATTGATAGGAGGCGACTACGATGTCCCAAGAGCATGTATTTCCACCGTTTGTCAATGAACCGTTTACTGATTTTGGTCAGGATGCCCATCGCGAAGCGATGCTCTCCGCGCTGTCGAAGGTGAAATCCGAGCTTGGCAAGGCTTACCCGCTCCATATCGGCGGGAAGGAAGTGCACACGACGGATCGTATCGTATCCATCAACCCGGCCCGCACCGATGAAATCATCGGAAGCGTGAGCAAAGCCACGCTCGAGCATGCGGAGCTCGCGATGTGCTCTGCACTGGCGGTGTTTGAGACATGGAAGAAGCGGCCAGCCGTCGAGCGCGCGGCTCTGCTGGTCAAGGCTGCGGGGCTGATGCGTGAGCGCAAGCATGAGTTTTCCGCCTGGATGGTGCTGGAGGCAGGAAAGAACTGGGGCGAGGCGGATGCGGATACGGCGGAAGCGATCGATTTCCTGGAATATTATGCGCGCGAGATGGTGCGGCTCGATCAGACGAATGAGCTGCGTCCGCTGGTGAAGACACCGGGAGAGGAGAACCGTCTAAGCTATATTCCTCTAGGCGTCGGCGTCGTGATTCCGCCATGGAACTTCCCGCTGGCGATCTGTGCAGGCATGTCGGCTGCAGCGGTGGTATCTGGCAATACGATCCTATTGAAGCCGGCCTCCACAACGCCAGTTATTGCCTACAAGTTCTATGAAGTGATGGTTGAGGCCGGCATCCCGGCCGATGTCATTCAATATGTGCCGGGCAGCGGCGGAGAGATCGGAGACTATCTGACCAGCCATCCCAAGACCCGCTTCATCAGCTTTACGGGGTCGAAGGAGATCGGTCTGCGCATTAACAGGCTTGCAGCCGAGCAGGCGCCAGGGCAGATCTGGATCAAACGGATCGTCGCCGAGATGGGCGGCAAGGATGGGGTCGTCGTCGATGAGACAGCGAACCTGGATGCGGCTGCAGATGCGATCGTGGCTTCGGCCTTCGGCTTCCAGGGTCAGAAGTGCTCGGCGGGCTCGCGGGCGATTATTGTACAGCAGGTGTACGACGAGCTGGTTGAGAAGATTAAGGAACGCACGGATCGGCTGGTGATGGGCATGCCGGAGGATAACGCCCCGATTGGCCCTGTTGTAGACCATAGCTCCTACAAGCGTATTCTCAATTATATCGAGATCGGGAAGAAGGAAGGTCGTCTGTTGTCGGGCGGGAAACCTGGGCCAGAGGGCGGATATTTCATCCAGCCGACGGTCATAGCGGATGTTGCAGGCGATGCGGTCATCATGCAGGAGGAAATCTTCGGGCCGGTGCTGGCGATTAGCAAGGCGAGCGACTGGCAGGAAGCGATCCGTATGTATAATGATACCGAGTTCGGCTTGACCGGCTCCTACTTCTCCACTGATGAGAAGCGGATCGCAGTGGCTTTGGAGGAGATGCATTGCGGCAATCTCTACGTGAACCGCAAATGTACGGGCGCACTCGTCGGAGTCCATCCGTTCGGCGGCTTCAACATGTCGGGAACAGATTCGAAGGCAGGCGGGCATGACTATCTGCTGCTGTTTACCCAGGCGAAGCTTACCTCACGCAAAATATAAAGGCACTTGATCCAGGGTGTGTGTTCAAACCTGCTCAAGGGCAAGCACCTTGCCCGGGACGAACATTGTTGCAAAATCTGCTCCTGTTGCAGTGTGAAGACACTCTAGCGGGGCAGCGGTAATAGAAGTTTCGCCCCCTTCGGGCTGCTGATGACGATGCAGCGGCTTCCGAAGGGTTTTTTTTGACGGGAGTGAAGGCGAGGCGGCTTGCAATTTGATGGGGAAAAAGGTAACGTAAAGCTATAGCACTGGGCAGAAAATGGATGCCTGAACATGGAGAAGAAAGGCTGGGCTTACGATGCATGCATTTATAGTTAGGCCGCCGATGTATCATTCCTTCGAGAACGAGGAGGAGCAGTTGGAGCAGTGCAAGGAATGGGGGCTGCTGTCGGACAAGGCGGCGAAGATCAAGGCGTATGCGTATAAGGGCAGCGGGTTGAATCTCCCCTGTACAATCGTTGGTTATGTGGACAAGATGACCGCTGTAATTGCCTTTGAGAATGGAGAGCTGCATTGCATCCATCCTTCCTATCTGAAGGAGATGCAGGCGTCCGGTTACGGACAGCGTGTTTCGTACACTGCGGAAGCGCTGGCTGTGGAGGATGATGGCCAGAGCGATGCGGCCCGCGCGGAGAACGATCAGACGGGCAGTGAGAGGATCGTCAGCGGGAGTGACAAGGGGGCATCGGAGCAGACGGAGCTGGAGCAGGTAACCTTTGAGGAGCTGTTGCCTGTAGGGGATGCAGCCTCAGATGACAGCGGTCATGCGGAGGGATTAGAGCTGAACGGGACAGCGTCTGCAAGGATAGGCGGGGAGCAAGCCCATGCGGGTCATGGGACGTTGCATGCTGCTGAGGAAGCGGAGGAGCCTCGCCAGCTTGTGCTTGGAGAGCTGGGAATTGAGGAGAGGACGCCTACGCCGGTGAAGGCAGCCAAGGAGAAGCAGCCCCGCAAGGTCAAGCTCAAGCTGCCAGAGGCGAAGGTGAAGATGACGGCAACCGTCAAGGAGTTCACGACGGTGCCGAATCATTTTGCTGATGCGGATGATGAAGTCATTATCTATGAGCAGGCCGCAATTACCGAGCCGGGGCAGGAGCAGGAGGTTGGCGACATATGGTCGAGCCACAGCGCCACGCTCAAGAAGCTGGAGCTGGAGGTCGGCGATGTCCTGACCTTCGAAGCGAAGATCGTGGCCAAGAAGCTGACCCGTCATCCTGTGCCGTATAAGATTAATAACCCTTCCAAGATGAAGAAGGAAGGCTAGGGCGTGTGAGATGGATTGTGTCCCGTTAAGTGGACGGTATAGCGGCGAAGACATGGCGACCTATTCCCTATGTTTCAACGGGGGGAGGTCGCCTGATTTGTTTTGGATTCTTAAAATATGGAATATTTTCATATGGAAGGTATTATAGGAGTTGAAAGTAAATGAATTCTATTATATAATCAATATGCTAATATACTAATTATTGGGAGGTTGATTATGAAACGTTTAAAGCATTTGACTATTTTACTCGTCCTTCTTTTTGTATTTCTCTATTCAGCTAGTTTCGCTCAAGCAGCATACGGGAGTACCATAACCGTCACATCCACGCAAAATATCCCTTATGGCTGGATGATCAAGAGCTCTTCCACCTTTGCTGGCACGACGACGTACACGCTTATTGATCTGAATGGCGCACCTTACGGGGCTACTCAGAATGTAACCTCGACGTTTAATATTCCTTCTGGATGGGTGATTAAGAGCTCCTCCACCTTTGCCGGGATAACGACCTACACCCTCCTTAATCTGAATGGTGCATCTTACGGAGCCACTCAGTCTGTAACCTCCACCTACAATATGCCTTATGGCTGGATGATCAAGAGCTCTTCTACATTTGCGGGAATAACAACCTATGTGATTGTTAACCTCAACAATGGCCCCGTATTTGCAACTCAACAAGTCACCTCTACATTTAATACACCTAGCGGCTGGATGATTCGCTCCTCCTCTACCTTTGCGGGAACGACAACCTATACCCTGGTTAATCTGAATGGGGCAGCGGTCGGCTCCACTCAGAATGTAACTTCTACATTTAATATGCCCGCAGGCTGGTTGATCAGAAGCTCCTCTACTTTTGCTGGAGTTACGACGTATACTATTGTTAAGGCAGCTTGATTAAGGGGTGCATAATCGGCCTTCCTACCTGGGAGGTCGATTTTTTGTGTCGTGTACCTGATCCATCAGAAGAGGCTTCTGCAAGAGTAAATCTCACTCCTCACTTAACATAAAACGTTATATAATTGTTAAAATTCCCATTATAATCCTCTTACATTAACTGAATATTAACTAAAGATGAATATAGTATGAAAATGGCTTGTCCATGAAAATAATCGATGTTATAATACCTAACGTAAAGGTATATTGTCGAAAGTATATTGTATACAGAATTTGGAGCGGGATGCATCTAATACATATCGCGCCAAATTTCAGTTGACTGAGGGGGGTGCCGTTCAGCTATTTGTTTTTGCACGAAATTTGAAAGATTTGCTGAAGTATTTTACTAGTTTCTAAGGAGGTTCATGGATGACCGGGAATAAATCATTCCGAAAGTTTACGTCTCTGTTTTTATCACTTCTGTTAGCCTTGTCGATCATCACACCAAGTGTATTCGCTGAGGAGGCAGCTTCTGCTACCGAGCCAGTGTCAATTGTTGATCTTATTCAGGAAGGGCTAATTGATCAGGATGCTGTAACGACCCCGAATACGGAGGCTGATTCGCAGCAGCCTGCTGTGGAAGAAAACGCCCAAGCAGAGGAATCGTCGGTTCTTAGAGCAGCGGCACCTGAGCTTAATGTGAAGCTTGAAGCAGGCCAACCGGGCGCGATCGCGTACCAGCATGTGCTCAAGCTGGCGAACGAGATTGGCTATCGCCCTACCGCTTCTATTGAGGAGCAGGCGGCACGCTCATATATCAAGGCTGAATTTGAAAGAATTGGTTATGAGACAAAAGTGCAAGATTTCAGTTTTACAAGAGGGAATACAACATACAATTCCCAGAATGTGATTGCTACCAAGCCAGGGAAATCATCCAAAGTGCTTATTGTTGGCGCTCACTATGATTCTACTCATAGCGGTGCTCAGCCACGCAGCACAGGCTCTGACGATAATGCTTCTGGTGTTGGCGTAATGCTTGAAACTGCAGAAGCGGTTGCCAAGATTGAGACGCCGTATACGATCAAATTTATTGCATTCAGTGGTGAAGAGCAAGGCAAACGCGGTTCTCTCGCTTATGCGAACGCCATGACTGCAGACGACATCGCTAATACCGTTGCTATGATTAATCTTGACAGCTTGATTGCTGGCGACAAGATGTATATTTATGGCGGCAAAGATGTGGATGGAAAAGATAATGGGTGGGTTCGTGAGCTAGGCCTTGGCATTGCCAATCAGTTGGATCTCTCTCTTCAAACCAATCCGGGACTCAATCCTGAATATCCAGCGGGCACGACCGGTGACTGGAGTGACCATGATCCTTTCGAGAGAAAAGGCATTACCATCGGCTATCTCGAAGCGACCAATTGGGAGATTGGAGATCAGGACGGCTATAATCAAACTGTAGAATACGGCGGTATCTGGCATACAACGAATGATAATTTGGCGTTCATCTCTACTCAGTATCCAGGCCGTATCGAAGAGAGACTAAGCACATTCTCGCAAGTATTAACTGGACTGGTCCAAACGATCGGCTCCAAGGACAAGACAGCAGATGAATTGGGCAAGGAGTATACGTATGTATCCTCGATGACCGAAGAGAATACGTTGACTGCCGATGTCACTCTACCCTCTCCAACTGCGCTTCCCTCTCAATTGGTATGGACGCTTGGCGGCAAGCCGTTAAGTGCGTGGGAGACCCAGACAGCTCAGAACAAAAAGCCGTATGTTACGATAGCCGATACGAAAATGAACGGCTTGACGGCTACGGTATCGCTCCAATTCGAGCTGCTCTACGGCACAGACAATCTGTCAGGAAGCGCGCTCCGCAGAGCCTATCCGGCGATGATCGGCACGCATAAGCTGGAGGCGAAGCTGAATGATCAGACCCTGTACTCCAGAGATGTGAAGATTACGCCGTATGAGAGCTTCCGTTCCTATGACGAGATCAAGCCCGAGATTGATAAAATTACAGCAAACAAAAAAGAAGGCCGATACATCGGCTATGAAGTGCTGGGGCAATCCGTGCAGGGACGCGACATGCATTTCTCCATTATTGCCAAGGACAAGCAATCGGTGGATAACTACTTGAAGCTGGTGCCTGAGATGATGAATGACCCGGAGGGCGTACAGGCCAAGCTGCGGAGCGGACAGCTCCAAGGGTACAAGGTTCCAATCTGGATCAACAATATTCACCCCGATGA
The DNA here is from genome assembly GCF_054955055.1 of Paenibacillus sp. J5. Classification (NCBI taxonomy): domain Bacteria; kingdom Bacillati; phylum Bacillota; class Bacilli; order Caryophanales; family Paenibacillaceae; genus Paenibacillus; species Paenibacillus sp. J5. The sequence continues at coordinate 57,164 of NZ_JBUEDD010000016.1, read as the reverse complement.
GGCGCCAGGTGTGGATGCCATTATCGATCTGTTCAAAACATTGGCAGAGGATGATACCGTAACATTCCAGAGCGCAGGTCAATCCTTGACGCTGAATGTGGATCAGGTGCTGAATGATGTGATTTTCCTGTTGAACTATACCCAAAATCCTGACGGTCGTGTATTGAATACGAGAGCCAATGCGAACGGCTTTGACCTGAACCGCGACAATTCCTATCAAGTTCAAGTGGAGACGCAGATTGTGGCCCGAAACATCTCGAAATGGCTGCCTATCTCCTTCCTTGACCTTCATGGCTTCGTGAGCGGCTTCCTGATCGAGCCGTGCTCGCCGCCGCATGATCCGAACTTTGAGTATGATCTGTTCATCGATAATATGGTCGCTCAAGCTACGGCATTCGGTGAGGCGGGTATTGCGAATACCAAGATTCCGAGTTACTTTATTCCCTATGTCAATAGTGAAAAGAAGACAGGGGATTACCAGACAGGTTGGGACGACTTCTCCCCGGCCTACACCGCCGTATTCGCGATGCATCATGGCGCGCTGGGCTCGACCATTGAGATTCCCAAGCTGAATCAGGATTCGACCGATGCGCTCTACTACGGCATCTTGGGCGCGACCCAATACGTCATCGAGCATAAGGACGATCTGTTCTTCAATCAACTGGAATTTTACAAGCGCGGCGTGAACAATGAGGATAACCGGAAGGTAGACGAGTATATTTTTAAAAACGGGAAAGAGGATAACTATAGAGGGAAAAATCGCACACAAAACTTCTTCCCTGAGTACTATATCATTCCTGTAGATACTAAGCTGCAAAAGAATAGACTCGAAGCCTACAAAATGGTAGAGTACCTGCTGCGTAATGGCATTAAGGTGGAGCGCACGACCAGTGAGGTCGTACTGGGGGATGTAACCTATCCTGCAGGCACTTATATTGTGAACATGCACCAAGCATTGCGCGGATTGGCGAACATCGTGCTATCCGATGGCTCTAATGTGTCCGACTGGAACGAGATGTATGCGGAGGTCGTGCAAAACTTTGCTCAACTGCGTGGATTTGACCGTCATATTTCCCGTAAGGTTGATGGGTTTAAAGGAGTCACTTCACCAGTAGCTTCCGTAACGATTCCGACAACAGGGACGCTTGCACAGGGTTACTCTCATTTTGTACTGAAAAATTCGAGTAATGCGGCAACGCAGGCCGTCAATGAACTGCTGGGTGCAGGAAAGCAAGTCTTTTTTGTAACGGAAGCATCTGATACGGTGAAGGCTGGAGATTTCGTGGTCGGACGTTCTGATCTTCTGACGGTTAGCTCTAAATATCTTCTGGATGTCGCACCACTAACCAAGGATGTCAGCGCGAAACGTCTGAAGTCCGTTGAGGTAGCAGCACCAGGCAGCGGCGCGACGAGCTTCGTACTGGATATGCTGGGCTTCAAGCGGACTTCAAGTCAAGTGAACAGCGATGTCATTGTGGACGATAGCGGTGCTGTAACGATGGATCTGGTGAAGAAAGGCAAGCCTTATATTGCCTTTGGCTGGACACCTGTCAGAAATGTAGTCGCTAATCAATTGATTCCGGGCTTGGAGCTTGATACTACATCTGAATCAACAAGAAATCCTTCTCATGAAGGTTTGTTCAAGGCAAGCCTGAATCCAAGCAGCACGATTACTGGAGTGTATGACGCAGCAGATTACCTCTACTCTACAAGCAGCTTGTGGATCAGCAAGGCACCGGAGTCTATGCAGGTGCTGGCAACAGCAAGCAACGACAGTGATTTCTATATTTCTGGATGGTGGCCCAATCATGAGCGCGCCAAAGGTCAGATTATGGGGGTCGCGACGAAACAGGATCAAACAGATGATAATCTGAATATGGTTCTGTTCGCCAATACGCTGACGAACCGTGCTCATCAGCAATATCACTTCAGATTGCTGTCCAACTCCATCTTCACCGTCACAACCGAACGGACAGCAGTTGAAACGATAAAAGCGGAGTACACTGCGCCAACATCGCCTTACTACCCGTCAGCTCCAAGCACGCCAGTTGATTCTGGTACACCTGTTACCCCAGGTACACCAGTCGATCCGGGTACGCCAGCTAACCCTGGCACACCAGTCGATCCCGGCGTACCGGCTAACCCAGGCACACCGTTCACTCCGGTGTTCGAGGATCTGGGGCCAGTCGCCTCGTGGGCTCAGGAAGCGATCGAGAAGCTGACCAAGGCGGGCATCCTGAACGGGGTGGCCGAAGGCAAGTTCGCGCCGATCAAGGAAGTGACGCGCGCTGAATTCATTACGATGCTGGTGCGTTCATTCGATCTGCTCGATGTGAAAGCAACGGTAAGCTTCTCCGATGTGAGCAGCAGCGCATGGTATTATGAATATATTGCCACAGGTGTATCCAAAGGCTTGATTCAGGGCGTGGGAGGCGGCAAGTTCGATCCCAACCGCGCGATTACTCGCGAGGAGATGGCGATCATGAGCGCCAACGTGCTCAAGACGGTCAAAGGCATCACCGCGGATCATGGAGCTGCAGCACTGGCTAAGTTCTCCGATCAAGACAGCATCGCAGGCTACGCACAAGATGCGGTCGCGCTGCTGACTGAGAACAAGGTGATTAACGGCGTGACAGCGACAACCTTCGATCCGAAGGGCATCGCCAATCGCGCACAAGCAGCAGTTATTATTGACAGAATGCTTGGCCTCGAATAAGGCTGGCAGCAGCACTGTAGACAGGGCGCCCCTCGGGGCGCCCTTATTCAGTTTCTTCTATAATAATGTGTCCATGCTGTAACAGTTGTTGACCCTGTGCCGGGGATAGAGTTATGATCATAGTGGACATCATACAAAGGGGATGCCTGAACATGAAGAAGTCGGTTCATGAGCATTATCCGGCAAACGGCAGGGTTATTCTGCACCTGGATATGAATGCCTTCTATTGTTCGGTTCACGAAGCGGAAGACCCTGCAAGCTACAAGGGGGTTCCGACAGCGGTCGCCGGCAGCGTGGAGCTGCGCAAAGGAATTATTGTCACCTGCTCTTATACAGCCCGCGGGCGCGGTGTGAAGACCGGCATGACAGTGAGGGAAGGGATGCGGCTCTGTCCACAGCTTGTGCTGATTAAGCCTGACTTTGATCTGTACCGCACCTACTCGCGTGCGTTCCTGGCGATTGCCCGGCAATATACACCGCTTGTGGAGGTCGTCTCGATCGACGAGTGCTATCTCGATATTACGGGCTCCAAGTCGATGGGCACGCCGCTGGAGATCGCAACGATGATTCAGTATCGCATACAGACAGAGCTTTCTCTGCCTTGCTCGATCGGTGTTGCGCCTAATAAGCTGCTGGCCAAGATTGCCAGCGACATGAAGAAGCCAAACGGGCTGACCGTGCTGCGAATTCGCGATGTGCCACGGCTGCTCTGGTCCAGGCGCTGCGATACGATCCCGGGAATCGGAAGCAAGACAGCGGACAAGCTGAGGCGGCTCAATATGATGACGCTGGGAGAGCTGGCGGCTGCGGATGTGGAGCTGCTGCGCAAGCAGTTTGGCGTTGTGGGCGCTTGGCTCAAGCAGGCGGCAAGCGGGTATGATGATTCTCCAGTCAATCCCGTAAGGGAACAGCGCAAGTCAGTAGGCCATACAACAACCTTGCCCCAGGATGTGAGCGATTGGCAGGATGTGCGCCGCGTGCTGCTTAATCTTGCAGATCAGACCGGCAGGAGGCTGCGCAGACAGCAGGAGCTGGCATCCGGTGTCCAGATTACGATCCGCACGCCGGACATGAAGACCATTACCCGCTCGACTACACTATCTGCTCCTATAGAATCGACAGATGATATATTTAAGCATGCCTGTACGCTGTACCAGACACATTGGACCAGCGGACAGCCGATCCGGCTGCTCGGCATCACCCTCCATCAACTGAGCAAGAAGCAGGACACAGCGCTGCAGCTTGACCTGTTCAGCTACGAGGAGCAGCCGCGCAAGGAGGCCTTGACGAACACAATGGATCGGTTAAGAGACCGATTCGGCGAGGGTGCCGTGCTAACAGCCGGAATGCTAGGGGACGACCCGTCGGCGCTGATCCGCAATCGCAAGCGGCGCGGAACGTCGCTGCAGCCGGATGATGAAGCATTTCATGTTGATGAGGAAGAATAATTCTGATATAGTATTCATGATAGAAATATAGGAGGGAACACCGTGGCTAAGTATACTTGGGTAGAGAAAGACACATGCATTGCCTGTGGAGCTTGTGGGGCAACCGCTCCTGATATTTATGATTACGATGATGAAGGCTTGGCGGAGGTAATCTTCAATAATGATTGCAATCGCGGGGTAACTGAGATTCCTGATGATCTCTATGATGACCTGCAGGATGCTGCAGATGGCTGCCCGACAGATTCCATCAAGATCGCTGACGAACCTTTTAATATGTAATCTTGCACGATTGAAATAGATGATGTGTTGGAATCCCTGGACGCTGGCAAGGCGTACCGGGGATTTTTTTGCGTAGAGGAGGGTGGAAGGATATGACGCTGTAGATAGAGGACATCACGGATTCCAATCACAGAGCGATTACTGGAAGCCAGTCGCCCCATAAGGGCGTTCAGTGCAGACGCGGGGAGGGATGAGGTTATTTCTAAGCTCTACTACTAAAGTGGTAGAGCTTTCCCGAAGGGAATTTTCGCTCAGAGCTGACATTATGATGTGAACTGTACAGGCCGGAACACCTCCAGAAGGTGTATTTTTTGTATGTTGTATTGCCAATGTCAGAAATGGTGCACTAGAATAAGAGAAAGGTGGCATACATAGAAAGGGAGGAACCAGGTGTCAATTCAAAAGTGGCTCAAGCTCGGGGCTGCAACCATGATGATTAGCATGTTCTGGATCTTCCTGGCAAGCCTGGGCTCAGGGGGGACGCTGAACTTTGTCGAGACGCCGCTGCGCGACCTGATGAGGCAAAAGTCCGATGCGGAGCGGGCGCCGGACAACCGGATCAAAATCATCAAGATTGATGAGGACTCGCTGGAGCAGCTAGGGCAGTTCCCGTGGGATCGCAGCCTGTACGCAGAACTGATCACCATGCTGGCTGAAGCAGGTGCCGAGGCGATCTTCCTCGATATTGTGTTGGCAGAGCCTGGCCAGAATCCAGAGGCCGACGCCTATATGGCGGAGGTGATGGGACGTTATGGCAATGTCATCTTGCCTGCTGTCTTCAACATGAAGGTACGCCAGACGGAAGCGGGCAAGCTGGAAGCGGATTCGGTCATCTATCCGGCTGCAACCATCCAGGCGCCGAGGGATCAGGTCGGTCATATTAATGTGATGCAGGACAAGGATGGCACGGTGCGGATGCTGACTATTGGCTTGCCTGACCCCGATGGGGAGATGATGCCTGCGGTCAGTGTCAAGCTGGCCAATCACCTGCTGGCGCCCAACGAACAGATACGATACGATTCATCGCATAACCAATGGCTTCGCGGCAGCCAGCCGATTCCGCTCAACAGCAAAAATCAGGTCGCGACTGATTTTTTCTCTGAACCGCGCGAGCAGATGACGGCAACAACCGGCTATGATACCCAGTCCTTCTTTGATGTGCTGAGCGGCGAGGTGCCTGCCGACTATTTCAGCGGAGACATTGTGCTAATCGGGCCATGGGCTTCGGGCTTGCAGGATGAGTATCTGACACCTCTGAGCAAGACGCTCCGCATGTACGGGGTTGAGATTCATGCCAACATGGTGCAATCGCTGGCGATGGGGGCGTTCTATTTCGAGGCTCCTGCCGGTGCCAATTATGCAATCATTGTCTTGCTTACACTGCTCGCACTGATGCTGTTTGAACGGTTCAGAGGCAGACTTTCATTTGCCGTCTATGCGGCACTGACAGCAGCTTATGTTGCCTGCTGGCTTAGTCTGTATTTCTTCTCCTCCCTGTTCATCTCCCTCACTTATCCGTTCCTGGCATTGACTACGGCTCTCGTCTGGTCAATTGTTGCACATTATACGGCGGAGCGGAGAGAACGCGGGCGCGTCACGAATATTTTCGGGCGCTTCGTACCGCGCAGCGTCGTGGATGAAATGCTGGCCTCGGGCAAAGAAATCAAGGTCGGCGGACAGCGTCGGGATATTAGTGTCATCTTCGTCGATATTCGCGGCTTCACGCCGATGTCGGAGCGGCTGCAGCCAGAGGAGGTCATCCAGGTGCTCAATGAATATCTCGATATTTGCACGAAGGCCGTGTTCCATTGGCAAGGAACATTGGACAAATTTATCGGCGATGGTGTGATGGCGTTCTTTGGCGCGCCGCTTCAGCTAGACAATCACCCGGAGCTGGCAGTGCGCGCTGCGCTGGAGATGAAACGGCAATCGGATATATTGGAGCAAAAATGCATCGAGCAATTCGGCATCGGCGTCAAATTCGGTGTCGGCATCAACTGCGGTCCGGCTGTCGTCGGCAACATCGGATCAGAGATGCTGCGGCTAGACTATACGGCCATCGGAGATACCGTCAATCTGGCTGCCCGACTGGAGTCGAACGCGAAGCCCGGCCAGATTCTGATCAGTGAGGAGCTGCACCGCCGCACGGGGCATCTGTTCGTTACGGAGGATATGGGCGAGATCAAGGTGAAGGGCAAGGAGAAGCCAGTGCGCGTCTTTGCCGTGATGGCAGATTTATAAGGATAGCGCACTGTACATAGGAGAGGAGAAGAAGCGAAATGGCAGTTAAGCGGGTAATGGCACTATTGATCACATTCTTGCTGCTCGCGGGGCCTGTCGGCTTCATGGCGGGCAACAGCGACGCCGCCGCGGCGAATCGGGTAGCGATCGTAACGAGCCTGAAGGGCGAGGTCAAGGTCAAAAAATCAGGCGGCAGCAAGACGTTCAAGGCGTTCAAAAATATGAGCCTGAATGAAGGGGATACGCTATACACCGGAGCCAAGGCGCAAGCGGTGCTGTCCTTGTCGAGCAAGGATGCCGATGAGGACAGTGTAACTGTCGGTGAGAACTCGCAGGTGGATTTCACGAAGCTGTCCGACAGTACAGGAACGAAGTCCAAGATGAGTATTTGGGCAGGCTCCATGTGGGTGAAGGTGAAGTCGATCTCCAATGCCAGCGATACCTTTGAAGTGGAGACGCCCACGTCCATCATGGGAGTGAGAGGCACCCAATTTTATGTCAGTGTATCGCCTGTAACCGGCGCGCATCAGACGGCAGTGCTGTCTGGTGTTGTCCGATTGGCGGCCAATCGGCTCACCCCCAGCGCTACAGTCTCTCTCTATCCAGAACAACAGATTGTTGTCGCCAATCCTGGCGGCAGCGCCATTCAACATCAGGTTTCCCCTGTCGATGTGGAGACGCTGATCAGGAACGCCTCTCCGGCGATCATTGAGGCGATCATTAAGGATGCTGGCAGTATTCATAACGAGAATGAAGCGATGATCCAGAAGCTGCGCGACTACATCAGGCAGCCGGGCGCTGCCACGCCAAGCTCATCCTTCCAGGATGTCGATGAACAATGGATACTCAATCTGAACGCCTCGGAGCTGCTGGCGAACCTCGCCCTCGAATCGATTGAGGAAGGGAAGTTTACCAGGGAGAGTATGCAGAAGATCGTGGACTCGGCCAATCTGGAGCTGCCTCAGGGCGGCAAGATTGATCTGTCTGGCAGCACCCAGCAGCAGCTTGAACCGTCTGAACGTGCAAGCATCGAGCGTGCTCGCTGGCTGATGGAGCAAGCAAGGGCAAGCAAGCAGGCGAAGGAGCAAGAGCGGCTTAAACAGCGGGAGCTGTCGCGGGAGCTTCTTGAGAGACTCGAAAATCAGAGTGCGCAGAACAAGGCGGCGAATGAATTGAAGCTGGAGGAGATTCGCAAGCAAGCAGAGGAAGCGCTGAAGAAGAAATATACCGAGAAGGAATGGGAGCAATATCTGGAGAATAAGCAAAAGGCAGAGCCGGAGAGCTCTAATCCCGGCAGCTCGGAGTCAGGCTCTTCTTCGGGGTCTAGCGGAGGTACAGTGACCGTACCGTCCACACCTGCTGCCAGATTGGCCTTCTCCTCGCCTTACAGCTCGGGCATGATAAGCAATCCTGAAGCTGGAAGCAGATTTCAGTTGGAGCTGCAGCTTAGCAGCTTTACGGGTTCGCGTGCAATTGCAGGCTATCAGATGAAGCTGGAATATGAGGGAGATTACATCGTCTTTGACGAGGAGAGCTTTGTTAGTGATCCGCTCTCTTACAGACAGAGCGCAGGTCTGTTCAATGTGGAGCCAGAGGGCGTAGATGTGCCTAATGCGCAGAGTGTGGATATTGTCCGATCTTCCCTGGCAAGCGGTGCAGGCAGCAAGGGCGAGGTGACATATGCAGTCTCCAAGTTCGATGGCAGCGCGGTATCAATCAACGCTCAGCGGACAGTCATGAAGCTGCCGTTCAAGGTCGGTGCCCTGCCGGCAGGAGCCGGACAGCATACGGCCAAGGTTCGTATTGTGGAGCTGGTTGCAGTGGATAGCAGCGGCAATCCGATCCAGAGCATCAGGCTGGGTGGCGAGCTTGTGCTGCAATTGAATAAAACAAGCTAGCACACAACGGACGCTTGGAATAGAGGTCATAGGGAGGGCGGACAACGAAATGAATAGGAAGCATGCAATAAATACATTCATCAAGCGGAGCCTGGCAGCAGCGCTTGCGGCACTCATCGTACTGCCGGCTGCAGCGGGCGCTGAGGCAGCAGCACAGTCGGGCAAGGATGCCATCTTGGCATCCAGGCATCTGTATGAGCTTCGGCTCTATGCCGGTACAGGGGAGATGGAGTGGCGAGACGGCGCAGCCAGACAGGCAGCCTTCCGCGGGCCAGCAGCGCTGTTGCCCTACGAGGGAGGCCTGCTGGTGGCCGATGCAGGCAACCAGCGCATCCGCAGCATACAGGACGGCAAGGTGACGACTCGAGTAGGGCAGGATCTGGGCACAGACGGTCTGGGCCTGCTGATGGGTGCCCTGCATGATGGTACGAAGGGCGAAGCGATGTTCCAGACACCAGCCGGCATGGGAGCTGCCCCGGATGGAAGTGTGGTGATCGCTGATGTCGATAATCAAGCTATTCGCCGTTTGGATGCGACAGGCAAGGTGACGACGATTGCAGGCGACGGCAAGATCGGGCTGCGCGATGGCAAGGCGGAAGGAGCGAGATTTCATCATCCGCAGGCTGTGGCCGTCGCCTCGGACGGTACGATCTATGTGGCCGATACGCTCAATCATGTCATCCGCCGTATTCAAGACGGCCAGGTCACAACGTTGAACGCGGCAGCCAGCCGCGCCATCGAATATTTCCCTGGCGTAGCGGATATGGCCGGAGATTATGCGGACGGGCCGCTGGCGTCGGCGAAATTCAATGAGCCTAGTGGTCTGGCGCTGGACCAGCAAGGCAATCTGTATGTTAGCGATACGGGCAATCAACGGATTCGCTATATTGATCTGTCTCGTGGCACCGTCACGACGGTAGCGGGAGGCAGCCAGGTCGTCTACGAACGAAACGCGTCCTATGCGGAGGGTGGTTATGAGGATGGTCTGGCGCAGAATGCCCGCTTCCGGGCGCCGCGCGGTCTGGCGGTGACGCCTTCCGGCGGTCTGCTGATTGCGGATTCCTTGAACCATGCGATCCGCTATCTGGCAGACGGTCAGGTAACGACACTTGCTGGCGTAGCGGGAGAGGCCGGCTCACTAGATGGCATCGCGGCCTACGCTTCCCTGAAGCGGCCTGTCGATGTCGCTGTTCTGGCGGACGGGACGATTGCTATCGCTGATCTGGGCAATAATCTGGTGCGGACGCTCGCTCCATATACGCTGCCAGCGGGCTTCACAGCAGGCGATACGGTGCAGTTGCTGTATAATCAGACGATCATCCGTTCTGATATTGCTCCTGTCATTCGCAAGGGGACGACATTTGTCCCGCTTCGCGTTCTCGCGGAAACGCTCGGTTACGAGGTTAACTATACGGGCGGTGCAGCATCGATTAGTCGTGAGGGAGTTGTCTATACCGTTAAGGAAGGCTCGGACCAGATTGTGAAGCGGATAGCGGGCAAGCAGGCGGAGACGGTGCAGCTTCAAGCAGCGGTGACGGTCAGCGGCGGCAGAATGCTGGTTCCTGTGCGCTTCTTCGCCGAGGAGGCTGGCCTGGATGTTCAGTGGCTGGGCTCGCAGAATGCGGTGTTGGTGCGCGAGCGCTACAGCAAGTAGACTGCTGCCTGATTGGAGTAAGAGGAATGAGGTGCTCAGAAGGGCTGGAATCCGTCTAAGCGAGCGCCGTCAACAGAACAGGAGCCTTGCATACCCGCATCGAATGCGGGGAGCAAGGCTCCTGGCTTGTCCAGCATATACCGTCGCTCTGGAGCAAGTATGGCGTTGCCGAATTTATGACAAAATAAGCAACAGGGAGACGGCAATGACGATAACAGCGAAGCTGGCGGCAAGCCAGATGATCGCCTTCTTATTGACTTCTTCCTTAGGCTTTTGCTGCAGAACCGGGGCGCGCTTGCGTGGTGCGCTCATCACTCATCAACCTTTCTATAACGAATATGAAGTTCAGATTACCCTCATTGTAATCGTTTTCGATTGCGGCTGCAACCGTTGCGCATCGGAAAAAGGGGCGAGCCAGCGGCAAGCAGGCTCTTTTCTTTTTGGCGGGAAACAGCTAAACTTAAATTCATGAGGCATACATAGAGAGAACGGAGTGAGACGTTTGTTGTACAAGACTATAGCCAAGCCGGTATTGTTCCGCATGGACCCGGAGAAGGCGCATCATCTGACCGTGCACGGACTGGCTGCGGCAGCGAAGATACCTGGCATGAAGGCGGTAATGAATGGCGCATGGGGAGCGCCTCGTTCCGAGCAGCTTGCTACAGAGCTGCTGGGCATCCGTTTTCCGAATCCGGTAGGTCTGGCAGCAGGGCTGGACAAGAATGCGCAGGCGGTTGAAGGGTTTTCCAGTATGGGGTTTGGATTCATGGAGGTCGGGACAGTCACTCCTAAGGGGCAGGAGGGAAATCCGAAGCCGCGGATGTTCCGTCTGCCGCCGGATGAAGGGCTTATCAATCGGATGGGGTTCAATAATGAAGGAACGGAGGCGATGGCTGCGCGTCTGGCTCGCTTGCACTCACGCCCGATCCCGCTGGCGATCAATATCGGGAAAAATAAAGTGACGCCTAACGAGACGGCACATGAGGACTACGAGCAATGCATCCGTAGTCTCTACCCCTACGGCGATTTTTTTGTCGTCAATATCAGTTCTCCGAATACACCGGATCTTCGCGAGCTTCAGCATGGCGATGAGCTGAAGAAGCTGCTGGCGACCGTGGCCGGGGAGATCGGCAGACAAGCGCAGCGAGATGGCGGCAAGGCCAAGCCGTTCCTCGTGAAGATTGCACCGGATATGACGGAGGAGCAGCTCGAATATACCGTCCATACAATACAAGAGAGCGGCGCGGCAGGCATTATCGCGACCAATACGACGATCTCCCGCACAGGTCTGACCCATTCGAACGCCAAGGAGACGGGGGGATTGAGCGGTGTGCCGGTCAAGGAACGCTCTACTGAGGTGATTCGCAGCGTCTACAGAATGACGGGAGGGCGTCTGCCTATTATCGGCTCCGGCGGTATCTTCACCGCGGAGGATGCCTATGAGAAGATTCGCGCCGGGGCCAGCCTGGTGGAGGTATATACCGCCCTCATTTATAAGGGGCCTACATTGCTTAAAGATATGAACAACGGCTTGATTCGGCTTTTGCAGCGTGACGGTTTGCGTCACATTTCGGAGGCGGTGGGAGCGGATCACAGATAACAGAGGTTGGAGGCGACGCATCGTGGATGGAAGGGATTGGAATTATTTTTTGCTTCCATATGAGCAAGCGGTTGAGGAGCTGAAGGTAAAATTCAAGACGATGCGGGGCGAGTTGAAGGTCAGGGAGTCGTATGCCCCCATCGAATTCGTAACTGGCCGTGTCAAACGGATTTCCAGTATTTTGGAGAAGGCCAAGCGGCTCCAGGTGCCGATGGATCAATTGGAGAGCGGAATTGAGGATATCGCCGGTATTCGGATTATGTGCCAGTTCGTTGATGATATTCGCCGCGTGGCGGACTTTATTCGGGCTCGCAAGGATTTGACGCTCATCGCAGAGAAGGATTATATTACCAACTTCAAGGAGAGCGGCTATCGCAGCTTCCATATGATTGTGGAATATCCGGTGCAGACGGCGCTCGGACTCAAAAAGGTGCTGGCAGAGATTCAGATCCGAACGCTCGCGATGAACTTTTGGGCAACGATCGAGCATTCACTGAATTACAAGTATAAGGAAAGCTTGCCAGAAGAGGTGCGTCGGAGATTGAAGACGGCAGCGGAGGCAGCCTCTGTGCTGGATAATGAGATGTCTAGCATCCGGCAGGAGATATTAAGCGCTCAGCGCGGCTTTGAGGAGAAATCGAATACAGTGTCCAAGGTGCTGACAGGCATCCAGGATCTATATTTTTATCATCGAGTGCGTGAGGCGGCGCAGTTCCAGCTTCGATTCAATGAGCTGTGGGAAAAAGAGAACGCCTGGGATATGAAGCAGCTTTCGGAGGATATTCAGGAGGCGATCTCAAGAGCCAAGGGCAGCGCTTTGTCTTGAGGGCAATACAGTAATCCCCGGCGCTCGTAAGCAGAGCCCGGGGATTGCTGTTGCCATTCATGCTGCATGAAGCAGCCCGATTAACCCCAAAATAACCCCAATAGCCAGGGAATGCACGCGCCTTCTCCAAGCTTGCAGTCCCTGGTTCACGGCAGGTACGTAATGGACATCATGAGATTAGAACAAGGAGACCGTGAAGGATGGGATTAGAGCTGCCTGCTGGCTTTGCCAGCAAAATGAAGGGACTGCTCGCAGCAGAGTTTGATGATTTTATGGCATCGTATGATGCCAAGCGATGGTACGGGCTACGTGTGAATAGACTTAAGCTGACGCCGCAAGCGTATGCTGCGCTCGCCCCGGAGGGGTTGCAGCTAAGCCCGATTCCTTGGGTGGAGGAGGGCTTCTATTATGAAGAGACCGCTCGTCCGGGGAAGCACCCGCACTATCATGCGGGTCTGTATTATATTCAGGAGCCGAGCGCGATGGTTCCGGCGGAGCTGCTGGATGTGCAGCCAGGCCATCGGGTGCTCGACCTGTGTGCGGCTCCGGGGGGGAAGTCGACGCAGCTTGCCGGCAAGCTCGGCGGAGAGGGATTGCTGGTTGCCAATGATAATGCACGGGAGCGCACGAAGGCGCTCGCCAAAAATATCGAGCTGGCGGGCGTGCGCAATGCGATCGTGCTCAATGAGGAGCCAGCCGCACTGGCCGAAGTGTTCGGCGCTTATTTCGACCGAATTCTAGTGGATGCCCCCTGCTCCGGCGAAGGCATGTTCCGCAAGGATGAGTCGATGATCCGGCAGTGGGAGCGGCATTCCGTGGAGCACTGTGCGCGGATGCAGGAGGACATATTGAACCATGCTGCGCGCATGCTGGCTCCGGGCGGGCGGCTCGTCTACTCCACCTGTACGTTCTCGCCAGAGGAGAATGAAGAGCGGATCGCCGCCTTGCTCGCCCGGCATCCCGAGCTGAGCGTGGAGGATGTGCCCTTGGCGCATGGCTGGCAGGCTGGCCAGCCGCAATGGATAGCGGCGGCTGGCGGCAGCGCAGACGAGCGCCATGCCGCGGCGCAGGTAGCGGGCACCGTTCGGCTGTGGCCGCATCAAGTGCGCGGCGAGGGGCACTATGCGGCGGTGCTGCGTAAGGCGGAGCAGCCGCCCGCGGCAGTCGAGCCGCTATACGCGGGCGGCTCCGACTTGCGAGCGGCGCGCAGCGGCTCGGCTGCCGCGAGCGCAGCGCCCGGCGGCACAGCGCCTGGCGTCGCAGCGTCCGGCGTCGCCGTGCTGTGCGCGAGCGAGCCCGGACTGCGGCGCGAGCGCACCAGCGGCGCGCAGCCGCGCGGGGGCGGCGCTGCTGTGCACGGCAGCGCGGGAGCGCATCGCGGGGCGGCCAAGGATCGCCGCGCCGCGAGCCCGGCCGCCTCGCACAGCCGCCAGAGCGCAGCCGCGGCCCCGCAGGAGAGCTGGCGGCAGTTCGCGGCCAGCTATCTTCATGGCGCCGGGCAATGGCCGGGGCGGCTGGTGAATTACGGCAGCCGGGTATATTGCCAGCCGGTCGGGGTGCCGGAGCTGGACGGGCTGCACGTCGTGCGCGCCGGCTGGTATCTGGGCGAGGCGGGCAAGCACCGGTTCGAGCCGTCGCAGGCGCTGGCGATGGGACTGCGCGCACCGGAGGCGCTGCTTACGCTGACACTGGCAGCAGGCTGCCCGGAGGCGCTGCGCTATCTGAAGGGAGAGACGCTGCATATCGCAGCGGAGCAGATTCGGCGCAGTCCCGAGGCGCCGCAGGACATGCCGCTCAAGGGCTATGTGCTCGTCTGTATCGATGGATTCCCGGTAGGCTGGGGGAAATGGGATGGCGGCATGCTCAAAAATGAGCTGTCTGCCGGATGGAGGTGGACGTAGGTTGGCTGGAAAAAATAAGATGCGGGTGGACAAGCTGCTGGCGAATATGGGCTGCGGGACGCGCAGCGAGATCAAGCGAGCGGTCAAGCAGGGCATGGTGACCGTGGACGGGCAGCAGGTCAAGGATAGCGGCCTGCAGGTAGACCCGGCGCTGCAGCGCGTCGAGTATAATGGGGAGCGGGTGCTCTACCGAAGCGAAATTTATCTGCTGCTCAACAAGCCGCAAGGCGTCGTCTCGGCGACAGAGGATCATCGGGATCGAACGGTTATCGATCTGCTGCGCGAGGAGGATCGCATCCTGCAGCCGTTCCCGGTCGGAAGGCTGGATAAGGATACAGAGGGGCTGCTGCTGCTGACCAATGACGGACAGCTCGCTCATGAGCTGCTGTCGCCGCGCAAGCATGTGAACAAGACGTATGAGGCGCGAGTACGAGGACGGGTGGATGAGCAGGATCGGCAACGGTTTGCCGCCGGGGTGACGCTGGATGACGGCTATGTGACGATGCCGGCAGAGCTGACGGTTCTGGAGGTTCGAGAGCAGGGGCAGCATGAGCATGAGGAGAATGATATGGATTCTGAGCATGACGCTCCTGCTCGGGAGGCGCATTCTTGGATTCGGTTGACGATTCAAGAGGGGAAGTTTCACCAGGTGAAGCGGATGTTCGAGGCCGTTGGCAAGAAGGTGCTGGAGCTGCGCAGAGTGGCGATGGGGCCGCTGCAGCTCGATCCCGCTCTTGCGAGCGGCCAATATAGAGAGCTGACGGCGGAGGAAGTAGCAAGCCTGCGCGCACATCGCGGAGGAAAGCCGATCAGCAAGGAGGAGAGCAACGATGAAGTATGATATGATCGCCCTGGACGTAGACGGAACATTGCTGACGGATGACCATGAGTTGACAGCGGGAACGATCGAGGCTGTGCGAGCCGCTGCATCTGGCGGAGCGGAGATTGTATTGTGTACAGGTCGTGGCCCGGCCATTACGATCCCGATATTAGAGCAGATGGGACTGGCAGGCACCGTCATTACACATAACGGGGCAGCGACGGTTGATTCCGCAAGCCGTGAGGTGATTACTCAATTCAGCTTCACGCAGGACCGCATCCAGGCCTGCCTCGCGTATTGCCGGGAGCGCGGCATTCATTATGATCTGAACACAGCCTTTGAGCTGTATATTGAAGCGCATGCGGTTCCAGAGGCCGAAGAGATGTACGGGCATTATGGAGCTTCGCCGATCCGCCTCAAGCCGGGCGCCCTCCCCGAAGGAGAGCTGGTGAAGATGTGTCTGTTCGGATCGCTCGAGGCCATCGATGAGATTCAGCGCGATCATGAGCTGTGGGCGGGCGACATGCAGTATATTCGCAGCGGCGACAACTTCCTGGATGTGATGCATCCACAAGCGAGCAAGGGCACGGCGCTGCGGGAGCTGTCTCGTAAGCGCGGCATTGATCCGGAGCGGATTATGGCGATCGGGAATTATTATAATGACATCGCGATGCTTCAACTGGCCGGGATGGGGATTGCCATGGACAATTCCCCGGACGAGGTGAAGGCGTCTGCGGATGTCGTGACGCTCTCCAACGGCGAGGAAGGCGTGAAGCATGCACTGATGACCTATCTGTATTGAACGAAATATAAGCTGCGTCCGCATAAGGGGCGCAGCTTATATTTATAATGCGGCTTCTACCGGTTGTTCAATTTAGGGGGAACTAGTACAGAAAACCGCGGGAAATGATTACAAGCAGAATGAACAGAACCAGGATCGCACCAGTCGACGTAAAGCCTCCAGCTACACCACTCATATTCAAATTCCTCCCTGAATAAAATTCCGGCGCCGTATTCTGGCCTTGCTTGAACATCTGTGTCGTGGCATCCGGTATACGTTATCATATGAACTCAGGCGGAATTCGATTGGACGCTTGCCCGACAGTACAACAATTGGGCATCAGGGGCGCGCGACTAAGGACGACGCAGACCCTTGGGCAGATGATTCTTCACTTGACCTCCGCTTGCCTTGCCCCAGCCCAGGGGCAGCCCTTCTACAGCAACCAGTCCCCAGCCGCTGGAGCCGCTCGCTGCTGGAAGGGTCTCGCCGCGGAGATAGGCGGCCAGGAGCGGGTCATCTCCATCGTAGCTCTGCACCCATGCGGCGGAGGAGGCGGGGACAGCCAGAGCCAGCGCGTGGGCGGGCTCGAAGCGTCCCTTGCGCACATAGCCAAGCTGCAGCCCTGGGCGGAGAATGCGCAGGCCATCCAGCGCAGCCGCTGGCAGCTCTCCTCCTGTTGGCTGAGGCAGCCAGTATAGCGCCTCGCCAAACCGCAGTGGTTGCCCCAGGCCGAGGGTGAAGCCGGGCAGCGACTGGCTGCAGAAGGCATGCCACAGCTCCATGTCGGCGCTCGCCGCGGAGCGGCTCCGCCCGTCCGTGCGGCTGCGCTTGCTGACTCCGCGGCGGCTGGGGCCGCTAAGCTCTGTATCGCTGCCGTCCGCTTGCTTGCGCAGCACAGCAACGAAATGTCCCTCGCCCCGCACCTCATGCGGCCATAGCCGCTCCATGCGCTGGAGTGAGAATTCGGGATGGCGCAGCAGAAACTGCTCGATGCATTCTTCATTTTCCAGGCGATTGAATGTACAGGTCGAATAGGCGAGGACGCCTCTAGGCCGTAGCATGATGGCAGCATGCTCCAGTATATCCGCCTGACGGGCAGCACACATCTGCGTATGCTCAACTGACCATTCGGCAATCGCATCCGGGTCCTTGCGGAACATCCCTTCACCGGAGCAGGGGGCATCGAGCATAATCCGGTCAAAAAACTGCGGGAAGCGCGCCGACAGCTCATCTGGCGCCGCCTGAGTAACGATCGCATTGCGAATGCCCATCCGCTCGACATTCTCGCTCAATATTTTCGCCCGGGCGGGATGAATCTCATTGGCGATCAGCAGTCCTGCGCCTTGCATCCGTGCGGCGATCTGGGTCGTCTTGCCTCCTGGGGCTGCCGCCAGATCGAGAATCGTCTCTCCAGGGAGAGGAGCCAGTAGCTCGACAGATGACATGGCAGACGGCTCCTGGATATAATACAAGCCGGCTGCATGGTATGGATGCTTGCCGGGCCGGGCAGGCTCCTCATAATAATAACCGTCCGCACACCAGGGAACCGGCTGAAGCCCGAACCGCTGCTTGGCTTCAGCAATCGCATCATCATAGGACGCAGCATCGCCACTTTTGAGTGTGTTCAGACGCAGCCCGGCAGCACGAGGCTCCGCGTAGCTGGCCAGGAAAGCCTCGGCATCGTGATGAAGCATACTTTTCATTTGCGTGATATAATATAAAGGAAGAAGTTGTTGCATAGGGATAAGACTCCTTTGGCTCATTGAATGTAGGCTAGGCCGATGAATGCTCGGGCTCATATGGCATGGGAAGAACCTTCGCTATAGCATTATAGCATATCCATCCGCGCTCCGGGTTGGCGGCAGGCTGCTGGCAGAGGGGCAGACTCGCCACGACCAGTAAGGGAAGGAGAGCGCTTGTAATAGCGGATCGTATCATTGTATAAATCATACTATATGGACAACTGAGCCTGCCGGCTCGTTATCACTTATGCAGAAGCGGAGGAACTAACGGTGGAAGGGATACGATCAAGCTCGGAACGATTTCGCCAGTTCATTTTGAACAACAGGTTTGTCATGTTTTTACTGGTATTGCTGCTCATTGGCCTGAATATTATGGTCTTCAACAGAATTGCTTTTATTTTCGTCCCGCTGGTTGTGCTGGTGAAGACGGTACTGCTGCCCATTATATTGACTGGTGTCGTCTATTACCTGACGAATCCGCTGGTGGATTGGCTGGAGCATCATAAGATTAAGCGTACATACTCGATTATCACCCTCTATCTTCTAATTATTGGCATTGTCGTCTTCTTGCTTCGCTCCGTCATTCCGCTCATTGGCAACCAGGTGATGAGCCTGGTCGATAATTTCCCGACCTATGCGGTACAAGTGCAGGGCATGCTCGATGAAAATGTGGACAGCTCCGTATTGAACCAGCTTCAGGAGTGGTTGAAATTCAATGTCGCTGACCTGCTGCAGCAGGCTTCTGATCAAGCGGCTAACCTTCTGCAGAATGCCTGGGCTGCAATTGGAGCCGTGCTCGGCAAGCTGACCGAGATTGTTCTGGCAATCGCGACCGTACCGTTCATATTGTTCTACCTGCTGCGCGACGGCAAGCGGCTTCCTACCTATATCCTGAGGTTTCTGCCAACAAGGCTGCGCGGCTCCAGCCTGGAGATCATGACCGAGATGAACCATCAGATCAGCTCTTATATTCGCGGTCAGGTTATTGTCAGCTTCTGTATAGGCGGGCTGCTCTATATAGGCTATCTGGTGATTGGGCTGGAATATTCCCTCGTACTGGCGATTATTGCGGCATGTACTGCCGTAGTCCCGTATCTTGGCCCTGCGATTGCGATTACCCCGGCGCTTATCGTGGCTGTCGTCAACTCGCCGATTATGCTGCTGAAGATGATCGCGGTCTGGACGGTAGTGCAACTGATCGAAGGGAAGTTCATCTCGCCGCAAATTATGGGTAAGAGCTTGAGCATCCATCCGATTACCATCATCTTCGTCATCCTGACAGCAGGCAATCTGTTCGGAATCTTCGGCATCATCCTGGCTGTGCCAGGCTACGCGGTGCTCAAGGTGATGGTGATGCATCTGTTCAGATGGTTTGAGCGGCGTTCGGGTCTGTATGAGCTGAAGAAGTGACGGGTTTTAATAAAGTGGGAATGGAGTAATAGAACAAGGCGCAGACGAAGCTTTCGTCTGCGCCTTTTAAATCCATTTACATCAATTTAACTCATATAAAGGTTTCTATCACAGCCAACATGTGAATGTGTATCATTGTCCCTTGAAAGAGTGGATGGATCGTTTCAATGGTGTAGCTACACGATACTTAGATAATTATTTGCTATTAGCATCATGTCAAAAACTAACTGTACAAAGGTTGTGTTCACATTTAGTTGAATACATTTGAAGAAATTTCACCATTAGAGTAGTAACGAATTGCCTTTCCTTTTTTTTGGGCATATTCAATCTCTCTTTTTGTGCTACTTCCAATGTAACCATTCACATCTATCACGAATATTTCATCAGAAATATCGATTTTTCTAAAATGGAGATTGCCAAGTCGTTCAGCTTGTTGCTCAGTTATTTCAAACCCTTCACTTTGCTCAAAGAAGGCGAGGCTGATTACAATATTTCCTTGCAGTGTAAGGAAAGCATTAGCCTGTTCGAATTGTTCTTTGAACTTTGTAGAGCCACATAAAGTTATTATTTTCATAATCATGGCCTTTCATAAATTTAGTTATATTTTGCAAACCATGCAAGAGCAAGCTGCTCCATTTCCGTCACAAACGCTTTCTTGGCTGGACTATATCCGCTTGTATCTTCAAAGTGTCGGGTTAATTCTTCCTTGAATCGACTGTATCTCACAACCTCTTCGGGATGAGCTTTTAGATAGTCTCTGAATACGAGATGCCGTTCAATTTGGGGGTTATTCATCTCATAGAAATGGATATGATGCGTTCTGTTCTCCCCACCCTTGCGGAATAACCTTCTTCCTGGAATGCCCCATTCTCCTGCAACATCATAACCAAGAGCGCGCATCTTGTCATTAAACAAATCAATCTGATGGATGCTTGTTACAATACACATCATATCAATGACAGGCTTAGCTTTCATTCCAGGAACCGATGTACTTCCAAAATGCTCAAACCGCACGATCTCCTCGTTAAAGATGGTTTTCAGGAACACAGCTTCCTCGTGAAAAAGCCTCATCCAATCCTCACTGAATTCACTAAGCCTAACCTTCATAACAGCCTCCTTACTTGTACTCGGTCAGAGTAAATATATTCCACATCATGTGACAGAATCCTGTCTGTCTGCTTAACAAGCATAAGTAAGAAGTTGAAGGTCTGCATTTGTACAGGAGCAAGTCTTCAAATGATATTATGGACTGAACAAAATTATCAGTTTTGGACATATAGATACAAACCATAATCTGATAAGCTAGCCTTATATTCTCCAACCAGAGATGACAGACAGATGAATAACACCGAGGAAGGCGAGGGCTCTTGATGGCAACACGGCATATCAAGCGCCAAGGGAAGCATCCTTCGACGAGGCGGGTGTAGAAAGAGGGGGAAGACATGAGCAATGTGGTGGAAGAGAATCTCAAGACGGTAAGAGAGCAGATGGAGCTGGCGTGCCGCTTATCGGGGCGTAAAGCCCAGGAAGTGCAATTACTGCTGGCAACCAAGACGGTGCCGCTGGAAAAGCTGCAAATGGCGATGCAAGCGGGCGAAACGCTGTTTGGAGAAAATAAAGCCCAGGAGCTTCGTGGGAAATTTCCGCTGATGGAGCAATATAACCGGGTGGAATGGCATTTTATCGGTCACCTGCAGACGAATAAAGTGAAGGATGTTGTGAAATATGTGACCCTGATTCACTCGGTGGACCGTCTGCGATTGGGCGAGGCTCTGCATCAGCAGCTCCTGAAGGAGAACAAGACCATGGATATTCTGATGCAGGTGAATACGTCCTATGAGGAGAGCAAATTCGGGGTTTCTCCTGAATTAGCTCTGGAACTCGTCGAGCAGTTGTCCCAGTTTGAAACGTTAAATATCAAGGGCCTGATGACAATAGGCAAGCTGAATGCGACGAATGACGAAACGCGCCATTGCTTTCGACTGCTGCGGTCTATCCAGGCGCAGATTAGAGAGAAAAACTTGCCACGCGTAGAAATGGATGTCCTCTCCATGGGCATGTCTGGAGACTTCCAGGTCGCAATAGAGGAGGGAGCGACAATCATTCGAGTTGGGACAAAAGTATTCGGAGAGCGCTATTTGCCGGATAGCTATTATTGGAATGAGAAAGCGCGTCAGGACGATTAGATTGATAGAGCGAAGAGGACGATTAGGACGATACCATTCAGAACATGAGGAGGCATAGATGTGAATACCATCCCGAGTACAGGTACAGAGGCAGTAAAACGAGGAATGGCGAACATGCAAAAGGGCGGCGTTATTATGGATGTGATGAGTGCCGAGCAAGCCCAAATTGCGGAAGCGGCAGGGGCGACGGCCGTTATGGCATTGGAGCGTGTCCCTTCTGATATTCGTGCAGCAGGCGGGGTAGCCCGCATGGCAGATCCGACGCTGGTCGAAGAGGTGATGAGGGTGGTCACGATTCCCGTCATGGCCAAAGCTCGCATCGGGCATTACGTGGAAGCCAAGGTACTAGAGTCGCTGGGCGTGGATTATATCGACGAGAGCGAAGTGTTGACCCCTGCTGACGAGGTGTTCCACATTAGCAAGAACGAATTTACGGTTCCGTTTGTCTGTGGCGCGAAGGATCTGGGCGAGGCCTTGCGCCGCATCCAAGAGGGAGCGGCTATGCTGCGCACGAAGGGCGAGCCGGGTACGGGAAATATCGTGGAGGCTGTACGTCATATGCGTCTGATCCAGGGTCAGCTTCGCAAGGTGCAGGGGATGTCGAAGGATGAGCTGTATCATGAGGCCAAGCTGCTTGGCGTACCGTATGACCTGCTGCTGGACATTCATGAGACGGGCAGGCTGCCTGTGGTCAACTTCGCCGCAGGCGGGGTGGCTACGCCCGCTGACGCTGCACTGATGATGCATCTGGGCGCAGACGGTGTCTTTGTCGGGTCCGGCATCTTCAAGTCGGACAGTCCTGAGAAATTTGCCCGCGCTATTGTTGAGGCTACGACACATTACGAAGACTATGCGCTCATTGCCAGCGTCTCGAAAAATCTGGGAGCGCCAATGAAAGGCATCGAAATCTCGAGCCTGCAGCAGCATGAACGGATGCAAGAACGCGGTCAGTAAGCGAATAGGAAGATGAAAGTGCTCGTGAATGCTCGTAAACAATATACATTTGTAGAGAGGGAGAGAACGATGAACCGATTGAATCAACAGGACAAGCTCATTGCGGACGCGATTAAGCAAGAGACCTTGCGACAACAGCATAAGATCGAGCTGATCGCCTCGGAAAACTTTGTAAGTCGAGCGGTGATGGAGGCATCGGGCACGGTACTAACCAATAAGTATGCCGAGGGATACCCAGGAAGAAGATACTATGCCGGCTGTGAATATGTGGATCGGGTCGAGGAGCTGGCTATTCAGCGCGCAAGAACGCTGTTTGGCGCAGAGCATGTCAATGTGCAGCCTCACTCGGGCGCTCAGGCGAATATGGCGGTATACTTTGCTTCGGTTCAATCCGGGGATACGATTCTAGGGATGAATCTGGCTCATGGCGGTCATCTGACACATGGAAGCCCGGTTAACTTCTCCGGCAGATTATATAATTTTGTAGCGTATGGTGTAGATGAGCAGTCGGCTCGTATTGATTTTGATGAGGTGCGCAAGCTTGCCCTTAAGCATCGCCCGCGTATGATTGTTGCTGGGGCTAGTGCTTATCCGCGAATGATCGATTTTGCTATGTTCGCGCAGATAGCTGCTGAGGTAGGAGCGCTGTTCTTTGTCGATATGGCGCATATTGCAGGAATTGTCGCTGCAGGTCTTCATCCTAATCCCGTGCCGCATGCCCATTTTGTTACGACAACCACGCACAAGACGCTGCGGGGCCCAAGAGGCGGCATCATATTATCACGTAAGCCGTGGGCGCAAGCGATCGATAAATCGGTTTTCCCTGGCGTTCAGGGCGGCCCGCTCATGCACACGATTGCGGCCAAAGCGGTAGCTTTCGGGGAAGCCTTGCAGCAAGAGTTCAACACTTATATCGCGAAGGTGCTGGACAACGCTAAAGTATTAGCCGAAGCCTTGGCAAATGAAGGATTCACAGTGGTATCAGGAGGCACAGATAACCATATTATTCTGCTCGACCTGCGTCCACTCGGACGAACTGGCAAGGAAGCGGAGCATGTATTGGATGAGGTGGGGATTACCGCCAATAAGAACGCGATTCCGCATGATACGGCAAGCCCGCTCGTCACAAGCGGCATACGCTTTGGCACACCTGCTATGACGACGCGAGGACTAGGCCCGCAACAGATGAAGGAGATTGCAAGGCTCATCGGCCTTGTGCTCAAACATCCCGACAGCGCTGCGGTGAAGGAGCAAGTGCGCCGAAGTGTAGCTGAAATCACATCGAGCTTCCCTTTATACGAAGGATTACAGGAGTGAATGGCTAGTGGTGTATACGTATAATTTTAGTGCAGGCCCCGGAGCCTTGCCGGCGGAGGTGCTGCTGGAGGCACAAGCAGAATTGCGAAGCTTTCAGGGGATCGGCGCATCCATTATGGAAATCTCCCATCGCAGTCAAGCCTATGAGACGGTTCATGATGAGGCGCAGCAGTTATTGAAGGAGCTGATGGGTCTCTCATCCGAATATGAGGTGTTATTTCTACATGGCGGGGCGAGCCTGCAATTCTCGATGGTGCCGCTTAATTTTCTGTCAGAAGGAAAGGTCGCGGGATATGTGCACTGCGGGATGTGGTCAGGCAAGGCGTGGCGGGAAGCGCAGCGAATTGGAGCGACTCGTCTGCTCGCAAGCGGGGAGGAGACCGGCTTCAAGCAGATGCCGGATTTGAGCCGTCTGCCGATTACGAAGGACATGGCCTATGTCCATCTTATCTCCAATGAAACAGTGGATGGCATCCAATTGCACAGCTTCCCGGATACCGGAGAGATCCCCTTGGTCGTGGATATGTCCAGTGATATATTGTCGCGTCCCATTGATTCCTCTGCATTCTCCTTCATTTATGCCGGCGCTCAAAAAAATCTGGGGCCTGCAGGTGTTACGATTGCCATAGTCCGTCGCTCCTTACTTGACGGTATTCCAGATACCATCCCTGACATATTGAATTACCGCATCCATGCCAAGCATCGTTCGCTGCATAATACACCGCCTGTGTTCTCGGTGTATATGGTGAACCTGGTACTAAAATGGATCGCGAATCAAGGTGGCGTGCAGGGCATGGCTGAGCGCAACCAGCAGAAAGCGGACTTACTCTATGATGTTCTTGACAACAGTGGCGGATTTTATGAGGGCTTGGCTTATAAGGATAGCCGCTCCTTGATGAATGTAACCTTTCGCGCACGCTCAGAAGTAGAGAGCAAGCTGCTTGCCGAGCTGGAGCAGGAGGGGTTCATGGGCTTAAAGGGGCATCGTGATGCTGGACACCTCCGGGCGTCGATCTATAATGCGGTTCCTTATAAACACTGCAAGGCACTGGCGGATTTCTTGATTGAATTTCAACGGCGACATGGCTAATAACGATAACACTGGCCTATGGTAATGATACGTTATTTGAAATTGATGATTCTCCTTTCTCTTCTATACTTAGATATAGTAGCCCAGCTACATAATGAGATGAAGGAGTGATGATCCATGGCACAAGCAGTATTCTATCATGCGGGCTGTCCCGTCTGTGTAGATGCAGAGCAAGTGGTGGTTGATTATCTCGACACAGCCAAAATAACGACGGAGATCGTGCATCTGGGTACAGCGCGAAACCGGATCGAGGAGGCGGAGAAGGCAGGAGTGAAATCCGTTCCCGCTTTGGTGCTTAACGGCAACGTATATCATATTAATTTCGGTGCCAGTCTTGAAGATGTGAAAGGTTAAATACCGCCAAAGAAGGTATCCCACGCGGTACCTTCTTTTTCTTGTCAGAGGAGGATAGACATGACGCTAAACACGAGAAGAAGGGATTCGAACTCTATAGCCGCATTCGAGCAAGCCAAAAGGGTAGTGCCTGGCGGGGTGAACAGTCCTGTTCGCGCCTTTTCGACGGTAGGCTTGACGCCGATCTTCGCTGCACAAGCTCAAGGGGCGTACTTGTACGATCTGGATGGAAATAAATACATCGATTATATCGGATCGTGGGGGCCATTGATTATGGGGCACGCTCATCCTGAGGTGGTAGAGGCCATCAAGGAGGCCGCGTCTTGTGGAACCAGCTTTGGCTTGTCTACAGAGATTGAGGTCAAGATGGCCGAATATATATGTCGAAGCATGCCATCGATTGAAATGGTGCGTATGGTCAATTCCGGCACGGAGGCTTCAATGAGTGCATTGCGCTTGGCAAGAGGGTATACGAAGCGCCCCAAGATTGTGAAGTTTCAAGGCGGCTACCACGGTCATGCGGATGCGTTATTAATCAAGCCAGGATCAGGCACGGCTACTCTGGGCTTGCCGGATAGCCCCGGCGTGCCCGAGCATGTGGCCGCCCAAACGTTGACGGCACCTTATAATAGTCTCGACAGCGTCCGCTATCTATTTGAACAATATGGGGAACAGATTGCAGCGGTCATCGTCGAGCCTGTTGCAGGCAATATGGGGGTTATCCCGCCGGCCCCTGGTTTTCTTCAAGGGCTGCGCCAGGTGACGGAGCAGTATGGCAGCTTGCTTATATTGGATGAGGTGATGACGGGCTATCGTGTAGGCCCTGGCGGAGCGCAGGGGTTGTATGGGATTGTCCCCGATCTTACCTGTCTTGGCAAGATCATTGGAGGCGGCTTGCCGGTAGGAGCATATGGCGGTAGGCGCGAGATTATGGAGCAGATCGCTCCAGTCGGGTCGATCTATCAGGCGGGCACATTGTCTGGTAATCCGCTGGCTATGGCGGCGGGCTATACAACCCTGCGCTTGCTTGAAGAGCCCGGCTTGTATGAGGAGCTGGAACGAAAATCGGCGCGATTGGCAGAGGGCTTTGGGGATAATGCGAGGCGGGCAGGCATACCGCTCCACATCAACAGGGTAGGCTCCATGTTCTCGGCCTTTTTCTCGGAGCAGGAGGTTGTGGATTACGATACAGCGAAAGGCTCCAGCATGGAGCTCTTCAAAGCCTATTATCCCGTTATGCTGGAGCTTGGCATTCTCGCTGCTCCTACACCGTATGAGGTGAGCTTCATCTCGGCAGCTCATTCCGATGAGGACATCGCAAGGACGATCAGCGCTCATGATGAGGCGCTGACTACAATCCGTCGTAAAGGGTGAGAATTCATGGATATCTCTTATGTAAGAGGATGGTTTCCTATACTAGATCAGACCATTAACGGTTATCCGCTTGCCTATCTGGATAGTGCAGCATCGGCGCAAAAACCGATTCAGGTCATCGAAGCGATCAAACAATATTATGAACAGGACCATGCCAACGTCCATCGGGGCGTGCATACGCTAGGCTCCCGTGCAACGGAAGCCTATGAAGAGGCGCGAGCCAAGGTAGCCCAATTTATCCATGCAGAACGGGTGGAGGAGGTCATCTTTACACGTGGCACCACGTCATCCATTAATCTTGTTGCCAGCAGCTATGCAAGGGCGGTATGCAAGGAAGGAGATGAGATCGTCATCTCGGCCATGGAGCATCATAGCAACCTCCTGCCCTGGCAGCAAGCGGCAAAGGCAACAGGAGCAGTGCTCAAATATATTCCATTGGAGGCGGACGGGACATTCACGATGGAGGCAGTGGAGAACACGATTACGCAGCGCACAAAAATTGTAGCGGTCTCCCACATTTCGAATGTACTGGGCATAGCTAATCCCGTGAAGCAGATTGCAGCGATCGCTCATAGGCATGGAGCAGTCGTGATGGTGGATGGAGCCCAGAGCATTGCACATACGAAGGTGGACGTTCAAGCACTCGATTGTGACTTTTATGTCTTCTCGGGACATAAGATGTGCGGGCCTACAGGAATTGGCGTGTTATACGGCAAAAAAGCGCATCTTGACCAGATGGAGCCGAGTGAATATGGCGGAGAGATGATCGCTGATGTCGGTCTGTATGATGCCACCTGGAAGGAGCTTCCGTGGAGATTCGAAGGCGGAACCCCCATAATCGCAGGGGCGATCGGTTTGGGGGACGCTATCGATTTCCTGGAGCAGATCGGAATGGATGCCATCGAAGCGCATGACAAGCAATTGACTCGTTATGCGGTCGAGCGGATGAAGCACATGAGAACATTGACGATGTATGGACCGGAGGAAGGACGAGTGGGACTCGTGACATTCAATCTGGACGCGGTTCATCCGCATGATCTGGCTACGGTGCTGGATATGCATGGCGTAGCGATCCGTGCAGGCCATCATTGCTGTCAGCCGTTGATGAGACATTTGGGCGTGGGGGCTACCGCCCGTGCCAGCTTCTATCTGTATAATACGGAAGCCGATGTCGACCAATTTCTGCTGGGATTGAACAAAGCCAGGGCATACTTCGAGAATGTGGAATCATGGTGAGGAGAGCCGCTTAAACGTTTTTGTTCTTCACCGTCGTAATGAGTTGCTCCATAAATACGCGGCTGGCTGCGCATAAATGTTTATTTTTACGATACACGATTCCAATTTGTGTGGTAAGCATGGGGTTTTGAAGGGGAATCGTGCGGATATGAGGATCATGAATATAATCCAAGTAACCCTTCGGCAGGATCGTAACACCGATGCCCTGGCTCACCATCGTTATGATTGATTCCATGGTTGTCATTTCTAATACGGGCTGGGGAGTGAACGCTAATAATCGGCATTGCTCATCTATCAGTTGGCGCAAGAAATACGTATTGGGCAGCAGGATGGAAGGGGTCTCCTTCAAAATATCCAGTGTTGCAAACGCCGACTGAGCGATCGGATGATTCGCAGCGACCGCAAGAGCTAAGTTCTCCTGATATAGCGGGATAGTTTCAAGGTCTTCATGCTCCATGGGCAGGAATACGATCCCAAGATCAAGCTCATTTTGCAGCAGTCCGTTGTATATATCACCGGTTCGCAACCCCAGTACAGAGAGCTCTACATTGGGATAGCTAGTATGAAATCCCGCTATTGTCGGAGGAAGCAAGTAATTGACAACCGTTAACAGTGCGCCGACTTTCAGAGAACCTCTCTTAAGACCTTGCAGCTCGCTGATGACTGCGCGCGCCTGTGCAAGCTCATGAAACACATTGTAACCATGATGCAGCAACGCCCGACCCGCTTCAGTGAGCATCGTTTTTTTACCGACGCGGTCAAAGAGGGGCATACCGATCTCATGCTCCAGCAGACGAATCTGCTGACTGAGTGAGGGTTGAGTAATTCCAAGCTTCTCGGCAGCACGAGTGAAGTGCAATTCCTGGCTTAACATGATGAAATATTCCAGTTGCTTGAGCTCCATAGCAAAGCCTCCATGTTAGGTTGTATGAAAAATGATAGGTATTATCTATTATTATAGGATAAATCATATTGAAATCATAATGAACTATTGAACTTTTGGTGAGAATGTGGAGGGAAACAAATTTTTGGCATATGCGCTGCGCCGTTACGGACTGGAGAATATGCATGATCATAGGAAAAACCAATCGTTTCTATATGATATTTAATATTGATCCTATGAATAAAAACGATTAATATTAACTTATCAAAGAAAGTTACTTTGCTTCTCTCATGGAGGTATAGCCAAATGGTAAGGCTAGGGCCTGCAAAGCCCTGATTTCTGGTTCAAGTCCAGATACCTCCTTTATAGATCTTTGAGCAGCCCGTCATCGATAATTAATCGGTGGCGGGTGATTTTATGTTTGTACACTTGTGACGTATAGACATATTCTTGATCACTGTGGGCACTTGACTCGACATCGCCGTCCATCTGGCGTCCCCGCCGCGCCCCAGGCACAAACCTGGGTGCAGCTTTCACATGCTACGGCAAGGGTGCGAGGGAAGCAGGCTAGAGACTAGGCAGGGGTGGGGGGCAAAGGGGAGTCGCAGTGTCAGCGGATGTTCCACCCTTTCCTGTCATCCTCCCCTATGGAATCGGGAGGGAGTGTGATATGCTGGCTGTACATGCTGGAAGCCTTCTCACACAGGGGTGGTATGTCTATGTTTAGTTCTCTGGATAAGCGGATGAAAATCCTGCTGCAAGTCGTCATCCTGCTGTATATCATCTTCTCAAGCCTGTTTGTCTTC
The DNA here is from genome assembly GCF_054955055.1 of Paenibacillus sp. J5. Classification (NCBI taxonomy): domain Bacteria; kingdom Bacillati; phylum Bacillota; class Bacilli; order Caryophanales; family Paenibacillaceae; genus Paenibacillus; species Paenibacillus sp. J5. The sequence goes on along the minus strand of NZ_JBUEDD010000016.1, from coordinate 27,648 downwards.
CTGACGATCAAGAGTAGAAGTCTCGACATGCAGCACCAGCTCGCGCTGCAATATACCGGGCAGCAGCATCAGAATGCCCAGTTGTTTATGAAATGGATGGAGGAGCTGGCGCGTGTCGTCACGAGTAACGGCAACGTCCAGCAGGCTGTCGGCGGCGGAGCCTACGACAAATCGATCACGCCGCTGCTCGATGGCATGAGCGCCTCCAATCTGTACATCCTCGATCTCGCGCTCTACGGTCGCGAGGGCAGTATGTACGCTTCGAGCCGCTTGTCCGGCTTCAAGACGTATGATGAGGTGCGGTCGATCCCGGCGTACAGTAGCTTTCTCGCCTCCGGGCTGACCTCGCAATGGCTGATCGTGGATACTGGCTCCCTCGTCTACCGCGAGTCGGACCCCAGGCGCAGGCTGATCTATCTGGAGAAGCTGGATACGGGTGATCGCACCGTCCCCGGTCTGCTGGTCATGGACGTTGATCTGCACAAGATGACCAGCTTCTACGCCTTCCAGAACCCGGATGCTTACCCGGGCGCGCAGACGGTTCTGTATACCCGGAACCGGACGGTCGTCGACCTCGGCGGCTGGACCTCCGAGCTGCCGGAAGGCGTCCAGTCTCTTCTTGATCGGCAGTCGCTCCGCGAGGAGCTGCATACCATCGAAGGCGATGATGCCATCTTCTATCTGCGCCGGATGTACCACTCTGATGACTATGTGCTGCTTATGGTGCCAGGGGCGCCGATATTGTCCGACCTGGCGGGCTTGCGGATCATCCTGGTCGTCGGCGCCGTGGCGATCCTGCTGCTGTCCTTCCTTATGATCCGCCAGTTGTCAGCAAGTATCTTCGAGCCGCTGCGTGAGCTGTACCGCAACATGCGTCGGCACTACAACAAATAACGGGTCAGATTCAGCGTAATAAGGGCGGTCGTGCCTTCGCCGCGCCGGCTGCTGATGCTCAGGCTGGAGTCATCGCCATACTCCAGCTTGATCCGTTCATCGACATTGCGCAAGCCGTACCCGCTCTGGAAGAACGGGTTTTTGTCGATCGACCGTATATCCTCGTTCTGCTCGAAGCCGACGCCGTTATCCTTGACCTCCAGGTACAGACAGTTCGCTTCCTCCCAGCAGCGCACCTCGATCATGCCCGCCCCTTCCTTCTCGCTGAGACCATGCTTGATCGCGTTCTCCACGAGCGGCTGCAGAATCAGCTTCAGGATGCGCACGTTGCGCAGATGCTCGGGGATGTCGTAGCGCACGTCGAACTTGTCCGGGAACCGGAACTGCTCGACCGTGACGAAGCTCTGGACGAGCTTGACCTCCTCGCCGAGCGGGATATGCTTGTCGCCCTTGTGCAGGCTGATCCGAAAAAACGTCGAGAGCGCGCTGATCATCTGCTCAATCTCCGGCTGCTTCTTCAGGCGCGCCGTCCATTTGATCGCATCGAGCGTATTGTACAGGAAGTGCGGGTTAATCTGCGACTGCAGTGCGGTCAGCTCCATGATGCGCTGCTTCTCCTTCTCCTCGCTGTTCTCCTCAATCAGATGATTGATCCGCTCAATCATCGAGTAGTAGCTATGCTCCAGCTCGCTGATCTCATCCCGCGCCACCTGTGTATCCGGCAATGGCTCCAGACCATGCTGACCGAAGCTGCGAATCTTCTCCGTCAGCTTGGCGATCGGCCGCGTGATCCGTCCCGCAATATAGAACGATAGCCCCAGCAGGCCGATGAATGTCAAGGCGGTGAAGAGGAGCGCGTTGCGGTTGCCCTGACTGATTGCCTCGAACAGCTCGGGATAGGAGATGACCGATACGATTCGCCACGACACCCCGAACCCTTGCAGCCGATCGCCGAGCGGATGAACGCTCAGGACGTATTTCCGGTCGCCGTAGGCGATGTCGACGTAGCCCTTCTCTAGCATCGGCTGGAAGGCATCAGTGGCCGAGAGCACATTGCCGAGGATCGCCTTGTCGGGATGGGAGATGATCTCCTTGTCCGATGTGGCGATATAGGAGTAGCCAAGCCCCTCGAACGCCGACTCGTAGAGCGCGTACAGGTAGCTTTCCTTGACATAGATGAGCAGGACGCCGATGTTCTGGCCGGTATTGAAGCTGCGGTATTGCTGGCCGAAGACGATATAGGCCTCGCCGCTTGCGTCGCGCTTCACATGATCGGTGATCGGGATCGGCGACGCCTTCACCCGGGCGATCAGCAGATCGTCGGGATTCTCGAAGACGAGGTCATCGCTGCGGTAGCGGAACCGCTCGTTATCATGGGTGATGATGACGACATCGCCGATCATCTCGTCGGTGGAGATGTTGTCTGCGATCAGACGGTGCAGCGCCGCCTGCTTCGCTTCTGCGTCCAGATTCTCATCGCCGATCGTCTGATAGATCGCGCTATTCATCAGGAACCGCAGCGCGATCATCTGGATGTCGTCGACGATCAGCTCGACGCTCGTGCTCATTTCCTTTTGCAGATTTCCGATATGGTCATAGAGGCTGTTCTTCAGATAGGTCGAGCCGTACAGGTTGAACACGCTCAGCATCAGGATGAGGTGAAGAGACAGTCCGGCGACGATGACGAAGACGATCCGCCCGCGCACCCTGAACAGGCGGAGCAGCGACAGCAGCCCGCGCCCGCTAGGTGTAGTTTTTGGCATAGTCGCTTGGCGAAAGACCGGTCATTTTTTTGAAGATCTGGCTAAAATACTTGGCGTCCCCGAAGCCTACCTGGCTGCCCACCTCATAGACGCGATAGCTCGAATGCCGCAGCAGACGCTTCGCCTCCTCGATGCGGAATTCCGTCAGACATTCGTAGAACGTCTTGTTCAGCTCCTTGCGGAACAGATGCATCAGGTGGGTTGGGCTAATATGAACCGACTCGGCCACCAGATCAACGGTGATGTTGCGGGCATAGTGTACGCGGATGTAGCTGAGCGCGTTATGCACCTCCTTGCGGATGCCCGGAAGCTGGTCTTCGGCGCCGTACTGGACGGGCTGCTGCCGCAGCCGGGCCGCCTCCGCCGCCTCGCGCGCCGTCAGGAAGACGGCATGCAGATCGGCATAGATCGAAGCAGCCGTTGCGTAGCCGACTGCAACCGGGAGCTGCTGCGCGCGCAGCGCCTGAACCATCGCGTGGCCAGCCTCGTGGAACCTCGCGACCGCATCGGCGCCGGGATGGCTGTTGGCAGCGATTACAGTCCACTCCGACGACGAGCTGCGGACAATCTTCGTATAAGTGTAGGCCAGCGGCTGCAGCGCCTCCTCAAGGCAGTGCTCCATGTGCCCGGGCGGCTGCCCTGCGGCGATCGACTCTGCGGCCGAGTCGATCGACACGACGCCGATCGTCAGTGTCGTCTCGGCGGCGATCTCCATGCCGAGCAGGGCGAGCTTCTCCGCAATATCGGCGCGACTCAGCCCTTCACCGAACAGCAGCTTCAGCCAGAAATGCGACGATAACGCAGGCGTCTCCCGCTTCAGTCGATCGTAGGCAATGCGCTCCTCGCGGAGCCGCTCGAAGCTCTGCGCCACCCGCTGCAGCGTCTCGATCAGCTCGTCAATGTTAACCGGCTTCAGCAGATAATGCGACGCGCCGAGCCGCATCGCCTCCTGCGCATACTGGAACTCGTCGTAGCCGCTGAGCACGATCGTCACGCAATCGAGCTGCTGCTCCTGAAGGTGTCGCAGCAGCTCGAGTCCGTTCATATGCGGCATGCGAATATCGGTGACGATAATCTCTGGCCGGAGCCGCAGCGCCATCTCCAATCCCTCCTTGCCATTGCAGGCCTCGCCCACAATCTGAATCCCGTATTCCTCCCAGTCGACCGTCTGACACAACCCGGCACGAACCAGATATTCGTCATCGACTACAAGCGCTTTCAGCATGACGCCCACCATCCTCTTGTTGTATGCCCCTGTCTTCAACATGCTAGGTTCAAAAAGATTCGAAGCCGAATCTGATAGTTGAATGACTGCGCGATCCAAAATGGTCTATTTGATCTCCCTCTTATTATAAGTCATTCTACCTCCTTCGTCAGTGTTATACCCTCAGTTGCTCGTATTACCTACCATTTCGCAGGATTGCGGCATAGGAGGGGCAGCGTCCCTATGCTATGATCAGCCATAATCGATGTGATAACGGAAGGAGTACGGGCAGATGAGAGAGATCACATTATGCGACGCAGCCTGGCAAGTGAAGGGATTCTGGCCATGGGTGCCGATCAAGTCGGTTAGCATGGAGCTGGGACAGGAGCTGCTGGGCATCTGCGAATGGCTGCCGGCGACCGTGCCGGGCGGCGTGCACTACGATCTGTATCAGGCCGGGCTGATCCCGCATCCCTACAAGGATCTGAACAGCCTGCAATGCGAATGGGTGGAAAACCGCTGGTGGATGTATCGGACGATGATCCAGCCGATCGAAGAGCCCGGCCACAAGGTCGAGCTGGTGTTCAAGGGAATTGATTATGAGGCGATCGTCTATGTTGACGGGGAGCGGCTTGGCGAGCACAAGGGGATGTTCACCGAGGCGGTGTTCGACCTGACACCCCGGCTCAAGCCGGAGCCGATGGAGCTCACGGTGCTGCTCATGCACGCGCCTGACGAGATGGGTCAGATCGGCAAGACGTCGGAGACGTTCACGCAGAAGAGCCGGTTCAATTACAAATGGGACTTCTCCACGCGCCTCGTCAACATCGGCATCTGGGACGAGGTCGTCCTGCGTGTCCAGCAGCGCTGCAAGCTCGATGATGTGCGGCTTGCTACCGATGTTGAGGACGCGCAGCGGATCGCCGACGGCAGCCATGTCGGCCTGATCTGCGTTGAGGCGAGCATCGTGGCAACCGGCGATGGGCAAGCCAGCGCGCATACCGCCGAGGAGGTTGTCCTCCGGGCGCGATGCAGCTCCCCGGACGAGCAACTGCTGCACGTAGAGACAATTCGCGCCCGCTGCGGCGAGCGAGTAAGCGTCCAGTTCAAGCTGCCGGCGGCGCTGCTCTGGTACCCGAACGGGTACGGCGAGCAGCCGCTCTACACGGTACGGCTTGAGCTGTGCTCGGAGGATGGTGAGCTGCTGGACGCGCAGCAGCATCGCAGCGGCGTCCGCAAGCTGGCCTACCTGCCCAACGACGGCAGTCCAGCCGATGCGCTCCCTTACACCGTGCAGATCAACAACCGCCGCATCTATATCCGCGGGGTCAATCTGGCGCCGCTCGACCATCTATATGGCAATGTGCTGGACAGTCAGTATGACCGGATCGTCTACATGATGAAGCAAGCTCATATGAACCTCGTCCGCGTCTGGGGCGGCGGGCTGATCGAGCGGACGCGGCTGTACGAGCAGTGTGACCGGCACGGCATCCTCATCTGGCAGGAGTTCATTCAGTCCAGCTCGGGCGTCGACAACCTGCCGTCGCAGAAGCCGGAGTTTCTGGCGCTGCTGCGGGAGGCGGCCGTGACGGCGCTGAGGAGCAGGCGCAACTACGTCTCGCTCACGGTATGGAGCGGCGGCAACGAGCTGATGAGCGCGCCGAACAAGCCGTCGACATTCGACGATCCGAATCTGGCGATGCTGCGTGAGCTGGTGCAGCGCCATGATCCGCAGCGGCTCTGCTTGCCGACCTCGGCTTCGGGTCCGGTTCAGTACATCACCGAGGAGAAGGAGAGGGGTCACGATGTGCACGGGCACTGGAAGTACCTGGACAATCCGCAGCATTATACGTTCTACGGAGACAATGACAATCTGTTCCACAGCGAGTTCGGCGTTGACGGCGTTAGCAGCATTAAGAGTCTGCGCAAGTTCCTGAGCGAGCCGCATTTGACGCCAGTGTCGATGCAGGAGAGTATCGTCTGGCGGCATCACGGCGAGTGGTGGGACACGCTGGCGCGCGATCAACGGCTGTTCGGCGAGCTGAACGAGCTCGAATCGTTCGCGGCGGCGAGCCAGTGGGTGCAGGCGGAGGGGCTGCGCTACATCCTTGAAGCCAACCGACGGCGCAAGTTTCAGAGCAGCGGCAGCGTCATCTGGCAACTGAGCGAGCCGTGGCCGAATGTCTCGTGCACTAATCTGCTCGACTACTATGGCGAGACGAAGATGAGCTACTACTGGACCAAGCAAGCGTTTGCCCCGATTCACGTGTCGCTTGACTATCGGACGCTCCAGGTGAAGCGGGGCGAGACGGTTCATCATGATGTGTACCTGCACAGCCATGATCCGGACATCGCGGTCGAGATTCGCGTTGAGGCGGTCGATGTGTCGGGGAGGGTCTGCGCTGCTGCTCGCTATGAAGCCTTCACCGCTGAGGATCGGTCGGCGCTGGTTGGCGCGATGAGCTGGACGATGCCGGAGGATGGTGAGGAGCTGGTTCTGGTACGGATCGCTTATCGCTGGGAGGGGGGCAGCGCCGAATGTTACCCTTACATCTTCTCTGCGGCCTCGGATGAGCGGCTGTATCGGTCGGCGTTGACGCTGGCGCCGCCGACACTTGCGGTGAGCTGCCTTGAAGACTGGCGGGCGATCCCTGATACGGAGCTGCTGGAGAGCCGACTGCTTGTGAGCAATGTGGGCGCAGCCGCAGCGCTTCATGTGCATGCAGAGGAGATGACCGACCAGTATCTGATGGAGGCGGGCGAGCTGTACTTCACGCTGTTGCCGGGAGAGAAGCGGACGATCACCGTGCGCTGCGCCCGCAAGCTGGCCGGAGGCTTCCTGCGGCCAGAGCCAATCGAGGGCGAATTCCCTTGGCCGCAGCTTGTCATCCGCAGCTTTAACGGCGGAGAGATCCCGGTGCGCAGGCCCGGAAGAGAGGAGTAATCATCATGGATAGAACAGCATCTGCCGGTGGACGTCGGCGCAGAGCGAGAGGGAGCGGCTTCGTCCGGTACTGGATCAAGGAATGGTCATCCTGGCTGCTCGTCGTGCCGAGCGTTTTATTTTTCCTGTTCTTCTCGTGGGAGCCGCTGCTGCGGGGCATCTACCTGTCGTTCTTCGAGACGCGGGGCTTTGAGCCCGTCCGGTTCATCGGCCTGCAAAATTATGTCGATGTCGTCAGTCACTCTGTATTCTGGCAGATCCTGAGGAATACCTTCGTCTATGTATTCTGGTCGCTCGTCCTGGGCTTCTTCGTGCCGATCGCTGTGGCGATACTGGTCAATGAGATGCGATGGCTCCAGTCGTTCTTCCGCGTAAGCGCCTACTTCCCCAGCATGGTGCCAGGGATCGCGGCGGCAATGCTGTGGATGTTCCTGTTCGAGCCGAGCGAGCACGGCCTGGTCAACATGGCGCTCGGCCTGCTCGGCATCGCGCCGCTCGGCTGGCTCCAGGACTCGAGCCTGACGATCGTGACCATCGTGCTGACGATGACGTGGCGCGGCTTCGGCGCAATCATGCTGTTGTTCCTCGCCAATCTGCAGAGCATTAACAATGAGCTGTACGAGGCGGCCGCTATCGACGGTGCGAGCATCCGGCACAAGCTCGCGCACATCATGCTGCCGCATATCTCGCCGCTGATCGGCTTGACGCTGATCTTGCAGATCAGCGGCGTGTTCCAGATCTTCAACGAACCGCTCGTGCTCACCGAGGGCGGGCCGAACAACGCGTCCATGACGCTGCAACTGCAGAGTTATTTTTATGCTTTCCGATATTTTGAAGCGGGACGATCCGTCGCCCTGGGCGTTATTACCTTCCTGATCCTGATGGTTATTACGCTCGTCTTCTTTCGATTACAAAAAAAGGTTAGCGACTAGAAAAGGAGGAAGAGGAGCATGAGCAAACCCAACTCGACCCGGCTTATCAGCGATCTGGAGCTCCGGCAGCGGCCGGTAAAGCTGCTCTATGGCATGCTGTTCCTGCTGATGATCGCAGTCACGCTGATCTGCCTGCTGCCGCCGATCTGGATTATCATCTCGAGCTTCAAGGACCTGAAGGAGTTTTACCAGGTGCCGCCTACCTTGATCCCGCGCACCTTCCAGCTTGACAAGCTGGCGCGAACCTGGCAGGAGTTCAGCTTTATGCAATACTATATGAATACTATGCTTGTAACATTGGGTACTCTGTTCTTCACCGTCACCTTCAATGGCTTGGCAGGGTATTTTTTCTCCAAGCTCAAGCCCAAGGGAAGCGCGCTCCTGTTCGTCCTGGTGCTGTGGACGATCCTGCTGCCTAATACGGTGGGCCTGGTGCCGCTGTACAGCAATCTCGTCGATTTCCCAATCCTTCATCTGAACCTGACGAATACGTACTGGCCGTTATGGTTCATGGCGGCGGCCAATCCGGTGACGATCCTGATCTTCAAAAATTTCTTCGACGCGATCCCGGACTCGTTGCTCGAAGCGGCTCATATCGACGGCTCCACCAAGATGGGCATCTTCTTCCGCATCATCGTGCCGCTTAGCGGCCCGGTCATCGTCACGGTAATTATCCTGGCGGTAAATGGTGTCTGGAACGACTTCTTCTGGCCGTTCATGCTCCTGAAGGAGCAGCATATGTGGACGGTCATCGTGGCGATCTATAACCTGAAGACGTCGCTGCCGCAGGACATCCAGTTTATCGGGCTCACCTTCGCCATTGTGCCGCCAGTGCTGCTGTTCATCGTGTTCCAGCGGTACATTATGCAGGGCGCGACGTTGTCCGGCAGTGTGAAGGGGTAGCAGGGAGAGCAGGATCGCAGAATAGTCAACCGTTTCGCAGATTACCGCCCTATTAGACCCATTGGCCGTGTGATAGCATGAGAAGTATCAAGAAAGCGTTTTAAAGCTACCTATCCAACAACAGAAAGCAGGGGTTATCCGATGAACAACAAGAACAAGCGATTCAGACAAGCGCTCCTCTCCTTCGCCGCCGTCGCCTTGATCGCTGCCGGATGCAGCAATGCTGCGAACAACACGACGTTGCCTGAAGGTACGAGCAAGCCGTCCGGGACGAGCAGCAATGCCGAGCCTGCGGCAGATCAGATCACGATCAAGATCAGCAACTGGCCCAAGCCGAATGACGAGGCCAATCTGCTGATCTACAAGCAATACCTTGCCGATATGAACGCACAGTATCCAAACGTCAAGGTTGACACGGATGAGTGGGGCTATGATGTGAACTCCTTCCTGCCGAAGGCGGCGAGCGGTCAACTGCCGACGCTGTTCGAGACGTATTTCACCGAGACGGATAAAATCATCCATGCCGGCTATGCTGCCGACATTACCAAGGTGATGAAGGAGAAGGGCTACGCTGACGCCATTAATCCCGACCTGCTCAAGCTGGTTGAGAAGGATGGCAGCTATTACGGCATTCCGAAGGACGCCTATGTCATCGGCATGATCTATAACGTCGACCTGTTCAAGGAGGCGGGAATGGTGGACGAGAGCGGGGTGCCGCTGTTCCCCAAGACGTATGAGGAGCTGGCGCTGACCGCCCAGCAGATTAAGGAGAAGACAGGCAAGACGGGCTTCTTCCTGCCGACCAAGAACAATCAGGGTGGATGGATGTTCATGAATATCGCCTGGGCGTTCGGAGCGGAATTCGAGAAGCAGGTCGATGGCAAGTGGCAAGCGGCGTTCAACTCGCCAGAGGCGACGGCTGCGCTGCAATACGTCAAGGATCTGAAGTGGAAGTACGATGTGCTGCCGGCGAACAATCTGGTCGATGTCAACACGGACCTGCTGCAGCAGTTCGGCACCGGCCAGGTGGCGATGGCGTTCGGCATGCCGGATTACGGCAATGCGATGATCCAGTATCTGCAGATGCCGCGCGAGAGCTTCGCCATGTCTGCGCTCCCCGAGGGTCCGGCTGGTCCGGCCTCGCTGCTCGGCGGCGGTCTGTATATGTTCTCGCCATCGGCGAAGGAGGCCGAGCTGTCGGCGGCGATCGACTGGCTGGGCGTCAAGGGCTTCACGCCGCAAGCGTCTTCGGAGGCGCTGCAGGGGCTGGAGAACTCGATGAAGATCAACAACGAGCAAAATCTGATCGTCGGCCCGACCGGCATCAAGGTATGGGTCAACACGGATCGGCTGGCAGCCGAGCAGGAGATCATCGACAAGTATACCAATGTTGACATGGCGCTCTACAAGGACTATATGGACAATGCCTCTCGCGGGATGCGGGCGGAAGTGCCGATCAATGCGCAGGAGCTGTACAAGCTGCTCGACTTCACCATTCAGGAGGTGCTGACCAACCAGAAGGCCGACCCGGCTGAGTTGCTCGCCCGCGTCGCCGCCGAGTTCCAGAAGGATTATCTCGATAAAGTTCAATAGTATACAGCACGCCCCGGGATCTTATAGGCGTATTCATAACGTTCGGTGAGCAGCAGGGAGAAGACTGGAAGCAGGGGAAGACGAGGAGCGAGCGTAGTGAGAATTGCGTGCGCACCGGAGGCTCCGACTGTGGTCAAGCTCCGATCCGTGGTCAAAACTCGATGCGGATTCCAGGCTGAATCGGTTGGTGATCCAAGACGGACGTTTTGAAGCGGCTTCTAACAGGTCTTGGGGCGTCCTAACAGCATAGGAAGAGGTGCACTCCATGACGCAAACGCAACAAGAGTTTATCCCGTTCGGCTTTCAATATTATCGTTCGCCGACGCCGTATCGCGACCAGTGGAAGCGTGATCTGCGACAGCTCGCAGAGCTGGGCTTCAACAGTGTGAAGTATTGGGTGCAATGGCGCAGCAGCACGCCCGAGCCGAATGTGTATCGGTTCGACGATATTCAGGAGCTGATGGACCTGGCGCATCGCTACGGCCTCAAGGTCATCCTGAATGTCATCTTCGACGTGGCGCCCGCATGGTTCGACCGGACTTACCCCGATGCGAGGATGGTCACGGCAGACGGAGCGGTTCTGGCGCCACGGGCGCTCAGCTATCGGCAGATCGGCGGCGCGCCGGGACCATGTTATCATCATCGGCCCGCGCAGCAGGCCAAGGACGAGTTCCTCGAAGCGGCGGTGCAGCAGTTCAAGGATCATCCGGCGCTATGGGTGTGGGATCTGTGGAACGAGCCTGAGCTGACGACGGGCATCAAGCGGACGCTCAGCTACGACAATCAGGTCTGCTACTGCGAGCATTCGATGGAGGCGTTCCATCGCTGGCTGGAGGACAGATACGGCACGCTGGAGCGGTTGAATGAGCGCTGGCAGCGCACGTATCCGCAGTGGTCGGAGATCGAGGCGCCGCGAGGCCAGGCTGTGTTTGCCGACCTTGTCGACTGGCGCTTGTTCATGTCCGAGGCGCTGACCGACGATCTGAAGCGGCGGGTCGCAGTCGTCAAGCGCTACGACCAGGCACATCAGGTCATGGTGCACACGGTGCCGGCGCCGATCTTCAATCTGATCACCTCCGGCTCCGATGACTTCAAGCTGGCCGAGCCGTGTGATCTGTTCGGCAACAGCCTGGGCTCCTCGGCCTGGTCGGCTGATCTGCTCATCTCGGCGGCCAAGGGCAAGAAGATCATCAACTCGGAGATTCACGCCTTGCCGGGAGATATGGCGTTGAAGCCGAAGAAGCTGTCGCTGCAGGAGCTGAAGCGGCATGTGCTGGTGCCGCTGGCCCGCGGCATCACCGGCTTCCTGTTCTGGCAATACCGGCCTGAGGTGCTCGGCCATGAGGCGCCTGCCTGGGGCAGCACGTACCTTGACGGCAGCGTCACGCCATGGCTGGAGGATATGGCCCGGCTCAATCGAGCCATCCAGTCTCGCGCTGATCGACTCGCGCGCGCCCGCAGGCCGTCTGACCGGATTGCCATCTGGTTCAGCAGTGCGGGCCAGATCGCCAGCTTCGGCATCTATGCGCATCTGGACGCCTATCATGACTCCGTGCAGGGCGTCCACAAGCTGCTGCATGATCTGGGCTACAAGGTTGAGTTCGTCTCCGATCAGGACCTGACGAGCGAGGGACTGGCAGACTATGCCTGCCTGATTCTGCCGCATCCGCTCTATCTGGACGAGCGGATGGCGCAGACGCTTGAGCAGTGGGTCGCTGGCGGCGGCCTGCTCCTCTCCGAGAGCGGGTTCGGCTCGATCCAGGCCGAGAACGGCAGCCACAGCTATACGGTGCCGGGCTACGGCTTCGACCGGGTATTCGGACTCCGGGAGACATGGGTGCACGCGCTGGAGAATCTCGACCATAGCTATCATCAGGTGAAGCTGCAGTCGACACAGACGATCCCGCTGTCGATGCCGTCTTCGCAGGAAGGTCGTCCGCTGACAGGAGCGGGAAGCTATTACCAGTGCGAGGTCGAGCTGGCCGAGCAGACGGAGGTGCTCGCCCGCTTCGATGAAGACGGCAGCCCGGCGATTACGCTCGCCCGCTACGGCCAGGGCAAGGCAGTCTGGATTGGCACGATGTTCGCCGCCGCCTACTGGAGGGAGGGGGGCGCGGACGCTCTGGCGATCTACCGGCGGCTGCTGGAGGAGCATCTGCACTGTCCCCCAGCGGTGACGGTGACGCCGGGCACGCTCCGTGCCGACTGGCTGTCCTGGGACGAGGCTGGCGAGCGAGGGGCGTTCCTGTTCGTCCATAACTGGGGCACAGAGCCAGCCTCAGCCACGATCGGCTTGCCTGCGCCGGTGAAGGGCGGCCGGGCATGGTTCGCAGAGGGCGAGCCGCTGCTCCGCTGCAAGCCGCAGTCGCCTGCGCAAGTGGAGGTTGAGCTGGCGCCCGGCGATATTCAGGTGTATGAGTTCGATATTCAGCTATGCGAGCTCGCAAAGGAGGCTAACCGATGAGCAAATTGCGTTTCGTCCAGCCGCTGCAGGGCACAGCCTCCGGCTACCACTTCTCCGAGGGGAACACCTTGCCGCTGATCGCGCGTCCATGGGGACAGGCGGCCTGGAGTCCACAGTCCGATGAGAGCGGCGCGGGCTGGTTTTTTCACCCGGGGCATCGGCGCTTCGAGGGCATTCGGCTGACGCATCAGCCGAGCCCGTGGATTCGCGACTACGCGCCGCTGGTTCTGATGCCGCAGACGGATGAGCTGGTGCTTGCGGCTGCCGATCGTTCGGCCTCGTATCGCCCGGAGCAGCTTGAGCTGCAGCCGCATCGCCTTCAGGTGGAGCTGCCGCGCTACGACATTATGCTCGAGCTTGCGCCAGCGATGCGCAGCGCCATCCTGCGCGCGACGTTCCGCCGGGAAGAGGGCGCACGCTGGCTGATCGCGCCTTGCCCTGGCGCGTCGAGCATCGCCATCGACCCGGCCCGGCGCTGCATCACGGGCAGCACCTCCGCCCACTTTGGCGAGGTACACCCGTCGTTCGCGATGCATTATGCGATCACGCTCGACTGCGCTATCGATGAGGCGCAGAGCGGCTTATTCACGCAGGATGGCCAGATACTGCCGGGGCAAGCTGGCGCTGGCGACGGGCTGGGCGCTTATGTCGGCGTGCTGCCGCCTTCGGGCGGTGTCGTGGAGCTTAGAATCGCCACCTCCTTCATCAGCGCCGAGCAAGCGCTGCTGAATCTCGAGCGCGAGCTGGCTGGACACGGGCTGGACAGCCTGCAGGCGGAGGCGGCAGAGGCGTGGGAGGATGTGCTGGACCGGATCGAGCTCGAGACGGCTGATGCTAGGACGAGCGCCACCTTCTATAGCTGCATGTACCGGCTCTGCCTGTTCCCGCGCACGATGCACGAGTACGATACGGATGACAGACGCATCCATTATAGTCCCTACGATGGGCAGGTGCATGAAGGGCCGATGTACGCCGATGTCGGCTTCTGGGATATTTATCGCACCACACTGCCGCTCTACAGCCTGCTGTTTCCCGAGCGGCTGGCGGAGATGACGGAGGCGTGGGTCAATATCTACCGGGAGAGCGGCTGGATGCCGAAGTGGATCTCGCCGGCTGAGCGAAGCGCGATGCCGGGCACGCTGATCGACGCTGCGATCGCCGATGCCTATGTCAAGGGCATCCGCGGCTTCGATGTGAAGACGGCATACGAGGGCTTGCGCAAGCATGCGATGGAACGGGCAGAGGATGGCCGTTATGGTCGGCCGGGGCTGGACGACTACGCGGCGCTAGGCTATCTGCCCTCCGATCGCCACCATGAGAGCGTGAGCAATGCGCTGGATTATTATTACGGCGACTTCTGCATCGCTCAACTGGCCAGAGCGCTCGGCAAGACGGAAGACTATGAGCGATTCCTCGCCCGCTCGCGCAACTATGCGCTGCTGTTCGATCAGGAGAGCGGATTCATGCGGCCGCGTGATGCGGCAGGCGCGTTCGAGCCGGAGTTCGATGAGCTGGCCTGGGGCGGCGCCTATTGCGAGGGCTCAGCGTGGCAGTGCAGTTGGGCGGTGCCGCATGACATCGCCGGTCTCGCGGAGCTGATGGGCGGCCGCGAGAGGATGCTCGCGAAGCTCGATCGTCTGTTCACGATGCCGCCGCTGTTCAAGGTAGGCGCCTACAGAGCGGAGATTCACGAGATGTCCGAGATGGCGGCAATCGACTACGGCCAGTTCGCGATCAGCAACCAGCCGAGCTTTCACCTGCCCTATATGTACGCGGTGCTTGGCGAGCGCCATCGGACACAGACATGGATCGACCGAACGACACGGGAGCTGTTCTCGGCAGAGCGCCTCCCGGGCGATGAGGATAACGGCAGTATGAGCGCCTGGTACATCTGGAGCATGCTCGGCCTGTATCCGTTCACACCCGGCGTCCCGCAGTATCTGTTGCTCGCGCCGCAGGTCAAGCGCGCGACGATCCTGCTGGAGAATGGCCAGACCATCGAGCTCACCGGGCCTGATCGCACGGCGGAGGAGCCGTACCTTGGCGAGGTGCGCTTGAATGGCGAACGCTATTCGTCGCTGTATATTCACCATGACGAGCTGGCGCGCGGCGCCCGACTGGAATATGCGCGCTCGGCTCAGCCTGAGAGGGCTGCGAAGCTGCCGAAGCAGTTGCCGTATTCGTTGACCAGAGAGGAGGCGGATGAATGACGGACGAGTTCGTACCGGATCACTATGTGCCGATCAGCGCCACTGTCCGTTGTGAGGCGGCCGGGGAGAGCGTGAGCCTTGCAGTCATCGGGACACTGCTGGCGACGCTGCTGGAGCGCGGGCATCGCCTGTATGTGGCCTGGGGCGAGGCGGGAAAGACCCGATATACGGAGGAGCTGGACGTCGACCTTGAGCAGGGCGAGGTGCGCTTCCACGCGCAAGGGCAGGGGCCGCATACGATCGTCGCTGAGACGCTGATCCACGCCTACCCGGTGACGACCCACTGGTCCGCCGACTTGAACGGTGGACGCGGGGGCTTCCAGTATGGTGCGTCCGATGGCTTGGGGCGGATCGACTGGGACGCTGGAGAGGGACAGCGCACGATTACAGGGAAGTTCCGCTGTGACGATGAGCGCAGCCCGTATTACTTCCGAAGCGAGCGCTATGCGCTGTGGGTGGATGAGCCGGAGGCGCGTGCGATGGCGTATGAGCGTTATGTCGGCGAGACCTACAGTCTCTATAGCGTCAGCGAGGCAGCCGCGCTCCGGCTCTCGGCGGAGGCGCTGGAGCATAGCGGCTATCCGGCCCTTATCCGCCGTGCCGACACGCCGCTCGCCGAGCTGGAGAGGGTGCCGGCGTTCCAGCTCATCCATAACGTCATCATCGGTCAGGGCGTGCATCGCAGCCTGGCAACCTACATTCTGCCGCCGATGTGGCAGCGCGCGGCGGCAGATTACCCGGCCATATTCAGCGGCTTCTACGATCAGAATGAAAATGTATTCTCCGTCATCGGCCCGGACATGCTGCGCGTCATCGGCAAGCTGTACACCGAGCGCGGCGCGGGGGTCGTCGGCATCATCTGGAACGGCGGTGGCTCGATCGGCACACGAACGCTGCAGCAGTCCATCTATGCAAATCTGGATGAACTGTTCGAGCGGGCGATTCAAGATTTCGGCGTCCGCGAGGACGGGATCGTCACGGTCGGCGGCTCCCGGGGCGGCTTCGCCAGCCTGCTGGCCGCCGCCAACCCGAGCACCCAGAGCTACCGCGTCCGCTATGCGGTATGCGCCAATGTGCCATTTCTGATCGGCTCGCCGCTGCTCACGATGCTAAACTCGACGCACCCGATCCTCGACCAGGCGCTGTGCGAGGATACCGGCTACAAGGATGCCTGGCGGAGGGAGTGGCGCGACGAGCTGGGCAAGTCGGGGATGGAGCGCTTCCTGGAGACGACGCTGGGAACGAGCGACCTGGCGGAGATCGATGAGGTGCGCTCACCCGCATCCGAGACGGTCATGCGGCGGCTGGCCGCGAACGGTACGCAGGTGATTCTGAGTCATGGCACGCATGATCCATTCACTGCAAGCTGGCTCGCCTACCGCTGGGTGGATCGTGCCCGTGCGCTCGGCATCCCGGTTCGGCATGAGATCGGCTACCGGTTCGGGCATAACAACTGCACCCTTCCGATGGATCGCGCAAGGTGCTGTCTGGAGCGTATCCTGAGCGGCGAGCCGCTGGCGATGGCGGGGGACCTCCACTACGTTCGGGCTTCCGAGGAGCCCGCCGACTGGAGCCGCTCCGCGCTGCTTAAGGTCGATCGTCAGCCGCTATTCTTCGAGGGGCCGAAGGTCGTCGTCCGCGGCGCGGCCAATGACTTCACCCTCTATGGCGTGCCAGGCATGGACTATCGCTTGACGCTGGTGCCTAGCCAGCCGCAGGCTGGTGACGTTGACGTTGACGTTGACGTTGACGTTGACGTTGACGTTGACGTTGACGTTGGCGGTGGAGGAAAGGCCATCATGACAGAGGGCGAATCCGCGGTGACAGAGAGCCGAGATGAGCATTCCTCTGGCATGCGTCAGGGAGACGGCGAGGTCATGGAGACGGAGTCCGTGATGACGGAGTCCGCAATGACGAAGACTGCAATGACGGAGACTGCAATGGCAGAGATCGTAATGATGGAGCCAGCAGAGACGGAGGGGGCATGCGCAATGTCTGCACATGAGCTTTCTCCCGATAAGTATCAGTCAGACGATGGCGAGGTCGTGGTGATGGAGGGGCGGCTGGAGGCGCTCCCCGGCATGCGCGAGGGCTTCTCGTATGCGATAAGTTACCGGGACATTACTGGCGAGCTGCATGGTGAAGCATACCGTTATCGGCTCCGGTACCGACTGCCAGGCGAGGACGGCTGGCGTGAGGGTCTGCCGCATACGCCGCAGCCCGATCACCCCGAGCCGACGCTGAAGGTGCTCAAGACGCAGCCGAATCCGCTGCAGCCGGAGTGGATCAGCATGACCTTGCAGCACTTCATCGGCTGGGGCTTGAGCGAGGTATAGGTGGGAGTAGCGATACCAAGGACAGGAGGGAGGGCGAGATGAAGAACAGGAACAAGCCGAAGCGCTGGCTGCCCGCCGCGGCGCTGCTTACGCTGGTCGCCGTGCTGGTGCTGTTCGGCGGCTGGCTGAGCCGGGATGCGCGCGAGGGTCTGGATGCCGGGGAGGTCGTCGCGACGATCGACGGGCACCCGGTCAAGTACGGCGAGCTGCGCCTCTTCATGGAGCGTCAGCGCAGCCTTGTCGTGCAGCAGTTCTACACGGCCTATGGAGCGGTCGATCAAGCGGGCTACTGGTATGCCGAGTATGGCACAGAGCGGCCGATCGATGTCCTGCTTGAGCAGGCGCTGGACGAGGCGCTGGATACGAAGGCGCTGCAGGTGCTCGCACAGCGCTATGGACTGGTGGAGGAGATCGACTACGAGACCTTTCATCGTCAGTGGATCGAGGAGAACGATCGGCGCGAGCAAGCGGCGGGGACTGGTGAGGTGATCTATGGCCCCGAGCAGTACGACGAGGCCGGGTATTATCGCTACCTCACTGATCGCCTGGTACTCGCGCTGCAGCGGAAGCTCGCCGCGGAGGACGAGGAGCCGTCAGCGGAGGCGCTCGCCAACTACTATCTCGCTCATCGCGATCGCTTCGGCCTCCGTGATGAGCTGACGGTCAGGATGTACACCTGTTCTGTCCCGGAGGGGGCAGAGGCGTCGGTCATCGAGGCGGCGCTGCAGCGGATGAAGGACTGGCAGGAGGCAGACGCAGCTACGCGACAGCGCGACGCAGAGGTCAGCCAGACGGTGCGCGTATTCGACAACAGCACGAGCAAGCAGGATACGGGATGGGACTACGGTCTCTACAGGCATGCCTCCATGCTGCAGCCTGGCGAGTGGAGCGAGGCGTTCTATCATAACGGGTTCATCTACGTTCTGGAGGGTCTGGAGCGCAAGCCCGGCGGCTATCTCCCGCTGGAGGACGTACTGCCGCTCGTGAAGCAGCAATACGCCAAGGAGCGGTATGCCGAGGCGGTACGGCAATATCGGAAGCAAGCGAATATCGTCATCGAGGAGCGACTGGCCGAACGGATGCGTTATGAATAAGACGTGTCCCGCTCGGCATCTCCCGGAAGGGGGGTGACGCCAACTACGAAATGAGAGCGTTTACTTAAAAGTGTGGTGGATCATCAGCAGCAGAACAGAGGAGGTTATAAGCAATGCGTACAAAGAGACTCGAAAACCTGCTCGTCGCTGTCCTGACGAGCGCGCTCCTGCTTACGATGCTCAGTGGAGCGATGGGAAGCGGCGTTGCCTACGCCGCACAGACGACGTACTATGTGGACGCGCAGGACGGCAATGATCAGTGGAGCGGCACGACCGCAAGCCGTCCCTGGAAGTCGCTCGACAAGGTGAATGCGACGACTTTCGAGGCAGGCGATCGGATCTTGCTGAAGAAAAATCGCACCTGGTTCGGTCAGCTCCATCCCAAGGGCTCGGGCGCGTCAGGCAATCCGATCACCATCGGCTCCTACGGAATCGGCAACCGGCCCGTCATCAATGGCGGCTCGCTCACGAGCGGCGCTGCGGTCTACTTGCTGAACCAGCAATACTGGGTCATCGAAAATCTGGAGGTCATCAACAATTCTGGAAGCGATAACGCCGGTACGGCTACGACAGCGGGCGTTGCCCGCTACGGCATCCTAGTCGAGGCCAATGGCGCGGGTACGAAGCTGAACGACATCCGCATCCAGAACAACTACGTTCATGAGGTGAATGGCTGCTTCAACTGTGCGCCGCTGCTCGATGCGCATATTAACGGCGGCATTACCGTAAGGGCGACGGGAAGTAACGATTCGTTCAACGGGGTGCTGATCGAGAACAACCGCGTCGAGAATGTCGGGCGGGATGGCATTACCTTTTGGCAGGATCGGTATTTTGCATGGGATCAACTGGTCGTGGATGTCGCCAGACTGAGCACCGGCGTGGTCATCCGCAACAACAACATCGCCGATACGGACGGCGAGTCGATCCTCGTCTTCGGCGCCAACGGCGCGCTGATCGAGCGCAATGTCGGCAAGGCTGCGGGCTCGCGCTTCATCCCTGGCGGGGACATGAATGCCTCGGTGTCGATGTTCCCTACCCGCTCTGCCAATACAGTGATGCAATATAATGAAGCGTATCTGACGCAATTCAACGACACCGACGGACAGGGCTTCGATATTGATCTCGGTCATGATAACGGTCTGGTACAGTACAATTACAGCCATCATAACGAGGGCGGCTTCCTGCTCTTGATCGACGTGGAGAGCAGCGCTTATCCGGCGACCGTAACGAACACGACGATTCGTTACAATATCAGCGAAAATGACGGGCCGGTAAAAGGCCTGATCACCTTCGCGCTGGCGCTGCCGAACAATACGCATATTTACAATAACACGTTCTACAACGATCATCCGACGATTCGGCCGATCTATTGCGACGACTATTGCCAGACGAATCCGAAGAAAGCAGGCAAGGTATGGAGCTTCAAGAACAATATCGTCTACACGACGGGCTCTGCCGAGTATGTCTTGCCGAGCACGACAGGACAGATCGACTACAATCTGTACTATGGCGGCCATCATGCCAGCGAACCAAACGATGTTCACAAATTGACATCCGATCCGTTCTTCGTCCAACCGGGCAGCGGCGGCATCGGGCTGCATACGGTCTCCGGCTACAAGCTGCGGGAAGGCTCGCCGGCGCTGGGCAGCGGCGTAGTTATCGCTAACAACGGGGGCAAGGATTACTATGGCAATCCGGTCTCCGCGACGGCTGCCCCGCATCGCGGCTTTTACAACGGTGCTGCGATCTCGAATGCAGCAGCGACTGCGATTCTGGATGCGAAGGCGGCGATCGAAGCGCTGCCATCCGCTCAGGCGTTGCAGCTTACCGATGCGGGTGCGGTTGAGGCGGCTAGAGCGCTCGTAGCTGCGGCTCTGACCGCAGGCGCGACAGCGGACGATGTGATCAATCTGGCGAAGCTGACCGAGCTGGAGCAGCGGCTGAGCCGGCTGCTTGATCCGCTGCTGGCGAAGATCGATGCAGCCATCGCAGCCATCGACCAGTTGCCAGCGGCTAGCGAGCTGGTGTACGGGGACAAAACGGCGGTTCAAGCGGCTCGCGCGTTAGTCGATGCAGCCATCGCAGACGGCGCTTCTCCATCGGCGATTATCAATACACAGCATCTGGCAGACAACGAGGCGCAGATCGCGCTGCTGGAGGCGGACTATCTCGTCGTGGCCGCAGCGATCCAGTCGGCGATCGATGCAATCGACGCTCTGCCGCCACTGCCAGCGTTAGCTCTAACGGACAAGTCGTCCGTTGAGGCTGCACGCGCGCTGGTTGACGCAGCCAAGTCGCAGGGCGCACCTGAATCGAGTGTGCTCAATATCGGGACACTGAACGCGGCAGAGGCCCGCATCCTGGAGCTCAGGATCGCGAGCCGGGTCACCTGGACGGATACATTCAACAATCTGAACCTGTCCTATATGAAGTCATCCGGTTGGGTGCTGGATTCGACCAATACGTCGACGTATTTCGAAGGAGATAGCTCCCGGCTCAGCCGTTCGAACAGCAGTACACAGTCGATGATCTATGAGGCGACGGCTGGACACCATATCGCAGGCTTCCGGGCGAAGAGCTACTACTTTATTAATCCGGGAACGGTGATGGTCTATGGTACGGCTACTGATCCTGGACTGAGCTCTACTGTATGGACGCCAATTGCCTATACATCGGCTGATCCGGTCGTGACGAGCGGGCAGTGGCGGCGCACGTATCTGACGAACAGCGCAGAGCTGCCAGAGGGGCTGCGGTACATCAAGTTCGAGATTACGGGCTCGCCGAGCTACTCCCCTCAGATCGGCACCCTGGAGCTGTCCATGGAGCCCACGTTGTAGTCTGAAGCGAAGCGATAGATAGCAGGAATGAGCAGCAAGAGACACCCCGGGACGATTGTGTCCGATGGGGTGTCTCTGTTTGTGTTTCTTGGAACATGTACCTCGGAAGCTTTCGATCCTTCGTCACGCACTCCTAGAAAGATGTCTGTTTCAATAGGGATAATCGAGACCTGTTAGGGGCAGGGTGTGCATTCTCTACAAATTTTACAAAAAATTTAGCATTTTCGACAATAAGTATTGTTTTTCGACAATATGACTATATACCCATTTTTTAGATCATGAACTATAATGAGTTGAACAGATTACAGAGGATAGGGGAGGCGTTTATTCTGAATGAGGATAGTGCTTCAGGAGCGTGTTCAGTACAGAGATAGTTAAGCAGCAGGACAAGAATATAATGAACAGAAGAGGTGTATTGAATGGGTAAGAAGATGCATATTCGATGGCTTATTGTCGTACTGTGCTGGATGTTAGCAGGCACATTAATCTATCCGCTTTCTACCAAGGCACAATCGGGCAGCGGGCCTCATGTCGTTTCTACGATTCCGCTAGAGCAACAGAGCGGGATAGCGGTGGATTCAATTATGCAGATCGAATTTGATGAGGAGGTTGTAGCTGTTGATAATGTTGAACCTATAGTGGTTCTATCGTCAGAAGGAGTCGTGCCTTCGGACAAGTCCATTCAAGGCAAGACTTTAACGATCACACCGCAACACCCTTTGCCATATGACCAGACGATTTTTGTCTACATCCCTAATGATTCCTTACAGAGTGTGACCGGAGAGTTGCTGCAGCAAACATATACCTTCTCTTATCGGACAGAGACTCATCCTGTCATTGAACTGGAACCTGTATCAGAATTGAGTGTTATGTATGCGTCTCCAACTGTTCAACAGGAAGTAGACGTCGATACCCCGCTTTATCTTCAATTCAACACATTGATTCAAGCAGATGAGCAATATAGTGGCATTAACCTGAGGATGGGAGAGGCAGAGATCCCGGTGCAGACGGTTATCCAGGACGACATACTGTGGCTCATTCCGGATCAGCCGCTGCAGCATGATGAGTATTACGAAGTAATGGTTCCTGCGGGAGCGATTCAGTCAGTGACGGGCGCTCTCCAGAATGATATGTATACGTATACATTCGAAACTGCACCAGCTCGGCTAATGATGATGAGATCGGCCCATGCGCAAAAGCAAGTTAAACTTGCTGTAGGTTTCTATTCAACGGCTGAGGTAAGGTCCGATGGTACAGTATGGACGTGGGGATACAATAATAAGGGGCAACTGGGTGACGGGACAACCGTGAACACCAAAATACCGAAACAGGTGCTTGGCCCCGGTGGGAATAATGTAGCTTCCGTAGCAGCGGGATCGGAGTATATGGTTGCTCTAAAGACGGATGGAAGTGTGTGGACTTGGGGAGACAATCAATATGGTCTTCTTGGCGATGGTACGATGACAACCACCTCCACATCTGTTCAAGTGAAGGGTGCTGGGGGAGTTGGCTTCATGAGTGACATCACAGCAATCTCTGCAAGCACATCAGACCGAGTCGTCCTAAAATCAAATGGGACGGTATGGACGTGGGGATATAACTATGATGGAAATCTGGGTGACGGAACAAGGATAAGACGGACGACACCAGTTCCTGTCAAGGGTCCCGGAGGGCAGGGGATTCTATCCAACATTACTGCAATAGACACTAAAGCGGGACATATGTTGGCGCTTCGCTCAGATGGTACAGTCTGGGCTTGGGGGAGGAACGATTATGGGCAATTAGGCGATGGGACAACAATCGACCGCCATACCCCTGTACAAGTGAAAGGGCTTGAAGGCACGGGCGTATTAACCGATGTCATTGCAGTATCGGCGGGTAACGTGAGTAGCTATGCTTTGAAATCAGATGGTTCCGTGTGGAGTTGGGGAGCAAACACATTCAATATGCTAGGAGATGGCACTGCGGTGCATCGTTCAACCCCGGTACAGGTGAAACAGCAAGGGATGGGCTTCCTGTTTGATATTGTAGCGATTGAGGCTGGTGGGATGAGTGCATATGCCTTGAAATCCGATGGTACGCTTTATAGTTGGGGAAGCAATGCGATGGGAGAGTTAGGCGATGGTACGACAACAGACAGATCGAATTCAGTTAAAGTGAAAAACGAAACGAATTCCGACGGCGTGCAAGCGATTTCTTTTCTTGCTGCTGGAAGCTCCATGGTCTTGGCTTTAAAAGCAGATGGAACATTGTTGGGTTGGGGGTTTAATTATTATGGACAACTTGGCGATGGAACAACGACATCAAGAAGTTTACCGGTCGTTTTGGGGAACTCCTCCGGAGGCTTACCAAAACAGGAAGTTCCGATTGCTGCGGGGCGTTCACATACCGCATATATTAAACCCGATGGCACTGTCTGGAGTTGGGGAGCCAACGATTATGGTCAATTAGGCGATGGAACGACGATACAACGGCGCTCTCCAGTGCAAGTGAAGGGTCTGGTTAGTATAGTTGCCGTTACTGCAAGCAACAATCATACACTCGCATTAAAATCCGACGGCACCGTCTGGAGTTGGGGTTTGAATGACTCCGGTCAATTAGGCGATGGAACGACGACCTTTACTCGCCATACACCTGTACAGGTGAAGGGAATGGGTGGTACAGGTTATTTAACTGATATCGTAGCAATTCGTACAAATAATTATCATTCTGTGGCCTTGAAATCCGACGGTACGGTATGGACATGGGGCAAAAATAACTTCGGTCAGTTGGGAAATGGAACGAGCAGCTCATACTATGCACCAGTACAGGTCAGAGGCCGCTTTGGTATTGGAGAATTGACGAATATCGTATCCATTGCCGCTGGGACATATCATACCGTGGTACTAAAAGTGGATGGTACCGTGTGGAGTTGGGGCTACAATGCTTATGGTCAATTAGGCGATGGCACGGAAACTAATAGCCAGACACCAGTTCAGGTCAAGTGGGGCAGGCATCCCTTGACTTCAATCACGGCATTGGATGCTGGTGATCTTTTTACTGTTGCTCTTGATGCTCTAGGGACTGTCTATAGTTGGGGCTTCGGTGGGTTCGGCCGCCTGGGCAACGGAGAAACAAGCAACCAATTGACACCTGTGACCGTGAAGAGAATGGGAGGGGAAGGTATATTGCGTAACGTGAAAACGTTGAGCACAGGCGTTTCGCATACGGCGGCAATCGCAACAGATGGTACTGTCTGGAGCTGGGGAGACAACACGAGCGGCGGCCTGGGGGATGGAACGACGACGGACAGAACAACTCCGGTACAAGTCAGAGGAGCCGGTGGAGTTGGTATCATGTCGAATGTTGCGAATATTGCCGTTGGACTCAACTATACAACCGTAGTAACAAGTGATAACAATGTATGGAGTTGGGGGAATAACGCCAGCGGTCAGTTTGGTAATGGGACAAATGTAAATTCCTTCTATCCAACAGGCGTGAAGTGGCCCAAGCTTAATGTGTATCAATACGATGCCTCCAATCGCTTGATTGTCTTCCAGTTCTGGGTTGGAGATAACGAATACCGTCGGATATATACCTACGATGCTAACGGAAACCTGGTTTCGACGGTGACGAATCTGGTGTCCTAGTCAGATTCTGGCCTTATTCTGAATTGGAGGATGGTAGTCGAAGCTCAATACAAACCCTACAAAACATGCATTATGTTGATGAGAATAGGGGACTTGAAGAAATTAGGCCGCAAATTTTCGAGTCGACCAATGTGAGTGCAATGAAACGAACGGGAGCCCAGGCTTTGCTGTCCGACAGTTATGAAATTGCCCGAATTCCCTTTGAATAGACTATTCCAAAAGATTTGCCGCGCAAGCACTGTAGTGTGGAACGAGCAATCTTATTGCAGTAATAGAGTTAGATGGACATAGAGGGAGGATTTTTTTTGAGACGATTACTATCATTCATGCTCATTTTTACCATCCTTTTCGGAATGTTTCCAGGGGAGATGGCATGGAGCCAAGAGACGATCCAGCCAATGGACGGTACAATCCGTCAGGAAGGTACAATAATAACCGAGGAAGATGAAGAATTATTAAGTCAGGAAACCGTGATGCGCTCCAACGAGGATCGTGTGCTTGAAGATATGGAGCAGATCGACTTCACTGAGGAAGTGGAGGAAGACCAAGGTATTCCAATTGGGGACCCACAGTTTGTAGAGGACGTGGAATCGTTGAAGGGACGGGCTGTTAATCCTAGTATGATGCGGACGCAGCTTGCAGCGACAACCAGTTCTATCCCTGATCCAAGAATTCTAAAAACGATAGGCGATGCCAATATAAGGCAATCACAGGCCCCCTTCTCTATTTCAAATGAGTTTGAAAATATATCTACAATGGATGGAAGCTTAAGTGTGGAAGAGACGGATCTCACGCTTCCTGGTCGTAACGGTCTATCTTTCACACTCACTCGCATGTATGATTCTGCGAATTCAAGCTTCTTCAAAAAGGGCTATCAGGTCAGTGGGTATTGTAATTGTTATATAGCATTTCATGGGGCTAAATTTAAGGAAACTGAAAATATAGTTACGAAGGAGAAGAGTGAAACCTTTCTACAGAATGGGTTTATGACGCATATTACTGCAGAGATGGGGTATATTGATTCCGCCGTCGCGTGGTATGGTTATTTTGCAGCGAGAAAACAAGATGGTGCTAAAGCCATGATAACTGCATGGTCCGATGCAGATAGTGCAGGCAACCGCAGCCGTATCGTCACTTATGTGACCATGGATCGGCAGGTTAGCTTAGTCCAAGAGTTTTATAACGCCCTGGATCACGGTTACCGTGATCGAGTCACAGAGAAAACAGAGGAGGAGCAGCTTTTCCCGATCGGGAAGGGCTGGTCATGGGATATTCCCTATATTACATGGGACCAAAACCGAAGCTTTCTCAAAATGGGTAGACAGGGCTCATATGAAATATCAGGTAATACATTAAAAAATTACCCATTCAAAGATTTAACTCTGGCTAACGATTCTACAGTAAAAGTCAATGGTCTGTCATCCAGCAGGGTGTTGAAAACGAACAAGGGTCTGCGATATTACTTTGCGTCAAACGGGAAATTAATACAGATCGCTGATGCCTACAACAATACAGTCCAATTTCACTATAACACTCACGAGATCTATGGCAACGTATTAACCGATATTATCGATGCAATCGGCAATAAGATTCATATTGAATATTCCAAGTCTGCCGTAGTTCTCACTCAAGGAACGAAAACGGTAACCTATGACAAAAAGACTCATATTACCTATGACCAGCATCGTCCTTTTGTAGAGTATGAGACAGAGCTGCTTGCTAAAGTGACAGATCCGCAAGGAAGGAACACACAATACACCTATAATTTGGCTAAGCCAACATATAAGATTTCGACGCGATTACCTGACACCATTAATCCGGCTGCTTTACTGAGTCAAATTGTATATCCGACAGGAGCAAAAACGGAATATACCTATGGATCTGTCCGCAGGGAGATTGGATCAGGCGCACATCAGTATGAATATCGTATATCTTCACGCAAAGATATTGCCAACGGCCAGCAATCTAATCGCCAGGATTATACCTATACTAGTCCAAGCGGGTTCCCTACAGATTATGCATCCTCGTATAATCAAAATATCGCAAATTTTTATGTCAATGTAAGTGACGGCTTGACCACCACGGTCTTCGATCATCGTAAAAAAGTGACCAATGAGAATGAGGCGCCTGTGATCTACACGAATCAATTCCTTCAGAAGGTCGGAGATGAGCAGAAGGTTACCACCTTCAAATATGATGAGGCGAAGAAAAATACAAGGCCAATCGAAACAAGCACACAATATAAAAAAGGCACACAGAGTTTGGCTGAATTAAAAACTACTCGGGTGTATGACGATTTTGGCAATATCGTCACCGAGACTAATCCAAGAGGCGTAACTGTTACGTATGGATATTCTGCGACAGGACTGCTGATCAGCCAGCTAGAGCCAGCAAGCGCGACAGAATCACGGTACACATCCTTCACGCGTAACAGCCAGGGGAGCGTAACGCAGATTCAGGTAAGAGCCAATCAGGTCAATGGCCCTTTATTGTCCCAAGTCAGTATTAATCAGTTCGATGCTTACGGTAATCCGCTCCGTACAACTATTAAGGATGATAGCAAGGATATCGTCTATATTACGGAATTTGGTGCCGCGTATAACTATGCGTTTCCGACAAAACAGACGATTCAAACCTCGAAAGTGAATGGTCAAACTCAGCAGACAGTCAATACCTTCACTTATGATAAATCCACTGGATTGGTCATGTCGTATACGGATGGGAAAGGGTACCAGACTAAACTGCAGTATGACAAATTAAACAGACTTGTCTCGGTTATACATCCGGATAACTCATCCTCTGGGGTTACTTTTAATGATGTATTGAATCAAGCGATCATGAAGGA